>CAZQHD010000111.1:0-6011 GCA_964593295.1 uncultured Thermotogae bacterium | reverse complement strand
AGCATGTACAGCTGGCGGTCTTCGATGGTGAACTCGATGTCCTGCATGTCGCGATAGTGGTCCTCGAGCTTGGCGCGGATCTCCAGCAGCTCTTCGTAGACCGCCGGCATCTCTTCGCCGAGTTGGGTGATCGGAAGCGGGGTGCGGATGCCGGCGACCACGTCTTCGCCCTGCGCGTTCATCAGGTACTCTCCGTAGAAGACGTTCTCACCGGTGGCGGGGTTCCGAGTGAATGCCACCCCGGTGCCGCAGCCGTCCCCCATGTTGCCGAACACCATCGCCTGCACGTTGACGGCGGTTCCGATGAGCCCTTTGATGTCATGGATCCGTCGGTACGTCCTCGCACGTGGGTTGTTCCACGATCGAAATACGGCTTCGATGGCGCCCCAGAGCTGCTCCATGGGGTCTTGCGGGAACGGCCGACCGGCCTTCCTCTCGATGGCCTCCTTGAACCGACGCACGATCTCCTTCAGATCCCCGGTGGTCAGCTCCGTGTCCAGCGTCACCCCGCGGGTCTCCTTCACCTCGTCGAGGATCTCCTCAAACGGATCGGGATCGCTCTCGCTTTCCGGGCGCAGCTCCATGACGACGTCGCCGTACATCTGCAGCAGCCGTCGGTAGGAGTCGTAGGCAAACCGCTCGTTGCCGGATTTGGCGGCCAAGCCGGTCACGGTCTTGTCGCTCAGCCCCAGGTTCAAGACAGTGTCCATCATCCCCGGCATCGACACCACGGCGCCGGATCGGACCGAGACGAGCAACGGGTTCTCCTGTCCGCCGAACACCTTTCCGGTGGCTGTCTCGAGTCTCTTCAGATGCTCCGCCACGTCGTCGCGCACGCCGTCGGGGTAGGCGCCGTCGTTTGCCTCGTAGTGCGCGCAGACTTCGGTGGTGATCGTGAACCCCGGGGGGACGGGAATACCCAGTCCCGACATGACGGCCAGGTTGGCTCCCTTGCCGCCCAGCAGCGGCTTCATCTCGGCGGTGCCGTCGGTCTGTTCCTTGCTGAAAAAGAAGACATGCTTGCCCACAGTACTCCTCCTCTGATCTCTATCGGACGCCTCACCGCACCGGGCGGTCGAAGAGCGCCTCCGCGAATTCATGTGCTGAGAATGCGTGCAGATCCTGTGCGGTCTCGCCGACGCCGATGTGCGTCAGCGGAATCCGCAGTGTGTCCCAGATCGCCAGCACGACCCCGCCCTTGGCGGTTCCGTCGACCTTGGTCAGGATGATGCCGGACAGGTCGATCGCCTCGTGAAAGTGGCGCGCCTGGGAGACTCCATTTTGTCCGGTGGTGGCGTCCAGCACAAGCAACCGCTCGTCAGAGGCGCGGCCGAGCTTCCGCTGCACGGTTCGTTCGATCTTCTTCAGTTCCTCCATCAGATTGTGCTTGGTTTGCAGCCGCCCGGCCGTGTCGATGAACAGGACGCCCCCGACGCGCAGGACGTGGTCCAGCGCGTCGAACACCACGGCCGACGGATCGGCACCGGGTTGATGGTGGATGAAGTCAGCTCCGGTGCGCTGTGCCCAGATGGCGAGTTGCTCGATGGCGGCGGCCCGAAACGTGTCCGCGGCGGCAAACGTCACCGGGAGGTCGGGATGGTCCGCGCGCAGCTGCGCGGCCAGCTTGGCGATCGTCGTGGTCTTGCCGGCACCGTTGACGCCGGCCACGAGGACCACGGTGGGGGCGCCGTCGGTGCGCAAGGTCAACGCTTTCTCGATCCCCTCCATTCGCGCGAGAACAGACTGCTTCAGCACGGAGAGAGGCTCAGTGTCGTCCCTTGTCATCGCTTCCTGCAACGACGCGACCAGCTGCGCTGCGGTGACGGCTCCGATGTCTCCGGCGATCAGTGCCTCCTCCAACTGCTCCAGTTGCTCCTCGGAAAGGCGTCGCGTGCCGCGCAGCAGATGGGCGACGGTGTCCGTGATGCCGGACCTCGTCTTGCTCAGCCCCGATCGCAGCCGATCCATCCACGCCATCACATCTCCTCCGGGGTCTCCATGCCGAGGATCTCCAGGCATCCGCGGAGCACGAGCTGGATGGCGTAGAGCAGGGTCAGCCGTGCCGTCTGCAGCGGGGCATCGTCACACAGCACCCGGTGATGATCGTAGTAGGCGTGCAGTGATCGGGCGAGGGCCAGCCCGTACTCTGCCACCGCGTGCGGCGCGGTCTGAAGCGCGGCATGGGCGATGACCTGCGGGAAACGATCGAGTGTCTTGATCAGCGCCAGCTCCTCCGGCTCCTGCAGTCGTGACAGGTCGGCGTCCGACGAGGTCGACGGCGGCGAGCCCGCCTTTCGGAACACCGATCGGATCCGGGTGTACGCGTACTGCATGTAGGTGGCCGGATTGTCGGCCGATTCGGTGCGCGCCAGATCCAGATCGAACTCCAGATGGGCTTCCGGCTTCCGGGAGATCATGAAGTAGCGGACGATGTCCTTGCCTAGATCGTCCACGAGGTCACGCAGCGTGACGAACCGTCCCGCCCGGGTCGACATCTTGAGGACCTTGCCCTGCTCCTTCAGGCTGACGAACTGATGCATGGCGTAGGCGAGCCAATCCTCGGGCAGGCCGAGCACGCGCATCGCGGCCAACACGCAGGTCTGCTGTGCATGGTGATCGGCACCCTGGACGTTGAGCACGGCGTCGAACCCGCGCCGACGCTTGTCCAGATGATAGGCGATGTCCACCAGTTCGTACGTGGGTCGACCGTCGGAGCGGATCAGCACGAAGTCCTTGACGCCACCATGCGGCTGGGCCGCGAACCAGACGGCGCCTCCGTCCTCGTACACCACCCCGGCCTGGCGGAGTGCGTCCAGCGCCGCGTCCACTTCGCCCCGATCGTGCAACTGTGTCTCGCGGAACCATTCATCGAAGGAGACACCCAGTGCGGTCAAATCTTGCTCGATGACCGTACAGATACGCTCGACGGCCTGCTTTGCGTAGAACCGGTTGGCCGCTTCATCAAAGACGGGGTAGATCTCCGCGGCCTGGGGCTCGTCGCGATCGACCTGCCGAGCGATCGTCTGCAGATACTCGCCCTGGTATCCATCTTCGGGAAGGGTGTGCGTCTGGCCGTGCAACTCGCGATGTCGCACCCACAGCGATTCAGCCAACCGGTCCACCTGCCGTCCGGCGTCGTTGAAGTAGTACTCGCGATGCACCTGGTACCCGATCCGCGTGTGCAGCGTGGCCAGGACGTCGCCCAACACGGCCTGGCGACCGTGTCCGACGGTCAGCGGTCCGGTGGGGTTGGAGGAGACGAACTCCACCTGGATGCGCTTGCCTTGTCCCAGGGTTGAGGTTCCGTACTTCGATCCCTGCTCGCAGATACGTTGCAGGGCCTGATGAATTGCGCCGGGCTTGAGGAACAGGTTGAGAAATCCCGGCCCGGCCACCTCCACTGTGCGCATCGGGCACGATGGCAGCGCGTCCTCCTGGGCCTCGATCGCGGACGCAAGCCGCGTTGCGATCTCTCGCGGAGGCTCGCCCAACGCCGAGGACGAAAGCAACGCGAGGTTGGTGCTGTAGTCACCGAACTCCGGTCGATCCGTAGCGCGGATTTGAATCATCTCCGGGGGAGGGTCGGAGGAGAACGCTGCATGGTACGCCGAGCGCAACACCACGCGGATCTGGGATTCAAGATGGGTGTCCATGGCCCTAAGCGTACCGAAACGTGTCGGCGCTTTCGACACGGAGGTGTCTCCGAGCTGAGGCGGGAAGCGACACCGAGGAACCGCGGCTGCTTCACAACTTCTTCAAATCCAAAGAGTACAAACGGAAGAACTATGTGTATCCAGAGCCGTCGGAAGGGGGACCTCGGTGGGGGGTCCTTGTTTCGTATTATCTGGGGACTCCCATCCCTCGGGGCGCGCAGCGCATACGCTGTGCTGCATGATGCACGCCGGGGGCCACGATCCTCGTCTGGACGCCCGGTCGGAAGATGCGTCCTCTCTCTCTTCCTCTGTGTGGTGGCGTTTGCGGTCGGGGGACAAGCGTACGACCTGATGCCGTTGGATGCGCGGATCCTTCCTTTGGGACAGACGGGCACTACGTACGAGGGGATGGAACTGGGCGTCCGCGGCGGAACGCTGCGGCTCGACCGGACGGCTCTGCCAAGAACGTGGAATCCCCACACGGCAGAAGGGACCGGCACGACGTGGTTCACCCATCGCACCCATCGGGGGCTGGTGGGCATGGATCCGGTCAGCGGCGCGGTGGTCCCCGACTTGGCCAAGTCTTGGACGATCTCGGACGACGGTCTGGTGATTGTGTTCCATCTCCGCCGTGGACTGCGGTGGTCGGATGGGGAGCCGATCAACGCCGAGGATGTCGTCTTCACTTACCGGGACGTCGTGCTGAGCGAGATGGTGTCGAGCGTCTTCCGGGATGCGCAGCGCCTTCCGGACGGCACGTTTCCCCGCTGCGAGAAGATCGATGAGTTGACCGTCGCGTTCTTCTTGAGCCGTGCCTTCCGCCCCGTGTTGCAGGCGCTGGGGTTCCCCCTGCTGCCGCGGCACAAACTGGCACCGCTCATGGCCGATCTCCATTCGGAGGGCGCAGCGGATGCGTTCGACGGGATGTGGGCGCTGGACACCGATCCGCGAGAGATCGTGGGCAGTGGTCCGTGGCGCGTGGCCGAATACCGGCCCGGGGACGGCGTGACGCTTGAGCGCAACCCGTTCTACCATACCTACGATACGGCCGGCACGCAGCTTCCGTACTACGACACGGTGGAGTGCACGTTCGTTCAGAACTACGAGCTTGCGTTGCGTCGCTTCCGCTCCGGAGAGTCCGATATTCTCACGGTCCGTGCTGAGGATCTTCCGCTACTGCGGCTTGAGGCGGATGTCCTGGGGTTCACGGTGCGGATCACCGACGAGCCGGGCCCGGGCGCGACATGGTTCTTGGTAAACCAAGACATCGGCCTGGCGCAGGGGGCGCATGCCGAGAAGCGTTCTTTGTACCGCTCGTCGGCGTTTCGTCAGGCACTGGCGCACAGCATTGACAAGCAGCGGATTGTCGATGAGGTGTTTTCCGGGCTGGCGTTCTTCCAGTGGAGCCCAGTTCCCATGCCGTCCCCCTTCTATGCCGGACGCGACGGGTACGGTGGGCCGATCACCGAGGAGGACGCCGTCCGCTTTCCGTACGACCCACAGCATGCGGCCTCGCTTCTCGACGGGCTGGGGGTGGTCGATCAGAGCGGTGACGGATACCGCCAGCTTCCCAGCGGAGCGGCCCTGACGATGGAGCTGATGACGAGCGACGAGCCGGGGCGGCTGGGCAGCGGACTGGTGCTGGTGGAAGGCTGGCAGGCGATCGGGCTGAATGCGACCATCCGGGTGGTGGACTTCCGCGTGCTCGTCGAAGCGCTGTCGGCGGGGTCCGGCGATTTGATCTACATGAGCCTCTCCTGCAGCGATGAGCCGCATGACAGCGCCCATCTATATCGATCCTGCGGTTCGTTGCACGCCCATCGATACTCCGCGTGCGGTGACCCGAACGCCGTCGACCGACGTGTGGACGAGCTGCTGGAGCTGGGCGCGGGGACGTTCGACCTGGACGAGGCCTTCGCCTACTACAGAGAGTATCAGCAACTGGTCGCCGGGCGGCTGGGGTTCATCTACACTGTGGCTCCAGCGCATCAGTACGCCTACTACGATCAGGTGGCCAACGCCTTCAAGTCGTGCTTGTCAGCATCTTCGGCGGGTAACGATGGGCTGCTCGTCGAGCTGTGTTTCGACCGTCGCCTGTAGCGGCCTCCTCCCCCGGATCAAAAGCTCGAAACCTTGCAACAGAAGAGAGAATTCAGTATTCTTTGACTTCCGTTGAGGGGGGAGCATGGAACGCATCGAACGCACGTTCATCGAAGAGGAGATGGAGCAGTCGTACATCAACTACGCGATGAGCGTCATCCGGGGTCGTGCCATCCCCGATGTGCGGGATGGACTCAAACCTGTGCAGCGCAGAATCCTGTACGGCATGCGCGAACTGGGCGTCACGCCGGGCAAACC
>CAZQHD010000110.1:0-6024 GCA_964593295.1 uncultured Thermotogae bacterium | reverse complement strand
AATGGGTGAAGATCGGTGACGCGTGACGGGTAATGGGTCACGGGGAAAGGGGCAAGACGGGCCGCATGATCATCGATGATGTGCCATGTCCGAAGATCGGGGTCAACTCTCGCCAAGACGCCAAGATCGCCAAGGAGATCATATCTTCTGGCAGGCCGCGTGACATGATGCACTTCGCGTCGTCGCGCATTCTCTGCGTTCTTTGCGGCTGGCCCCTCGATCGAGGATCAAGGGCCTCGTGAGAACGGCCCAGTTGGGCTCGCCGCTCTCTTGACCGATGCCTCTGGAAGCCGTCTTCGCTGTTCGTGTTCTGCGTGCTCTTTTCAGCGAGCTTAGCTTCTCGGGCTGTGGTCTTCTGCTCCCGGCAGGAAGTCGGCGTCATCACGAAGGGCGATCGCGGCACCCCCACCCTCCCCCGTCAAAAGGGGGAGGGGAAAACCAGGCACCTACCGCTCGCAGTCCCGGCCTGTCATCGTGCGGTCTTTGCGTTCTCTGCAAGACGACCTCCTTCTCTCGCCAAGACGCCAAGATCGCCAAGGAGATCATATCTTCTGGCAGGCCACGTGACATGTGCACTTCGCTTCTTCACGCCTTCTCTGCGTTCTTTGCGGCTCTGCGAGAGAAGGGGGTATGTGCTTGCGCGTGTTCTTCATGTGTCGCGTGCTCATGACTGTCCGTCCCTGGGATGGCCGGCTTCCGACCTAGGACGTCGGACATGGGACACCGTCCTTCCCCTTGTTCCCTGTCCAGACCGGTTGGCTGTCCCCCTGCAAACGGGGGAGGTTGGGTGGGGGTGATGTGCATTACGTTGAGATGACCCGACACCTTGACTCGGTTCTCGATGGGTCTCGTCTGTTCACACCAATCCTGCGGCTCGCGCGGCGTGGGTCAGATCTGCATCGAACGAGAGAAAGCGGACATCCGTGTCAACCCGACCTCTGAGTACCAGGGCAGAAGCCAGCTGCAGTGCATCGTACGCGCGGAGTGCGTGCGCCTGCGCTAGATCGCCGGCCTGCTGAGCCACCTCGGCGTTCACCTCGATCACGAAGAACCTGGGCCAGTCTTGCTGAAGCGCATGGACGGCCTGCTGGAGCGCGGAGGAACTGATGCGAGTCTCTCGGCAGGCTCGGGCAAGGTCGGCCCGGGCTTCGACATAGGCGAGTCGCGACACGGCCACAACGCGTGCCTCCGCTGTTGCTGCGCGAACGTCGGGCGATCCCTGCTCTTCCACGTAAAGCTTGATCAGTGCACGGGTATCAAGGAAGAGGATCACCGGCGGTCCTCTGAGATCATCTCAGCGATGGACCCGTGCCTGGCAACAATTGGTTCTCTGGCGCCATGGGGCTTCCCACCCTCCCAGGAGGCAACTCTCTCCCGGACCATGCTGAGAAACTCTTGCTCTGGTTGCACAGGACCGGGGGGGATGATCAGTGCGACAGGTTCCCCCCGTTGTGTAACGACAACCTGCTCCCCACGGGCCACACGACGCAAGTACTTGCTGAGTTGCTGCCTGAGTTCTCGAATGCCTACGGTGGCCATGGTCGCCTCCTTGGGGCAATGTGTCTACAGTGTACAGACGACGAGTACACAAGGCAAGTCGAAGCAGGGCGAAGGGGGGAAGGACAGGGTTCGCGAGACAGGATTCAAAGGACAAGGTCTAATGTGCAAGGAGGCCGCGGGGGAGGGAGGTTCGATCTGCGCGGAAGAGGCGGTCTGGGTGGGGAGAGACGGATCGTCGTCCGTGGGATCTAGAACGGAGTCGCCTTCTGACGCGGCAGCATGCATCCGCTATACTCGGCGCGACTTGCTCTGTCGGCACTGCTCTTGGGAAGGGAGTCTCCATGCGATACGACTATGATGTGGGCGTGATTGGACTCGGGCCGGCGGGAATGGCGGTCGCGGTGATGGCATCCCACATGGGCCTGCGCGTGCTTGCTGTCGAGCGGCGTGCGTTGGGCGGAGAATGCATGAATGTGGGGTGCATCCCCAGCAAATCCCTGCTGCAGATGGCGTACCAGCGCCACATGTTCTCACGGGCTCCTGAGTTCGCGCTGTCTAAGGTGGCTGCGGTACCGGATCCTGTGGACACGTTCCAGCGGTTGCGCGAGCACATTCGGTTCATCAACGAACGGAAGACGACCAAGATGTTCGAGAAGGTCGATCTGAAACTGCGCGAGGGATCAGCGTCGTTTGCTTCACCTCACGAGGTCGCGCTTGACGGCAGGTCGTACACGGCCAAGCGGTTCTTCCTCTGCACGGGAACCCAGCCGGCGGTGCCGCCGATTCCGGGGCTGAGCGAGGTTGACTTCCTGACCAACGAAACCGTATTCGATTTGGACGCTGTCCCCGAGAGCCTGGTCATCATCGGGGGTGGGGCGATCGGGTGCGAGATGGCCCAGGCGTTCAGCCGTCTGGGTTCGAAGGTGGCGATGGTTCATCTCGATAAGCACCTCCTTCCGCATGGAGATGCCGACGCGGGACGGCAACTCGAAGAGGTCTTCGCTCGCGAAGGGATCGCGGTGTACCACGAGCGAAGCATTCGTCAGGTCGGGATGGAGGCGGGCTCGGTGGTCGTGGCCGCCGAGCAAGGAGAAACGTTCCGCGGACAGCGGTTGCTGGTGGCTGCAGGCCGTCGCCATGATGTCTCGGATCTCCACCTGGAGAATGCTGGTGTCGAGTTCTCCGCTCGGGGCATTCACGTGGATCGACACCTTCGCACAACCCATCGCGCCATCTACGCGCCAGGAGACGGCAACGGGGCCTATTTGTTCTCTCATGCCGCCATGCATCAGGGGATGCTCGCGCTGATGAACGCGATCGCCCCGTGGCCGATCCGGTTCGACTACACGAAGTACCTCGTTCCGTGGACGGTGTTCACCGACCCGCCGGTGGCCCATGTGGGCAAGCTGGAGCGCGAGCTGCAGGCATCCGGCACACCGTACGAAGTCCATGAGGAGAGGTACGAGGACTACGGCGCAGCCATTGCCGAGGGACTGGCAATTGGATCCGTGCGGGCGTATGTCAGCAAGACGGGGCGCATTCACGGGGTCCGCATCATCGGGCACGGCGCGGGGGAGATGATCAACGAGTGGGGACTGGCGATTCAGAACAGGCTGCGCCTGCACAAGATCATGTTTCTGCAGCACAGCTTCCCGTCCATGTCGTTTCTCAGCAAGCGCGTCTCGGAGCGATGGATGATGAAGCGCATGGACAGTCGGTTCCTCCAATCGATGGTTCGGTGGTTGTACTGAACAGGGCCGTTTCATGACGGGGGCAGTCTTCGGTCCGTGAAGGTCCGCGGAGATGATGCCACCGTGGGGGGTGATTCAGTCCGGCGGGGGCTGTGCGCTGATCGACGCGAAGACAGAGCGCATTGACAGTGCGGACCCCCTTGGCTATCATTCCCCGTCTGTTCATCGGTTGGAGTTTGGGAGGTGTGGACTCTTCGTGGATCAGCAAGATCGAAGATTGCCAAAGCGAGTCAATGGTGCGGTGCATGCAGTTGGACGCCGGAAGGCGGCCACGGCACGTGTGTACCTTTCTGAGGGCGATGGAACGCTCACCGTCAACGGGCGAGCGGCCGATGTGTATTTTGCCCCGTTCTACCGCGCGAGCGATCATCTGGAGAAGACGCTCAAGCAGCCGTTCTATACGACGGGAACGGTCGGAAAGTACAGCGTGAAGGCACGCGTGCGCGGCGGAGGATTCACCGGGCAGCTTGAGGCCGTTCAGCTAGGGATCGCACGGGCTCTGATCGGTGTGACGGAGGAGTACAAGACGCCGTTGCGCAAGGCAGGACTGCTCACGCGAGACGCGCGCGAGGTTGAGCGCAAGAAGATCAACCGGCGCAAGGCGCGGAAGAGCGAGCAGTACTCCAAGCGCTAGGATCGACCGGAGGTCTTATGAAGACGGGAATCCATCCAGAGCTCAAGAAGGCGAAAGTCTACTGCGGTTGCGGCGCTGAGTTCGAGACGCTCTCGACCGTGGACGAGATGCGAGTGGACATCTGCTCCAAGTGCCATCCCTTCTACACGGGAGAAGAGCGCTTCGTGGACACGGAAGGCCGTGTCGAGCGGTTTAACCGCAAGTACGCCAAGGAATCGAAAGAAACGAAGTGAAGCCGGTGATCGGCGGACAAGCCGTCATTGAAGGCGTGATGATGCAGAACGGCGACCGTGTAGCGGTCGCCGTTCGTCGTCAATCGGATGGAGAGATCCTCGTCCGGCGGCTGCCGGCACGGTTCCGGTTCAAGAAGCTGGGCCGGGTCCCGTTTCTGCGCGGGCTGTTCCGGCTGTATGACATGATGTCTCTCGGCCTGCGCGCGCTGAATGTGTCCACCCAGCTGGCCTTCCCGGAAGAAGAGCAGTTGAGCAAGGGAGGAACGTTCGTGACGTTCGCCCTGGCCATCGGCGCTGCTGTGGGTGCGTTCGTCATTCTTCCCATCTTCCTCGCCAACACCATTCCCGGGCTGAGGCTCGGCAATTCGGTGGTCTTCAATCTGGTCGAGGGAGGCATACGGCTCTCCTTCTTCTTTGTCTACCTGCTCCTGATCTCGCGCATGAAAGACATCCGCCGCGTCTTCCAGTACCACGGGGCGGAACATAAGGTGGTTTACACCTACGAGGCCGACGAGGCATTGACCGTGGAGAACGCTCGCGCGCACACCACGCTCCATCCGCGATGTGGGACAGCGTTTCTGATGACCGTCTTTGTGATCGCCATCCTCATCTTCTCGCTCGTGGGGAATCCGACGCTGTGGATGAAGGTGCTGTCTCGACTGCTCCTGCTCCCGGTGGTGGCCGGAGTTTCGTACGAGGTGCTACGGTTCTCCGGAAGGCATTACAATCGCTGGTGGGTGCGTCTCCTGGCGCAGCCCGGGCTATGGCTGCAGCGACTGACCACCGCCGAACCGGACGATGGCATGATTGAAGTGGCGATCGCGTCGATGCAGCAGGTGCTGGGGGAGACGCCGACGCTGGAGCCGGAGCCTGCAGCCCAGCCGCATCTGTAGCCGTTCAGTTCCCTTCCCGTGCAGCAGAGACTGCGTTGGGGCTGACAGCCAGTCCCTTCCGCCGTCCGCTTCTTCTCACTCTCGCCTCGGAGGACAAACAGCGTGTCCACGGACCGGACCGTTTCCCCCTACGATCTCGGGCTTCCTGCTCTATCCACTGTAGCTCCCCCGCTCATTCCCTGTTCCCGCCAACGAACCTGTCGCAGGTAATGCACGAAGAACGCGAACAGCACGCCCAGCAGCAGCCCGAGGAACCCAGCCACCGCCATTGTGGTTCGTCGAGACGTGGCCACGACCCGAGCGGTCGCAGGTTTGCTGACGTTGAGCACGATCAGAGCCTCCGGATTCGCTGTCTCCACTGCCCGGAGGCGGACCTGTGCGATGGCGATGTCCGTCTCCAGATTGGCAATCTGTTCGGAGAGTGCTTCCGTGACGGCGGTGTCGTCCGCTCGCTGCAAGAGAAGGTCGCGTTGGGCGAGCATCGCGTCGATCTGCAACTGCAGCTGAACCGCGAGGTGATCCAACTCGACTTGTAACGCCAGCGGCAGCTCCCGCTGAAGCTCCTCCTCCGCCTGAAGCAGTGCCCCACGCACGAGGTCTCCACTGGCCCCACCACTCCGCGACAGGCTGATGCGCCCACTTGCGTATTGTGCCGACGTCCCGCCGACCGCTCCTTGGACTGTCTCCAGGGCGGCGGTGATCGCCGCTTCCACGGCAGGGGTTGCGCTTCGGTCCTCAACCATTGTCGCGGTGAGGTACTCGCGCACCGTAAGCTCCATCGTTCCGCGATAGGTGATCGGCTGCAGGAAAGCGTACATGGCGCTCAGTCCCAGTGCGATCGCGAAGCACGCGAGCACAATCCACTTCCCCCACCACAACACACGTAAGTAATCGATCAGCTCGACCTCGTGTTCGTCCATGCGGTCTCCCTTGTCGGTAGATCGTCTTGATCATACTGTTTCGTTGCCGGTGAATGCCAAACATGCCCCTTCGCGCTCATCGGGGTGAGGGCG
>CAZQHD010000109.1:0-6068 GCA_964593295.1 uncultured Thermotogae bacterium | reverse complement strand
GAACCCCTCGCCGGTTTAGCAAACCGGTGTCTTGGACCTCTTGACTACCTCTCCGGTGCTTCCCATTCTACTGGGCCCGCGAACGTGGATCAACGAAGGATGATGAGAAGACAACTCTCACCTTTCTGCTCTTTGGCGGCTTGCGTTGCTCGCCGGGAGCCGATCACGCCCAGCACGACGTCTGCGCCTTCCCTCGCTTGCACGGCATTGCTTGGCGAGAACAGAACCTATCGTCTTGCTCAGCGCTGGGGTCTCTGCCAGAGAGATGACCTTGCCCTTACCCCGTCACTCATTACCCGTTACCCCGTCTCCTCTGCTTTCTCTGCGTCTGCGCGAGAATCAAGGCAGCTCTCGCCAAGCCGCGAAGATCGCAAAGGATAGACCTTCCTTTCGTGCAGTTGCCTTCTCTGCGCCCTCTGCGAGAGATGACCTTGCCCTTCCCGGATCACTGATCACCAGCGACTGTCTTCGCCCTTCTCCCCGCCCAGAGTTTGCGCAGGGAACCGGTCGCGATGTTTCCCGGAGGGAAACTCGCCCGCGGGCGTCAGCCCGCGCAAACTCCCAAGCAAAGCGAAGGCGAACCAGAGCCATGAGCGTTGCCCCCTTCACGGGGTCTCGGGAGGTTGGCGGAGGGGGCGGGATTCGAACCCGCGAGACCAGAGGCCTGCCGGTTTTCAAGACCGGTGGATTCGTCCGCTCTCCCACCCCTCCGGTGTGTCTTCGCGATTCTACGCGCTCACGAGGCGGGCGCAACGCTTTCGCTCGATGGTGCCTCCGCCGAGGAGGCGGTCACCATCATACAGCACGGCGAGCTGGCCCGGGGTGATGGCACGCTGTGGACGGTCGAAATGGAGCTCGAAGAGATCGGCGGAGATGGCCTGATACGTTGCCGGTACAGCAGGGGATCGATAGCGGATCTTGGCGCCTACCCGCGCGCCGTGATCGGGCGGGATACCTGCCAGGAAACTCGCCTCGTGGGCGGACAGGTGTGAACGCAGAAGGGCTTCGTCGGGCCCGACGCTGAGCGCGTTCTGACTCGGGTCGATGTCCACGACGTACAGCGGTTCTTCGGCGGCGATCCCCAGACCGCGACGTTGCCCAATCGTGTAGTGGGGCAGTCCGCGATGTGAGCCGAGGATGTCCCCGGAGAGAGAGCGGATCGGCCCGGGCTTGACGTCCTCCTCCTGAAAGAGATACGTGGTGTCTCCTCTGATGGCGAAGCAGAGATCCTGTGACTCGGGCAGCTCTGCGGCGGTGAGTCGTGCTTCGCGAGCAATCGCATAGACCTGCGCTTTGGTCAGCTCCCCGATCGGAAACTCAAGGGATGCAAGGTCGTTCTGGGTCAGACCGTACAGGAAATACGTCTGATCCTTGGTCGGGTCCAAGCCGCGGGCAAGGCCATACCTGCCATCGGCGTCACGAACCTTCCGGACGTGATGCCCTGTGGCGACGATGTCGCATCCGTGCTGACGTGCATGGGCCAGCGCAAGACCGAAGCGCAGTTGTCGATTGCAGCGTCCGCATGGGTTCGGGGTTTCGCCTCGACGATGCCGGGCGACGTAGTCAGAGAGGATCCTCTCCTGGAACGCTCGGCCGGCGTCAATCGTCTGGTGCGGAATGTCAAGTTCCTGTGCCGCGATTGCGGCGGCGTCCAGTGAGCAGCACGAGGTCTCTTCTGGGCCGCCGGGAAATGACCACAGCCAGAACGTGACGGCTCGAACGTCCCAGCCGCGCTGCTGAAGGAGATGTGCCGCCACCGTGCTGTCGACGCCGCCGCTCAGGCAGACGAGTGCGCGCTTCACGGGTCAGCCATCTTCCCCTTCCAGGGGAACCATGCATAGGAACTCGAAGACGTCGGTGCCGGCGTTGACAAACTGGTGCTCATCGTTGGGGGGCACATAGACGAAGTCTCCCGTCTCCACTTCACGGCTTCCGCCGGAGAATCGCACTTCTCCCCTTCCGGAAAGGACGTACACTTCGTGTTCCCAAGGATGGGTGTGATAGGGGCTGCATCCGCCAGATCCCACGGTAAATCTGCGCATGGAGAAGTTGGGTGCGCCGTTGTGCGGTCCAATGAGAGTCCGCTTCTTCACGTGTCTCACGTTGTCTGTATCGGGATACTCACGGGGTGTGACCTGTCGGCTCTGTTGTACGATGACCATTGAGACTCCTTTCGTCCTCCTCAAGGGCGGATCAACGCATCGTTAGGATGAGTGGCACAAGCATCTCGCTCTCGGTGAGTCCGCCGTGCATGCCTCGAAGCAGTGCAACCTCCGGGTCGTCCTGCAATGCGCCGGCGGGGCCGGTGGAGAGAAGGGCCAGGTCTCCGATGCGGTGGGTGATCTCTGGGTGGGGGGTTCGGAGCCCGAGCAGGCCCGAGTCGAGCAGCTCTTCAGCAGACATGCAGATGAGACCGTCGTCTCGTGGGGCCTGCAACGCATGGCGGACTGCATCCTGTGCGCCATTCCGCGTGTACAGATACGAGGCGCGCGGCTCGCCGACCGGTGGCATCAGCAGGGTGCGGGCTGTGTCGAAGACGCTGTCCAACAGCAGATAGTTCCCGGGAACCATTGCGGTGAATCCGTGGTCGGCGGTGACGATCCAGAGTGTGTCACCCATCGGGTCGGGGACGCCACGTCGTAGCGCGTCATCCACGGCGTGAAACTCCGCTTCGTACGAGGCGGAGTCCGGGCCCTGACCGTGACCGACGGAGTCAAGGCCAGGCCAGTAGAGTGAGATGAACGTCCTGCCGGAGGCCTGCCGCAGAAGAGTCTGCGTGCGCACCAGCATGTCGGGGAGGCTGACGGCCGCCTGAAGCTTGGCGCACCCGCGGTACAAGGCGTTCGACAGACCGCTTCCGACGATATGGCCGGGCACGATGGCGTGGGTGGCTACGCCGGCATCGCTCAGTTCCTGGTGGATCGTTCGGTGCGGGATCAGGGCCTCAGGATCCAGTCCGATGGAAAACGCGCTCTCGGGGCTTGTGTTTCCTCGCACGTTGAACCGAATCATGTTCGTGATGGATGCAGTCTCCCGAAGAAAGAGGCGGTATCCGATCATCCCGTGTTCGAGGGGTGTCAGGCCGGTGCTGAGGGAGGTGAGCGCCGCGACCGTGGTGGACGGGAAGACGGAGGTCAGTGGAACGAGTGTCCCGCGTTCGGCCCACTGTCCGAGTGTGCAGTCCGGGGTCTCCTCTAGAAGGGAGGTCAGCTTGTAATGACCGAGTCCGTCCAGCAGGAGAAGGACGACTCGTTCGACTCCACGAAACACTTCGGTCAAGCAATCGAGCGGAGACGGAGAGGCCTCAGCGCCCAGAAGGGAGGAGATAAGCCGAGGTACATTGACGATGCAGTTCCCGGTGTAGTCAGGGAAGACGACATCCTTTCCTCGTTTCCATGGGGAATCTCGGTGTGTGCGCAACGTGTCGACTCGATCGATCATGAATTCTTAGTATACGGCTGCGCCGTTCAAATCGAAAGCTGCCGAGGGCAGGCATCGACAGACGGCCCGCTCGGAGACGGGACCCATGGGGACGTGTGACCGCTGCGCTGGCTCTGTCGTCCAGCGTGTGTTGAAGTATGCTGTGGATCTTGACCGGTGGAGTCCGGTGGGGATTCTCCACAAGTATGACCGCATCACCTCCTTGTGGGTGCGGTGGAAGCGCGTATGTCTGCCATGCAGGGCAAGGAGACGGTCAACGGCCTCTCCTTAAGATGCCGGCTCTTCTGCCGCATCCTTTTCTTCACGTTTGCGTTCTGCAGTGCGGTTGTGGAGAATGCTTCGCCTTCCGATGGAGGACGGCATGAGGCGAGAAGGCCGTCAGACGTGAAGTGCATAGCGCCGACAGGAATGGGGGATTCGGTGACGAAGCGGGTGCCCGATCTGAGCCAGCTGGAGGAGGTCTTCCCTGGGAAGATTGTCCCTCCTGCTCAGGCGTTTGAACGCGTTCACCGCGGGGATCGAATCTTCATTGGAACAGGGTGTGGCTATCCTCAGTATCTTGTCGAACAGCTGGTGGCCTACACTGAGGCGCATCCCAAAGCGTTCTTCGATACCGAGGTCCTTCACGTTTGGACGCTCGGTGTGAACCCCTACTTGCGGGAGGATGTGCGCCGGAACTTCCGGTTAAACTCGTTCTTCGTCAGCGGGCCGACGCGTGACGCGATCAACGAGGGAACGGCGGACTACACGTCCATCTTTCTCTCGCAGGTGCCAGATCTGTTCGCGCGGGGGGTGATTCCTGTGGACGTTGCGCTGATCCAAACGTCCATGCCGGATGAACACGGATACGTGAGCCTGGGGATCAGCGTGGACATCGTTCGGCGGGCGGTCGACCAGGCGAAGACGGTGATCTGTCAGATCAACCCGTCCATGCCGCGAACGCACGGAGATGGATTTGTCCATATGTCGAGGATTGACTTTGCCATTCCGTATGAGGAGCCGCTGCTGACGCTGCCCTCGTCCCCCGTGGACGATGACGTCGCTCAGTCCATAGGGAAGTACGTGGCCAGGCTGGTTCAGGACGGTGATACGATCCAAGTGGGGTACGGTCGCATCCCGGATGCGATTCTGGCGAGTCTACACGGCCGGAAGAGTCTGGGCGTGCATACGGAGCTGCTGACCGATGGGCTGGTGTCGCTCATGAAGGCTGGAGTGGTTGACAACACGAAGAAGGCGATCGATCGGCACAAGACCGTGGCCGCATTCTGTATGGGCTCACAGGAGACGTACGAGTACCTGCACGACAACCCCTCAGTGTCGTTCCGCGCCGTCGACTATACGAACAACCTCTCTGTCATCAGCCGCGTCGGCAGGATGACGGCGATCAACTCGGCGCTGCAGATCGATCTCACGGGGCAGGCCACGGCGGAGTCCTTGGAAGGTGCGGTATACAGTGGCGTGGGCGGTCAGCCCGACTTCATGCGGGGCGCGGCGCTCTCTCTGCAGGGGAAGTCCGTCCTCGTGCTTCCGGCGACCGCGCGGGACGGTGAGATCTCGCGGATCGTTCCCTGCCTGAGCGAGGGGGCCGGCGTGACGCTGACTCGAAGCGACGTCCACTACGTGGTCACGGAGTATGGCATCGCCTACCTTCACGGGAAGAATCTGCGAGAGCGAGCCATGGAGCTGATTCGAATTGCACATCCCACCTTCCGTTCGTCTCTGCTTCGGGAAGCGAAGGCCATGCATCGTGTCTACCAGGATCAGGCGTTGATTCCCGGTAGCCGGGGGGAGTATCCGGAGGCGCTGGAGACGCATCGGACCACGGTGGCAGGGATGGAGATTCTCCTTCGCCCGGTCCGCATCTCCGATGAACCGCTTCTCAAGGACTTCTTCTACTCTCTCTCCGATCAGTCGGTGTACCAGCGTTTCATCTCGGCAAGGAAGGACATGCCGCACGAACGCCTGCAGGAGTTCGTGGTGATCGACTACTCGATGGAGATGGTCCTTCTCGCGATCGACGAAAGCCAAGGATTAGAGGAAGTGGTCGGCGTTGCTCAATACGGGATGGAGCCGGACAGCCACAGCGCCGAGGTGGCTCTGGTGGTTCGCGACGACTTCCAGAACCAAGGAGTGGGCACTGAACTGCTCTCGTACATCACTCGGCTGGCGAAACGACAAGGACTGATCGGATTCCGCGCGGAGGTGCTGGTTGAGAATCAGGCGATGATGCATCTGTTCGAAAAGGCGGGGTTCAAGATGGAGAAGAAGCGAGGTGCCGGGGTCTATGAGCTGCGCATGCTGTTCTGATCGGGAAGAGGATCGGGAAGGGATGAAGGCTCTGTTCCAGCCACGCACAGTGGCCGTCCTGGGGGCGTCCTCCAATCCAGCCAAGATCGGCTATCGTATCGTAGAGAACCTTTTGCGTGGCGGCTTTCAGGGCACGGTGTTCCCGGTGAACCCCAAAGGGGGAGAGGTGCTGGGACTGTCGATGCTGCCGGCTGTGGGCGATATCCCCGATGAGGTGGACATTGCCGTGATTGCCATCCCCGCGCGGGGCGTCGAGGATGCCGTATCCGATTGCGGCAAGAAGGGTGTTAAGCACCTAGTGCTGATCAGCTCGGGATTCT
>CAZQHD010000108.1:0-6119 GCA_964593295.1 uncultured Thermotogae bacterium | reverse complement strand
ATGACCGAATGCTGCGCAAATGTGTTGACGCTGACGATGAACCCCTCCCTCGACAAGAGCTCCGAAACCGACCGCGTGGAACCGGGAAGGAAGCTGAGATGCTCTCGGATCGAGCGCGAGCCGGGCGGAGGGGGAATCAACGTCTCTCGCGTCGTGCATCGATTGGGCGGGCCGACAACCGCCGTCTTCCTCCAGGGAGGGGAACGGGGGGACGAGCTACAGCAACTCCTCGCCGAGGAGGACGTTGAGCAGCATCCGATCCGGGTCGGGAACGCCATTCGTGAGAGTCTCATGGTGGTGGAGTCAGCCTCCGGACAGCAGTACCGATTCGCCTTTCCTGGACCGTCCCTCGTGCGTGAGGAGGTGGACCGCTGCGTGGACACAATGCATCAGCTGGTGCCACGCCATGGCCTGGTCGTGCTCAGTGGGTCGCTGCCGCCCGCGGTCGGCGCTGCCTTCTACGGGGATCTGATCGATTCGTTGCGAGAGTTCGACGTCCGCGTACTCGTGGACAGCTCTGGAGACGCCCTCCGTCGAGCGACGGACGGGAGGGTCTATCTGATCAAGCCCAATCTAAGGGAGTTTGAGCAGCTGGTCGGTCAGCGTTTGCCCGACGATGAGGCGATCGAGAGCGCAGCCCGTTCCATGGTCAAGGAGCGATCGGTCGACCACGTGGTCGTCTCGCTAGGTGCCGCCGGAGTGGCCCTCGCCTGGAACGGAGGGTTCGAGCGGATCGCCTCGCCCACGGTTCCCATTCGTAGCCGCGTCGGCGCGGGTGACAGTACGGTGGGAGGCATCGCCTACGCACTGGCCCAGGGGATGGAGGTGCCCGTTGCGGTGCGCGTCGGCGTCGCCGCCGGGGCGGCCACCGTGGTCAGCCCGGGAACGAATCTGTGTCGACGAGATGACGTGGCTCGGCTGTTTCGTGGGATGACGGGTCGTGAGCTTCCGCACGGCGCTGCCGGCGAGCCGCAGAACCGCGACGACACGAGGATCGGAGAGGAGAAGCGCTGATGGCCAGGGGTTCGTTCCATATCGGCACCTCGGGGTGGCATTACGATGAGTGGACCGGGCCTTTCTACCCGAAGGATCTCCCGCCCGGCGAGCGTCTCGACCACTACACGCGCCGGCTATCCTGCGTAGAGATCAACAACACCTACTACCAGATGCCGAAACCGGAGACGCTGGAGGCGTGGCGATCGGTGGCCCCGGATGGCTTCCTGTTCGCCGTGAAGGCAAGCGGCTACATCAGCCATCGGAAGAAGCTAAAGGATCCGCAGGATACCCTGCCCGTGTTCTACGAGACGATCGATCGACTCGGGAACCGGCTGGGCCCCGTCCTCTATCAGCTGCCTCCCCATTGGCACGCTGATCTCAACCGCCTGGAGGCCTTCCTGCGGATCCTCCCCCGCCCCGCGTCGGCTGCGTTCGAGTTCCGAGATCGTAGCTGGATCGTAGACGAGGCGCGGGAGCTGTTGTCGGAGCACGGCGCCGCCTTCTGCATCTACCATCTCTCCGGGTACGAGTCTCCCCGTTGGGTGACATCACCCTCGATCGTCTACGTGCGTTTGCACGGTCCAGGCAACGCTTACCAAGGATCGTACGACGGTCGCACGCTGAACGGCTGGCGTCACCAGATCGAGGGATGGGTCGAGGATGGAAGGCAGGTCTTCGTCTTCTTCAACAACGATCAGGCGGGCTACGCTGCGCAGGACGCGCTCGCGCTCCGCGAGAAGCTAGAACGATGACCCGGACCGATCAACACCTGGAGAACCTGGATGCCTGACACAGAGCGCCTGAAGAGGTATCACGATAGACGGGACTTCCGAGCAAGCCCGGAACCTTCCGGCGATGCGCAGCCTTCAGAAGGATCCCCCGTGTTCGTCATCCAGAAGCACGACGCCAGTTCGCTTCACTACGATCTACGATTGGAGGTGGAAGGCGTACTCAAGTCGTGGAGCATCCCCAAGGGACCGTCCACCGATCCACGTCAGCGTCGCCTGGCAATCCAAACCGAGGATCATCCCATCGAATACGCGGATTTCGAGGGGGTGATCCCTGAAGGTGAATACGGCGCCGGGACGGTGATCGTCTGGGATCACGGAACGTTTCAGAACCTTCGCGCGGAGAAGGAAGGGGACGGAGCGTCGCTGAAGGCATCGCTGGAGGAAGGCAAGCTTGAGGTTTGGCTGAACGGAGAGAAGCTGCGAGGAGGCTACGCGCTGATCCATTGGGGAGAACCTGAGAAGAACCATTGGCTGCTGATCAAGATGCAGGATGAACAGGCCGATGCTCGTCGGAAGCCCACCCGCACCCAGCCGTTGTCCTCGAAGACCGGACGCACGCTCGATGAGGTTCGCAACGGCTCATCCTAGTTCTTTTTCTCCCCCGTAGGGGCCGCCACAGGACGACGCCCGCTTGCATACGCTGGCAGCGTTCGCTATACTGGAATTGAGTTCTCTCAATTCTTCCCGGCCTTCGGTCGCGGATCTTTTTCTCACCTCTACGACACAGGACGTCTCGACTGCTCGGACGACGGGCCGCTCTCATTGGCAGCGCCTCGAGTCGGTACGTTCGGCCGAAGCAGCGAGATCGGGAGGGAACATGCTTGTCACAGATCTGCTCATCGCATTCGTGGTCATGGTGATCATCATGGCCGTACTGTTGTTCGTCTCGCGTCTCCAAGGGCCCGCCCCGCGACTGGTTCTCGTTGCCCTCGCCGTCTTCCTGGCTGCCTGGGTGGGCGGCCTATGGGTTGTCCCGTTCGGTCCCACGGTTCAGCAGGCGTACTGGGCACCATTCCTTGCCACCGGTGTGGTCTTCGCCCTGATCTGGCTCGCCGTCTCGCCCTGGCCGGCGCGAGGGGGACCGAGGGGAGTACATAGCAGGAGCGGCCAACCGTATCCCGCGGAAGACACCGCAGAGGTCGCTGTCATCAGCGGCTTCTTCTGGCTGATGCTCGTCGCCCTGGGCGTGCTCATCGCGGCAGGTTACCTGCGTGGATGACGAGAAGCCTCGCAACAAGTCCTCAGCCTCGCCGAGAGTGAGCTCGCAGCGGAGCTCGACAGATGAGAACCCTTCACCGAACGACAGGCAACGAGAGGGGGCGGTCATCGCCGTCCGCTCCAGTGTGGTCGATTGCCGATTCGATCGGGGGCTACCGCCGACACACCAGCGATTGCTCGCCGGTCCGGATCAGAGCGTGGTAATCGAGGCGATCACCCACGTCAGTCCTCAGGTCGTTCGCGGCATCGCGATGACGCCTACGCAAGGGTTGGCGCGAGGGGATCGCGTCGTGGACACCGGGCGAACGTTCACCGTGCCCGTGGGCAACCAGCTCCTGGGACGCGCGCTCAACGTTCTCGGCGAGCCGATCGATGGCGGCGGGACGTTCTCCGGGGCAGAGCAGCAGTCGATCTTCCGCTCCCCCGTCCCGCTCTCCCGACAGACCAGCGATGAGAAGGTATTCGAAACGGGGATCAAGGCAATCGATCTCCTTGCCCCGTTGGAGCGCGGTGGAAAGGCTGGCCTGTTCGGAGGCGCCGGGGTCGGGAAGACGGTCCTGATTATGGAGATGATCCACAACATGGCTCGGTTGCACGAAGGAGTCAGCATCTTCTGCGGCATCGGTGAGAGATGCCGCGAGGGCGAGGAGATGTACCGTGAGATGGATGAAGTGGGCGTGCTCGATGACGCGGTGCTCGTCTTCGGCCAGATGAACGAGCAACCGGGGGCGCGACTGCGCGTCGGACACGCGGCGTTGTCGATGGCTGAGCATTTTCGCGACCACGAACGCAGGAACGTGCTGCTTCTGATCGACAACATCTTCCGCTTCGTTCAAGCCGGCACCGAGGTCTCGGGACTTCTGGGTCGGCTGCCCTCACGCGTCGGTTATCAACCAACGCTTTCCACCGAGCTGTCGGAGTTGGAGGAACGCATTTCCACGACCGCCAGCGCGTCGATCTCCTCGGTACAGGCGGTCTACGTGCCGGCTGACGATTTCACCGACCCCGCTGCCGTTCACACCTTCACCCATCTCTCGTCGACGATCATGCTATCTCGGGAGCGGGCGAGCCAGGGGCTCTATCCTGCGATCGATCCGCTGCGCTCCCGCTCCAAGATGCTGACCCCAGGGATTGTCGGCCGTCGACATCACGAGTTGGCAAGAGAGATCCGCGCCAATCTGGCCGCGTATGAGGAGCTGAAGGACATCATCGCCATGCTCGGTCTTGAGGAGCTCTCACAGAAGGACCAGCGAACCGTACATCGTGCCCGTCGCCTGGAGCGATTCCTGACGCAGCCGTTCTACACCACAGAGCAGTTCACGGGTCATGAGGGGCGTCGTGTGGATCTGGAGGATGCGCTCGACGGATGTGAGCGAATCCTCCAGGACGAGTTCGACGATACGCCGGAGCGAGCACTGTACATGCTTGGCTCGATCGACGAGGTGAGTGCGCAATGAGACTCAGGGTGCTGCTGCCCTCCCGGGTCGTTCTCGACGAGGCCGCAGACAAGCTGTCAGCAGAAACGGAGAACGGCGCCTTCACCGTCCTTCCCCGTCACATCGATATGGTCACCTCACTGGTCCCCGGCCTCCTGTCCTTCGTCAAGGAGGGCCAGGAACGATTCCTCGCCGTTGACCGTGGGGTCCTCGTGAAGCGCGCTGACGATGTGTGGGTCTCCACCTGGAACGCGGTGATCGGCGAGGCGCTTGGGCGTCTCCAACAGACGGTGGAGGAGCAGTTCCAGCAGCTCGACGAGCGAGAGCGAAGGGCAAGAGCAAGCCTGATGCGGCTCGAAGCGGATTTCGTCCGACGTTTCTTGGAACTGGAGAGCCATGACTGAGGATCAGTGCGAGCACCCGTCTTCCAAAGGCCGATTTCGCGACCAGGTTGAGCGCAAGTCGAGACGTAAGCTGCGCGCACGGCGTCGCCCGGAACGAGGGATCTGGTACGGACTCGGTTTGATGGGGCTGGTTGGATGGGCGGTGGCGATCCCCGTGCTGATCGGCGTCGCCGTCGGTTTGTGGTTGGATCGAGTGATGCAGTCCGGCGTGTCCTGGACGTTGAGCTTGGTCGTCGCTGGGTTCGCTGTGGGATGTCTGAACGCATGGTACTGGGTGGTTCGCGAGAGCCAGGTTCCAGACGAGCGCTCGGACGAGGATCTCGAGGAGAGAGAGGAGGATGACCGATGATGGAGCTCGCCTTGGGCCGTGCTTCGGCCGCGTTCGCCATCGGCGCTCTCCTAGGCACACTCTCCTTCTGGGGGCTGTGGATCACGACCCGCCGGCTTCCGACCGCCCGACATCCTGGCACACTGGCAATCATCAGTTACGTCGCTCGAACCGGGGGCACGTTGGCCGTGCTGGCTTGGGTCGCGCACAGCGGGAACTGGGTCGATGTGCTGTTCTGTTTGGGGGGCTTCACACTCCCTCGACTGGTGTGGACCCGCCTCGTGATTCGGCGGCAACGTGACGCGAGGACACGAGGAGGGATCACGTCATGAACATCTCCCCGGATGCCATGGTCTTCGCGGAGTGGGGATGGGTGAGAATCAACGCCACTCTGGTGTACACCTGGGCTGTGATGGCGCTGCTGGTTCTCCTCTCCTGGCTTGCCACCCGCAAGCTGTCGAGGGGGGCTGAGGTCTCCCGCTGGCAGAGCTTCCTCGAGACGATCGTGTCCACCATCCGACGTCAGGTGGAAGACATCACGCAGCAAGATCCTGATCCGTATGTGCCGTTTCTTGGCACGCTGTTCTTGTTCATCTCCGTCTCCAACTTGCTGGTGGTGGTGCCGATCTACGAGCCCCCCACCGGGTCGCTCCACACGGCCGCCGCGCTGGCGATCTCGGTCTTCGTGGCTGTGCCGGCGTTCGGAATTGCGCAACGAGGAGTAGGTGGATACTTCCGGCACTACATCAGACCCTCACCGCTCATGCTGCCGTTCCATGTCATGAGTGAGCTATCGAGAACGCTGGCCTTGGCCGTCCGTCTCTTCGGCAACGTGATGAGCGGAACGATGATCATCGCGATCCTCGTGTCGATCGTACCGTTCTTCCTCCCCGTATCATGCAGGCGCTGCAGCTACTCATCGGCCAGATCCAGGCGTACATCTTCG
>CAZQHD010000107.1:0-6128 GCA_964593295.1 uncultured Thermotogae bacterium | reverse complement strand
CGCCGCGCTGGCGGTGGCGCTGAAGCTGGCGCAAAGGCCTGAGTTCAAGGACCTGCAGCGCCGGATTGTGGAGAACGCAGGTGTGCTGGCCGCCGCCCTGGAGAAGGAAGGTCTCTGCCTGGCGTACGGGGGGACGAACACCCATCTTCTTCTGTTGGATCTGCGCACTCTTCCCTCCGAGACAGGATTCGTCATGATGGGGGAGATCGCCTCCCGGATCCTCGATCTGGCCGGCATCGTCTGCAACAAGAACACGCTCCCCGGGGACACGAGTGCTGCGGATGCCCACGGCATACGTCTGGGAACCCCGTGGGCGACGCAGCGCGGCATGGGACGAGCGGAGATGGAGAAGATGGCGGCCATCATCGCGCGGGTCCTGCGCGCCATTCGGCCATTCAGTTATGCAGGACTCACAGGACCTCTCTCCCGCGGCAAGCTTCCGTTGTCCGAACTGCAGCGCGCGCAGCGCGAGGTGCGCGCCCTGGTTGCCTCCGTGGACCCCACGGTTTGCGTCACGCGGGATCGGTCGGTCGACACGTCCCCGTGGGGAGTCCTCCGTCTGCACGGGGGGCGCGTTCTGGAGCTGCTCGATGAGGCCACGCCCGCCGATGTGTATGCGATGACGCCGGGCGATGCGCTGACCACCGCACTGTTTGATGAATCCGGCATGCAGATGGCGGAGATCCTCCTGGGTGCCGCGGCAGACGACGAGATGTTCGTCCTGACAGCGTCCGAGGACACGGAGATGGTCCAGGCGTGGCTTGCCGGCCTGGCGGACGGATACATCGTCTTCGACGAGGAGGACGTCTTCCGCAAGGTCCAAGGTCCTGCCGTGGTCGAGAGGATCGCGCCGGACGACCTCCCGGAGATCGGACGAGGCTGGACGGAGTCCACGCCCCCGACGTCCGGCAGTGGTCTCTCGATCGAGGACGTTCATGCCCGGTCTCCGGAGAGATTCCACCTCAAGAAGCCGTATTTCGTGGGCCAGTCGAGGCTCGCGGACGAACTGCCCTCGGGCTCGGGCGCGCCCGACGCATGGTCATGGAACGAGCCCGAGGGGTCTCCACTTCAGCGCACCGCCCTGTTCGAAGCACACGATGAACGCGGAGCCCGACAGGTTCCATTCGCTGGTTGGGAGATGCCGGTATGGTACACGTCGGCGCTGGACGAGCATCGCGCGGTACGAACTGCGGCTGGGTTGTTCGATCTTGGTCACATGGGCGTCTTCCAGGTTTCCGGTCCGTTCGCGACCCAGTTTCTCAATGCCGTCTGTTCCAACTACGCCGGATGGCTTCGGGACGGTCAGTCTCAGTACGCGTACCTTTTCGACCCTGACGGGAACCTCCTGGACGACGTTTTTCTCTATCGGCGGGCTCAAGACCGATATCTCGTGGTGGTGAACGCGGCCAACGAGCAGAAGGGCTGGGCATGGCTCAACGCGGTCAACGACGGAGATGTGGTGCTCGATCGTTCGATCCCGTTTCGTCGTGTTCCGCGGGTGTGCCTCCAGGACTTGAAAGCCGATCGGGGTGTGGTCGACCTTGCCCTGCAAGGGCCGGCCAGCCCGAAGATTCTTGCTCGATGTCTCCTTCCGGAACAGAGGCGCATCCTGGCTCGTCTTCAGCGCACTGAGTTCTGCGAGCTTGATGTGGATGGACACCAGATGATCGTTGCGCGCACGGGGTATGCCGGTGAGGAACAGGGATACGAGGTTTACGTCGGCGGATCTTCCGTTCTGTGGCTGTGGGAACGCCTCCTGGAGGTTGGAGAGCCCCACGGACTGCTTCCTTGTGGGTTGGCATCGCGGGACTCCACGCGAACAGAGGCGGGGCTTCCGCTGTACGGACACGAACTGGCCGGACCGCACGGGATCACTCCGTACGAAGCGGGCTTCGGTTCGTACGTCAAACTGCATAAGCCGTTCTTCGTCGGACGCAGCCACTGTGTCCGGGCGTACACACAGCAGGAGCGAAGCATTCTTCGCTTCGAGGTCAGCAAGGGGGCTCGTAAGGTGAGCGAGGCAGCGGCGGTGTTGGATCGAACGGGAACGGTCCTCGGGCATGTGACAAGCTGCGTGAGCGTGGGGGACAGACAGATCGGACTGGCCCTCGTGAGTCGACGCACGGTCATGCCCGGGACTGCGCTGCTGCTGATCAACCCCCCGCGGGGGGCTCAGGACCGCGTTCCGGCAGGGACACTCTCTCCGGGAGAACGGATCACGCCGCCCATCCACGCCGTCGTCCAGCCGCGGTTCATGACGCGGGACAGCATGCCGGCCACCAGCGAGGAGTGACACCCGCCGTGCGGGGACCGGAAGGGCTCCGGATTCCCCCTCCACGCTAGTTCATGCGGGGATCCGCTGGATCCGACGGGCGAATATGCGAGAGCCAGGCCAGACTCTTGGGAAGCACGGACTGCAGAATCTTCGCGTACGCCTGCCACGCATCGCGTTCCTCGGATAGCTGCTGGATGATCTCCTTGAGTACCGAGGCTTCGACCTCCGCGGGGAGCATGATGTAGACCCCCGGTGGTTGATCGGCGAAGGTAAGCTCCCATTTCAGACGCTCTGCTGCCTGCTGAATCGGGAGTCCCTCCTGTTCACGGAGTTCCTCCAGGCGACGAAGAATCGCGACCGCTTCTCCCTCAAAGATCAGGCGATTCCGTGTCCCACGTGAGAGGTACGCATCCAGCATCTCTCCGAGGGCGCTGACCCGGTTTCGTACGGCGCGCTTGGACAGTCCAAGGAACCGCGCCACATCGTCCAGTGTAGCCATGCCCAGAGTATACAAGAAGCATGTGGCGATTTCGTGTGATATGGACAACGCTGAGAGTGCTTCAAAGTCCAACCCTGCCGGGGTTCTCCGAGATTTCCCCGAGGAATCGAGGACACGGTTCCCGGTTGGCGGCGAGTTGTGATGAAGGGGCATGCGCGAGGCGTGGAAGGCGGATGTGCCGACGTGACGACTTCTCATGGCGCACGCGGATCCCTATGATCTGAGATGGATCGCACACGAGATGCATCCTGCATAAGGAGGGGGCATGCGCAAGGAGTTTCGGGAGTTCATCACCAAAGGGAATCTTCTGCAGTTGGCGGTGGCCTTCATCATGGGCGCCGCGTTCGGCTTGGTCGTTCGTTCGTTCATCCAGGACATCATCATGCCGGTTATCGGTTGGTTCGTGGGCAACACGGACTTCTCCAATCTATTCGTCACCCTGTCGGGGCCGACGTACGAGTCTGCTGCCGCAGCCCGTGAGGCCGGCGCAGCCGCCATCTACTACGGCTCGTTCATCAACGCCCTGGTCAGCTTCCTGGTGGTCGCGTTGGCGATGTTCTACCTGGTCCGCGTCGCCGTCCGTCTCCAGAAGCCGGCCGAGCAAGCCGCGCCGACCACCAAACTGTGTCCATTCTGCGCGACGAGCATCCCAGAACCGGCCTCTCGTTGTCCTCACTGCACGTCGCAGCTGGAGCCGAGCTAGCCCGTGGTGTGCCTGCATCAAGGCGGCCCAGCCGCGGAGAGATGTGCGGTCGATCTGGCGAACCGAATTCGAGCAGCCTTCCCCGAAGGCGGCCCCCGTCGGATCCAGCTTCCCTCCGACCGTGCGATCGTCTTCGTCGGGGACATCCACGGAGACGTAGACGCGGTGAAGCGAGTTCTGGAAAGATTCCCCGCGGCAGACCACCGACTAGTGTTCTTGGGCGACGTGGTCGATCGAGGCCCGGACTCCTACGGCGCGCTGGCCGCGGTGGTCGAGGCCAAGCTCTCCGCCCCGTCATGCGTCCATCTGCTGATGGGGAATCACGAGGCCTGGGGAGCGTTGCCTTTCCAGCAGGCCGATTTCTGGCAAAGCCTGCCCCCACGGTTCGTGTCGTCCGTCGCGGATGCGTTGTTGAGCTTGCCGTACATGGCATGGCATCCGTCCGGGCTGGCAGCCGTGCACGGAGCGCTTCCAGATGTCTCGTCGTGGGATGAGGTTGAGGAGATCTTTCCGGGCACAACGCCGTGGACAGCCATGACGTGGGGAGACTGGGTGACCGAAGATCGCGAGGTGGGCGCGGTCCACGGACGGCCATCCTGGGGGCCGTCCGCATTCGAACGACGGACGGCGCGCTTGGGAATCGGTGTGCTCATCCGAGCACATCAGCTCGCGGCGCCCCTACGGATGTACGAAGACCGTTGTCTGACGCTGTTTACTTCGTGCGCCTACGGCGCGGTGCGGCAGGTGGCACGCTGGGACCCCGCTCGTTGCGCAAGGACCGTGCGAGATCTGGAGTTGATCGAGATCTGATGCGGCTTGTTCCCGGCCGAGCGAGTCGATACCCTTGCGTCGGCGTACCGCGGGCGATCCTCGCCGTTGCGGCGAACTCGAAGGCAGATCAAGGAGATGTTGTATGCCCGATCCACGAGTAGAAAAGCTGGCGCAGGTGTTGGTTCAGTACTCTGTGGCCGCGAAGCCCGGTCAGAGAGTCTTGCTGCAGGGGACTCCGTTGGCTGAGCCACTTCTGCTGGCCATCTACGAAGAGCTGATCCATGCGGGCGCGCACCCGATGACCATGGTGTCGTTGCCCGGGATGGCTGAGCTGTTGTACAAGCTTGGCAGCGAAGCGCAGGTTCGCCACATTCCTGAGCCGATCAGGCAGGCGCTGGAGACCTACGATGCGTCGATCAACATTATGAGTCCGCTGAACACCAAGGCGATGACCAACGTCCCTCCGGAGAAGACGGCGCTGGCCAGCCAGGCGCAGAGCGAGTTGTTCGCAACGATCATGAGTCGGACGGCGAGCGGTCAGTTCAACTGGACCCTCGCCTTGTATCCGACCCATGCCTCTGCCCAAGACGCGGAGATGAGCCTGCACGAATACGAGGAGTTCGTCTTCGCGGCCTGTCTTCCGAACATGGACGATCCGGTCGGACACTGGAAAACGGTGGCCGAGCAGCAGCAGAAGGTCGTGGACTTCTTGGATACCAAGAGTACGCTGCGTGTGGAGGGCCCGGACGTCGATCTACAGATGAGCATCCAGAATCGCACATTTGTGAACTGCTGCGGTACGCGCAACATGCCCGACGGCGAGGTATTCACCGGCCCGGTCGAGGACTCAGTGCAAGGGCACGTTCGGTTCTCGTACCCGACGACCTACCAAGGACGGAGACTGGAGGGTGTCCGTCTCTGGTTCGAGAGGGGAAGGGTTGTCCGGGCGACGGCGGACAAGGGCGAGGCGTTTCTGCTCAAGACGATCGACATCGATGAAGGCGCACGTTTTGTCGGCGAGTTCGCGATCGGCACCAATGAGGGGATCACGCGCGCCACGGGCAACACGCTGTTCGACGAGAAGATCGGCGGCAGCTTCCATATGGCCTTGGGACGGGGCATGCCGGAAACCGGAAGCCTAAACCAGTCGGCCATTCACTGGGATATGGTCTGCGACCTCTCCCAGGGAGGACGGATCTGGGCTGACGAGCAGTTGATCTACGAGAACGGGGCGTTCGTGTCGGAGCTGGCGTAGAAGATTGCGACGATGAGCGGACTGCGCGCGAGGACCCATGGACAAGCCGACGTTGAGACCTGTGGTACTTGAGATTCTGACCCGGACCCCGCAGACGCACTTCCACGCCATCGAGAACGAGGTGCGTCGGCAGGTCGACGAGTTCGAGCGTCACGATGCGTTGCTCTTGCAGGAGATTGTCTGGGATCTTCTCGTGCAAGGCGTGCTGGCACCCGGGAAGAACTCGCTCAACCTGCATCTTCCGTTTGTCCACGTGACGGAGTTCGGCGCGCAATGTCTGCAGGAGGGCATCCGGCTGCTTCAAGATCCGGATGCGTACATGCAGCGACTGGAGTCCACGGTGGGACGTACGATGGACGATGCGATCCGACGACATGTGCACGAGGCGCTTCTTGTCTTTCTTGCCGGGAGCGCGGCGGCGGCCGTTGTTCTGCTATCGCGGGCGGTGGAGCCGTTGTTCGACAGACTGGCTGACGTCCTTCTCGCCAGAGCGCCGGAGGACGTCGACGCATGGGCCGTGCTGGCCGAGACGCCACGCGCATCGAGGCGCCGGGCGGAAGCGGTGATCGGTCCCGAAGATCTCCGGGTCCGGCGAGAACGACACAAACGTCCCGTCGGGTGCATC
>CAZQHD010000106.1:0-6458 GCA_964593295.1 uncultured Thermotogae bacterium | reverse complement strand
AACACCGCGACCGGCCCCGTCGTTTCGCATGTGTACACGAAGGCGTGGTCGTACATTGTGACCCTCAAGATCATCGATGAGGGGGGGAACGTGGGAACGGCGATCGCCCCGCTCTCGATCGGAGGGGCGTCGTCTACCTGTAATTAGGTCCGAGGAACGAACGGTTCTTAGGAGAAGACAGGCGAGCGGGGGCTCGGTCCAGGAGTCCCCGCTCGCCGTTCCCGCTCCGACCTCGACCCCGCGTTCGGAGGGGAACCCGCTGCGGATGCACGGGCCTGACCTGATCGCTACGGAGACTTGGCGCCCTGAACGAGCCCCAGCGCGTGTTTGAGATAGGCTCCCGTGTGCGAGCCAGGGATGTCGACGACCTCCTCCGGTGTCCCGCATGCGATCATCTCGCCGCCCCCGTCTCCGCCTTCGGGCCCCAAATCGATGATCCAGTCGGCGGTCTTGACCACATCCAGGTTGTGCTCAATGACCACGGCTGTGTTTCCTCCATCGACGAGGCGGTGCAGCACGTCGAGCAGTTTGTGCACATCGGCGGCATGCAGCCCGGTGGTCGGCTCGTCCAAGAGATAGAGCGTCCGCCCAGTCGAGCGTCGGGAGAGCTCCCGGGCGAGTTTGATCCGCTGTGCTTCCCCGCCGGACAGCTCCGTGGCCGGTTGCCCCAGGGTGATGTAGGTGAGCCCCACGTCGCAGAGCGTCTGTAAACGTCGTTGAATCCGCGGGACGTTCTCGAAGAATGTGCGTGCCTCCTCCACGGACATGGCCAGCACATCGGCGATCGATCGACCCTTGTACTTGACTTGCAGGGACTCACGGTTGTAGCGAGTGCCTCGGCAGACCTCGCAAGGGACGTAGATGTCAGGCAGGAAATGCATCTCGATCTTCTCCTGCCCCTGTCCTTGGCAGGACTCACAGCGGCCGCCCTTGACGTTGAAGCTGAACCGGCCGGACGAGTATCCACGCAGTCGTGCGTCCGGGGTCTTGGCAAAGAGCGACCGAATCTCGTCGAAGACCTTGGTGTAGGTCGCAGGGTTCGACCTGGGAGTTCGACCGATCGGTGACTGGTCGATCTCGATGATCTTGTCGATGTGCTCCGTCCCCAGGATCTCCTCATGGGCCCCGGCGCGTCGTGCCGAGAGATGAAGGGCATGCGCGACACCGCGATACAGAATGTCCTCCACCAAGGTGCTCTTCCCCGATCCCGAGACACCGGTCACGCAGATGAACCGGCCGAGCGGGAACTCCACGTCGATTCCGCGCAGGTTGTGTTCACGGGCACCGACCACTTTGAGGGCATGGCCGTTTCCAAGGCGGCGAACTTGGGGAACGGGGATCGACCGCCTTCCAGAGAGATACTGACCGGTGATGGAGGTTCGGCACGCCTCCACATCATCGGGCGTGCCTGCGACGACCACATGGCCGCCGTGAACGCCGGCACCGGGACCCAGATCCACGATGTGGTCGGACTCACGGATGGTCTCCTCGTCGTGTTCGACCACGATCACGGTGTTGCCCAGATCCCTAAGACGCTTCAGCGTCTCCAACAGGCGCCGGTTGTCCCGCTGATGGAGGCCGATCGACGGCTCGTCCAGTACGTACAGCACCCCGGTCAGCTGGCTCCCGATCTGCGTGGCCAGACGGATCCGCTGCGCCTCGCCGCCGGCCAGCGTCCCCGCCTGACGGTCCATCGTGAGATAATCGAGCCCGACGGAGACCATGAAGCCAAGCCGCGCGGTGATCTCCTTCAGAATCTGTGTGGCGATCCTCATCTCGCGTGACGAAAGCTGCAGATTCTGAAAGAACGTCAGCGCAGAGTGAATGGAGAGTGTGGTGACCTCGTGGATGCTGAGACCATTGATCTTGACTGCCAGGATCTCCGGCTTAAGGCGGGCTCCTTGGCACTCGGGACAGGGGAGCGTGGACAGATACTGCTCCAGCTCCTTGCGCCAGTGATCCGACGTTGTGTCGCGATACCATCGTTCCATTGAGTGGACGAGCCCACGAAACGGACGTTCGACGGTGCGTGAGTACCCGGCGGGAGATGCGTACTGGAATCGGAGAGGCTCATCTCCGGTACCATGGAGCACAGCATCCAACGCCCGTTGAGAAACCTCTCCCAGCGGTTGCTCAGGGTGGATGCCCAGATGATCGGCCAGGGCCGTCATCTGCGCCTTGTACCAGGCACTGCTGGTGTTGGCGAACGGGATGACCCCGCCGTTGGTCAGACCGCGTCTCGGATCGATGATCGCCTCTGGGTCGATCTCCTTTCTCGTTCCCAGGCCGCTGCATGCTGGGCAGGCGCCGTACGGGCTGTTGAACGAGAACATTCTCGGCGAAAGCTCCTGGTAGCTGATGTTGCACCGGAGGCATGCGTAGTGCTCCGAGTAGAGGTGTTCTACGCCGTCGCCGGTGACGATGTTGACCAAGCCACCTCCGTGTCGAAGAGCGGTCTCGATGGAGTCGGCGATGCGCGAACGCTTGGCTGATTCGACCACCATCCGATCCACCACGATCTCGATTGTGTGCTTCTGCTGTTTGACCAGCTCGATTTCCTCGTACAATGTTCGAATTACGCCGTCCACACGCACTCGACTGAACCCCTCTTGCCGGATCTCGTCGAATGTCTTCTTGTACTCCCCTTTTCGTCCGCTGACCACCGGGGCCATGATCTGAATCTTGGTGCCGTGTGGAAGCGAAAGCACCGTGTCGATGATCTGTTCGGCCGACTGCTGTGAGATCGGATCACCGCACGTGGGGCAATGGGGATGGCCGATTCGGGCGTACAGGAGTCGAAGGTAGTCATAGATCTCGGTGACCGTTCCGACAGTGGAACGAGGGTTATGTGAGCGGGACTTCTGATCGATGGAGATGGCCGGAGAGAGTCCTTCGATTCGATCGACGTCCGGCTTGTCCATCTGTCCCAGGAACTGACGTGCATACGCCGACAGAGACTCGACGTAGCGGCGTTGTCCCTCCGCGTAGATGGTGTCGAACGCGAGGGAGCTCTTCCCTGAGCCGGAGATTCCGGTGAGGACGATCAACCGATCCCGCGGAAGGTCCAGGTTGAGGTTCTTCAGATTGTGCTCTCGCGCTCCTTGGATGTGAATCTGGCTCATTGTCCCCTCTTCAGTCGACGGATCTCGTCACGCAGTGAGGCGGCCAGCTCGAACTCCAGTCGATCGGCCGCGGTTCGCATCTTCTTCTCCAGATTACGGATCGCAGACAGTGTCTCTGCCTTGGATCGCGGGTGAGGACGCTCACGAAGCTCGGTGGTCGCCTCGGCGCCTCCGCGGAGCGTGTGTGCGATGTTGGTCATCGAGCGCTCCACCGACCGCGGCACGATTCCGTGCTTCTCATTATAGGCCTGCTGAATGGCCCGTCGGCGGTTCGTCTCGTCGACAGCGTGACGGATGGAGTCGGTCTGCTGGTCAGCGTACATGAGAACCTTTCCATGAACGTTGCGTGCCGCACGGCCGATGGTCTGGACAAGGGAGGTCCCCGATCGAAGGAATCCTTCCTTGTCTGCGTCGAGCACGGCCACCAAGGCGACTTCCGGCAGGTCCAGCCCCTCGCGAAGCAGGTTGATGCCGACCAAGACGTCGAAGGCGCCCAACCGAAGATCGTGCAGGATGTCGATCCGGTCCAACGTGTCGATCTCCGAGTGTAAGTATCGGGCACGGATGCCCTGTTCCACCAGATACTCGGTCAGGTCCTCCGCCATACGCTTGGTGAGCGTGGTGACCAGCACGCGACCCGCCCGCTCCACCACCCGTAGGATCTCTCCGAGGAGGTGGTCGACCTGTCCCTTGACAGGATGGAGGGAGACCTCGGGATCTAGAAGACCCGTGGGCCGGATGAGCTGTTCCACCACTTGCTCCGAGTGCTCAAACTCATACGCGGCTGGCGTGGCGGACAGGAACACGGCCTGTCCGATGCGGTCCTCGAACTCGTCGAACGTGAGCGGGCGATTGTCCAGCGCGGAGGGCATGCGGAATCCGTACTCCACCAGGGTGCTCTTCCTCGATCGGTCGCCGTGGTACATCGCACGGATCTGCGGAAGTGTCTGGTGCGACTCGTCGATCACCAACAGGAAGTCCGACGGGAAGTAGTCGATCAGCACGGCCGGCGGCTGACCGGGTCGGCGCCCATCCAGATGCCGCGAGTAGTTCTCGATGCCGGTGCAGTACCCCATCTCTTGGATCATCTCGATGTCATACCGGGTTCGCTGTTCGAGTCGTTGCGCCTCCAGGAGCCGCCCGGCGGCCTTGAGCGTCGCCAACTGTCTCTGGAGCTCTTCCTGGATGCTGTCCACCGCCGCCTCCAATCGCTCGGTAGGGGTGATGAAGTGGGATGCGGGGTAGATATGGACCTCGTCCATCTCCTGGATCGGATGTCCGGTGACCGCATCCAGAAGCGCGATGCGGTCGATCTCGTCCCCGTAGAACTCCAGACGGATCACCTTCTCCTCATAGGCGGGGATGATCTCCAGTGTGTCTCCCCGGGCCCGGAAGGTTCCTCGTTCGAATCCGATCTCGTTACGGGAATACTGCAGCTGGATCATGCTGCGCATGATGTCGTCGCGATCTCTGGTCTCTCCGCGGGAGACGGTCAACGACATGTCGCGATAGTTGGACGGAGATCCCAGGCCGTAGATGCACGACACGGACGCCACAATGATCACATCGCGCCGCTCGAACAGAGAAGAGGTGGCCGCATGCCGGAGACGATCGATCTCGTCATTGATGGAGGAGTCCTTCTCGATGTAGGTGTCCGTCTGTGGAAGGTAAGCCTCCGGCTGGTAGTAGTCGTAGTACGAGACGAAGTAGTGCACCGCGTTCTCCGGAAAGAGCTCGCGCAGCTCCCCGCACAGTTGGGCGGTGAGCGTCTTGTTGTGGGCGATGATCAAGGTGGGGCGTTGGGTCTGCTGAATGACGTTGGCGATGGTGAATGTCTTGCCGGTTCCGGTGGCGCCCAGCAGGGTCTGAAAACGGTATCCGCCTTCCAGGCCATGAACCAACGACGCAATCGCCTCGGGTTGGTCACCACAAGGCGAGAGCTTACTGGATAGTTGGAATCCGGCGCGTTCGCCGGCTCTTGGCAGCGTCATCCCACGATGAGTCTACTGGGTCGGCAACGGCGGATCAAAGCGGCTGACCCGGGGAGTCGGTCAGGTGAGCTCCGCGAGGGCCCCCGACAGGAGCTAACGCAAGATGCAGAACGCCGACAGACGTCCGCTCGGGGAAGACCAGACAGTCTCGACTCGATCCACTGTCGCCAGCGGCGGGCCGGTGGTCAGCCACGCCAGGAGAGACTCGATCTTGGGCCGAGGGCCCTGCGCCACCACTCGCACGGTGCCATCGGGAAGGTTCTCCACTGTGCCGGTCAGGCCGAGCTCGACGGCGCGGAGGCGCGTGTGGTGTCGGAAGAACACACCCTGGACCAAGCCGTGGACCGTTGCAGTGACCTCGAACACCGGGGCATGTGAGTGCATGGTGCTCGGAGTCTACGTTCCCGGGATGCGCAGATCCAGCGGCCGGTGCTGCGCTGCGTTCCATTGCGGGATGATCACGATTCCGTGGCGGATTGGATCGCTGTCCGCACCGGTGTATGGTGTGACGGAGGCCGATGAAGAACGCACGGGCGGTAGAGATCCTTCAAGACCTGATCCGCTTCGACACCACGAACCCTCCGGGGAGCGAGCGGCGCTGTGTGGAGTTCATCGCCGCGATCCTGCGGGACGCGGGGGTGGAGTCGGTGATTGTGGCCAAGGAAGCCTCGCGACCGAACCTCGTGGCACGCGTGGCCGGGCGTCGATCGACACCGGCGCTGATGCTGTTCGGACATGTGGACGTGGTGACCACAGAGCATCAGCGTTGGTCGGTCCCCCCGTTCGAAGGGCGGATCGAGCGAGGTTGTGTCTGGGGACGCGGCGCGCTGGACATGAAGGCGGGCGTGGCGATGATGGTGGATGCGCTGATGGAGTTGGTGGAGTCCGGCGTGCAGCCCGCAGTGGACGTCCTGCTGACGATCGTCAGCGACGAGGAGGCGGGCGGGCGGTACGGAGCGCAGTTTCTGGTCGACGAATCTCCGGAGTTGTTCGCGGGGGTTCGATATGCGCTAGGGGAGTTCGGAGGGTTCCCGATCTACATGGACGGCGAGGCTGTCTACCTCGTACAGGTAGCGGAGAAGCAGCCGTGTTGGATGCAGGTCACCTTCCGAGGGCCGGCCGGGCATGGCGCACTGAGGCTGCGGGACGGCGCGATGGCTGAGCTGGGACGCGTTCTCGTTCAGCTCAACCAACGACGTTTGCCGGTGCACGTAACCTCGGTGACCCGTCAGATGATCTGTCGGATGGCCGAGGTCCTCCCTCCTGTGAAGCGTTGGCTGTTTCTCCGACTCCTGAAACCTCAGTGGACTGATCTGATCCTTCGCCTTCTCGGAGACATGGGACG
>CAZQHD010000105.1:0-6479 GCA_964593295.1 uncultured Thermotogae bacterium | reverse complement strand
TCCCTCCATGATCCGCTCCCCCCCGGTGCGCGCTGGATCGAGGGAGAGAACGCTCACATCGGCCCCCTCCACTCCGACCGCACCGTCGTCCACCTCTCCTACCGAGTCGAGCTTCCACGCGGCGCCCACCGTTTCCGCGCGCTTCGCATCACCCTGTGGTCTTTTGGAGGGCTCTTCCCAAGGCATACCATCGTTTCGCTCCCGACAACCGTGGTCGCCCATCCACGGATGGAGCCGCTACGGTCGCTCCCCCTCCGTCCGCGTAGGACACGTGCGTTCGCCGGTCCCATCAAGGCGCGACAGGGAGGGCAGGGGCTCGATCTCTTCGGGTGCCGGTCGTACGTTCCTGGAGATGACGCCCGTCGCATCAACTGGCGCGCCTACGCGAGAACGGGCCAGCTCGTCGTCAACGAGTATGAACTGGAGCGCGTCGCTGATGTCAACCTGATCGTGGATGCGCGTCAGCACACACACACACCGATGGGGACCGAAAGCACGTTCGATCACTCCGTGCGTGCCGCGGCCAGCCTGGCACGGGACTTTCTCTCCTCGGGAAACATCGTCGGGCTTCTCGTCTACGGAACCGCACGATGGGTGTCCCCCGGCACGGGCATTCGGCAGGAACAGAGGATCCTCGAAGCACTCGCCACCGCCCAACCCATGGACCTGATCGCCTTTGAGGATCTGCGCAACGTTCCCACCCGGCGCTTTCCCGCCCAGTCCCAGCTCGTATTCGTCTCCGCCCTCTCGCAAGCCGACGATGTCGAGATCATGTCCCTGCTGGTGCAGTACGGGTACTCCGTGCTGGCAGTGTGTCTTCACGCCGCCTCCTGGGAACGTCAACACCTCCGCAGGCACCCCGACGCCGAGGTCGCAATCCGCATGGCATCGCTTGATCGCCTCCAACGGCTCGACGCTCTGGCCCGCACCGGCGTTCAGCTCGTGAACTGGGACGTCGCTGATCCGCTTTCGGACGCTTTGGATCGAGCGTACTCCCGTCCAACAAGCAGATGGGCCCGATGAGCGCTGCGAGAGATCGTCTCCTTCTGTCGGCCGGACTGATTCTCCTCGCGCCCGCGCTGTGGATGGGTTGGATCTCCTACGCTCTTCTCCTGGCAGGGTTCGTGGGAGGAGGAAAGCTCCTCATGGACAGACACCGACTCGTCTCGGATTTCGTTCTCGTGTCGGGAAGCGCACTGACGCTCACCGCTGTTCTGCGCGGGATGCACCCGATCCCTCCCGTGGCCGCGCTCTGCCTGTTCCTGCTGGCCTGGAATACCGACTTCATCCACCGCTCCCTCGACGGTGCAGAAGTCAACTCAGACGCACAGCGACGCATCGGAGCTTCACTGACCGTGGGGGGGCTTCTCGTGACGGCCGTCATCTCGCTGGGATTGGGACTCGGGCTCACCGTACGCCTTTCCCTCGGGTTTGGGGTCGGGCTCGCACTGGCCTCGGTGGCCCTCCTCGTGTTGCAGACGGCGCTGATCCTTCTGCGCGCCCAACCCCCCAACGACTCGGACTGATCCCGTCGGTTCATCCATGCATAGGCATCGCCGACGATTGCGCCTCGCCGGACACGCCCTATAATCAGGCCCATCGACAGATCACGAAGGAGCCGCACCATGCGAACGAACTACTGCACGCACCTATCCTCGGCAGACCTTGGACAGACTGTGACTCTGGCGGGGTGGGTGAACCGCCGGCGCGACTTCGGCGCGATCACATTCGTCGACCTGCGCGATCGATCGGGCCTGATCCAGGTGCTCTTCGATGGAGAGGCTCCGAATCTGGGCGAAGCGCACACACTGAACCGCGAGGACGTTGTGCAGATCCGAGGAACCGTCGCGCAACGAAGCCCCGACAACGTGAACCCCGAGATGGCCACAGGTCAGATCGAGATCCGTGCCGACGCACTCACCGTTCTCAACCGATCGAAGACGCCGCCGTTTCTCGTCGACGGAGACGGATCCGACGCGACCGAGGAGACCCGACTCCGGTATCGCTATGTCGACCTTCGGCGCGAGCGGCTGCAGCGAAACCTTGAGCTGCGCCATCGGGCTTTCAGGAGCATCCGCGACTCGTTCTCCGAGCGCGGGTTCTGGGAGATCGAGACCCCGTTCCTCACCAAGTCCACGCCCGAGGGCGCACGTGACTTTCTCGTACCCTCTCGCATGCATCCGCGCTCGTTCTACGCCCTGCCGCAATCGCCCCAGCTGTTCAAGCAGCTGTTCATGGTCGGAGGCATCGACCGGTACTTCCAGATGGTGAAGTGCTTCCGTGACGAGGACCTCCGCGCGGATCGTCAGCCGGAATTCACCCAGCTCGATCTCGAGATTTCCTTTCCCAACGGGAAGGACGAGGTGTTTGACATACTGGAAGCCGCCCTGACCGCGGTCTTCCGCGACACGCTGTCTGTGGAGCTGCCTGTTCCGTTTCCCCGCATGAGCCATGCAGAGGCACTGCGTCGGTTCGGCTCCGACAAGCCCGATCTGAGGTTTGGGATGGAGATCCAGGACGTTTCCGCCCTCGTTGCGGATTGCGGATTCCAGGTCTTCTCCAAGGCCCTGGCATCCGGTGGTCGCGTCGCAGGGCTGCTCGCCAAGGGCTGCGGGGGCTACTCGCGATCCGTGCTCGACGATCTCCAAGGAACAGCTGTTCGCGCCGGAGCCCAAGGTATGGCGTGGATCAAGGTCGACTCCTCGATCACCTCGCCGATCGCCAAGTTCTTCGACGACGAAGCGTTGGCCTCGCTGACCGCCGCGTTCTCCGCCCAGCCGGGAGATCTCATCCTTCTGCTCGCCGGCCACGAGATCGACCCGCCCCTCGGAGCCCTCCGCCTGGCGGTGGCGCGTCGAGAAGGCTGGGCCACGGATGGATGGAACCCCCTATGGGTTACGGATTTTCCCTTGTTCGAGCTCGACGAGTCCGACCGGCTCACCAGCTCACACCATCCGTTCACCGCACCCGCCACGGACGACATCGCACAGATTCGTAGCGCCCCACTTTCGACTGTCTCCAACGCCTACGATCTTGTACTCAACGGGATCGAGCTCGGTAGCGGAAGCCTCCGAATCCACCAACGGTCTCTTCAAGAGGAAATCTTCGACCTGTTGGGGATTTCCAAGCAGGAAGCCCAGCTTCGTTTCGGCTTCTTCCTCCAGGCGCTGGAGTACGGTGCTCCACCGCATGGAGGGTTCGCCCTGGGCGTCGACCGGCTGGTGATGCTGCTGGCCGGCGCGGAGTCGCTCCGTGATGTGATCGCCTTTCCCAAGACCACGGCCGGCATCTGCCCGCTGACCGAAGCGCCGATGGCCGTGCCCGATGAGCAGCTTGCCGAACTCGGGCTTCGCACCACAGAGACTTCCTCGTAGCAGATCACGGCGTGTCCATGGTCCTTCCGTGCGCGATCGATGACCGCCGTATGTGGGCCAGCAAGCGGATGCACCGAACGAGCCGCGGGATCGTCCCGGGAAAGGACATGGGACGCCACGCGGGCGGACCAGAGGTCCGCCCGCATCGGCCGATAGGGAACCAAGCACCCTTGTGCTACACTCGCGCTCTGCTAGGGGATCTTCGCCATCCCCGCGATCGGCATGGAGAACCACTCTCCGGCGAAGTAGCCTTGGACCTCGCCTTGAAGGCGCAGCGGGGGGGAGCCCCCCCCCGAACGGAGTCGATACGAGAACGTCACGCCGTCCCCGGGCTCGTAGATACTCATCCAGGCCACCTCTAATTGGCGGAGCTCGCCGTTGTGCTTGACCATCGCCCCACCGCTGTCCACGACCTCCACCATCCAGCCTGAGGAGATCTTCTCCTCGATGGCGATCCCCGACGCCCGCTGGTTCACCCGGAGTTCGACCAGTACGAGAAGGGCCCCATCCGACTCCACGAGGACGCTTCGAACACCCAGCGCACGGGCCTCGCCCACGACGAGACCCTTCACGACGTCTTGGGTTCGCCCTCCGGCACTGATCACCTGCAGCGTGATCTGATGGAATCCTGCCGTATCGAACGAGTGGGTCACCCACGGGTCCTCGGTGCGAACGTCGATCTCGCCATCGCCATCGAAATCCCACGCATAGACGAAGCTTCCGGCTCCCACGCAGGACTGGCACACCGAGAACGTCACGATCTCAGCCGGGGCTGGGTTGTACGTCGATGGATCGAAGTCCGCGGTCAGCCCGAACGCACTGACCGTCAGTCCCAAAGCCAACGCGACGGGACCCCATCGTGCGATCCTCCTCTTGTTCTTCAGCATTCCCCCTCCTTCTTCGCAAAACGTGCAGGCACGTTCCGCTCCCTTACGGGAGCGCGTCGTGCACAGAGCTTCCGGTCAACCAATAGGCGATCAGATCCTGCATCATCGCCAGATCGATCGTCTTGCCGCCGGTGTACGGAACCTCTCCGCCGGACAGCCAGAGAGACACGGCGTACTGAACCTGATCGAACGCGATCAGCTCCGCCAGACAAGGATCCAGGACCGAGCCCCGCGTGTCCCACCGAGAGATGGCCACGGGGACCGAAAGCTCACGGCCCACGAGGATTCGATCCTCTCCGGAGATCGGAAGTGACACCCGTGGAGACGAACTGCCTACGACTCCTTGCAGGCCGGAGGACGTCACAGAGTCTCCCGCCCCAGCCGGGGCGGTCAACGTGTACTTGATCTCACGCTGAACGTTGACACCATCATCAAGGAAACGTTCCAAGAAGAGCCACTCCACCGTTTGTCCGCTCTGGCGGATCGTCGCCCCGTCATTGTCGACCGCAGCGAACGTCCATCCGCCGGGAACTACCTCACGAATGGAGAGCCCGTTGACCACCGTGTTGATCCCGACCACGATGGAGACACGCACTACACCCTCCGGAACCGTCAGATCCTCCGGGATGCAGGTATCGATGACACGGCGTGCGACCACGCTGGGAAGGATCTCCACCGTCTGGCTGACGGACACCGTCTTCTCCTCATCATCGACAACCGTCATCTGGATCGTTCGGGCTCCCGGGGCATCGAACGACACCTCCACTTGCGCCGAGGCGGATTCGAGATCCACGATCCCATCCCCGTCCAGGTCCCATAGGTACTTGACAATCTCGCCGTCCGGATCATACGATCCGCTGGCGTCAAGCAACGTCGGGACCCCAAGATGGGGGCGCACCTTCAGTTGGCGTGTCTCCACGTCGCGGACCACGAACTCGGCCACCGGGGCCGCATTCCCCACTACGACCGTCCGCTCATGCGCCAGAGACCGAAGGCCGTGAGCATTGGTGACGACCAGGCGCACGGTATAGGTTCCACGCTCTTCGAACCGATGCGTGGGGCTCTTCTCATAGGAGACGCTCTGCTCTCCGATTTGCCACTCCCAGCGCACGATCTCTCCTTCGGGATCCATGTCCTGGGACGTGTCAGAGAACGTAATCGTTTCGGTCGTTGTCGGCGTCAACGGCGTGAGGGCAAACTGCGCAACTGGAGGCCAACTCGGCCCCGGATCCGTGCGCAAGCCCTGCACCCCGCGAAAATCGACGTAAGTGGTCACGAGGTCCTGATCCTGGCCCCATGGGCCCAGGCGATCGACGCCAAGTGTGAGCGTCAGCAAGATCTCCTGGCCGGCACACAGGCTTGAGACCCGCCAAAGAACCGTCTTCATCCCGTCCGGCCCCGTGTCGACACGCGTGAAAGCCGGTTGGGCCGAGACGACCCTCAACCCCTCCGGGATCCGTTTCTCCACCCACAGATCCGTGGCCACGCCCTCGACCTGCTGGCTGCGCACAATCTGATCGATCGTCGAATCGGTCGGCCGCTCGTAGAATGCGCCCCCCGTTCGATCCGTCACCGACTGAAGCAGCACGCGGTTGATGATCAGCTGTCCAACGCCGATGGCATCGACTCTGACTCCATACTCCGCCGCCATCTGCGCCTCAAGCGCGGGATCCTGCCCGACGTTGAACTGCCCATCCGACAGGAGCAGGATCGTCCAGACAGCGTCGTCTCGTCCGCTGGACGCAAGCTCTCTTCGTGCCAGGCGAATGGCGTCTCCCAGCGCCGACTTGCCGCTGTGAGAAAGCTCCGCGATCGCTGATTTCACGGACAGACGGTGATCGGTCAGAGGGCTCTCCAGGAGCGCCTGCGTTCCGTAGGAGATCACCCCAACGCGGTCGTCTGACCTCAACTGCTCAACCAGATCGAACGCCAGCGCCTTGGAGGTTGCCAGATCACTGCTGGCGGAGGCGTCCACGATGATCATGATGTCCGCCGGGTATCCCCCCGGAGGCTCCCAGCCCCGAAGGCGAATCTCCAACGTTGCCGCATCGGGCAGAACCCCGGCTCCGCCGCTCGGCGCCATCCATTCCACCGTCTGCTCTATGCTGATTCGCTCTCCCGCCGCGACAACGCTGCAAGCGGTCGTCGCGATCAGCAGAACAAGGAGGGCGGCGAGAGGCCGCCCTCTCGCCGCAAGTGTGGTCGTTCTCATGTGTAT
>CAZQHD010000104.1:3868-6506 GCA_964593295.1 uncultured Thermotogae bacterium | reverse complement strand
CTTTGTGCTGTGCGAAGAAGCGCGGATCTTTGACCCCCGATTTGCCTCCCATGCGGTCGAGGTCACTCTTCCAGCTCTTACCGTACGGCGGATTGGAGAGCATGAAGTCAAACTCGCGGGACGGGAATGCATCGTTCGAGAGCGTTGAGTGCTCTGGGCCGCCAACGATGTTGTCCGCTGCTTCGCCTTCGCCCTTGAGCAGGAGATCCGCCTTGCAGATGGCATAGGTCTCGGCATTGATCTCCTGCCCATAGAGGTGCGTGGCCACCTGCTTGCCATGATTCCGCGCAAGCTCCTGGAGCGTCTCCTCCGCGACCGTCAGCATGCCTCCCGTGCCGCAGGCGCCGTCGTAGATCAGGTACGTGCCAGACGCCACCTGGTCAGCGATTGGCAGGAAGATGAGCCGCGCCATGAGCTTCACCGCATCGCGTGGAGTCCAGTGTTCTCCAGCCTCCTCGTTGTTCTCCTCGTTGAAGCGGCGCACCAGCTCTTCGAAGATCGTGCCCATCGCGTGGTTATCTAAGCCAGGTAGCCGCACGCTCCCGTCACTATCTAGGATCGGCTCAGGGCTAAGGTTGATTCGCGGGTCGAGGAGCTTCTCGATCAGCGATCCAATGCGATCTGCTTTGGAGAGCCGCGGGATCTGGTTACGAAACTCGAAATTGTCGAGGATCTCCTGCACATTGGGCGAGAAACCATCGAGATAGGCGCGGAAGTCCGCCTCTAGCTGTTGACGGCTCGCCCGCGCCCTAAGGTCGCGCAACGTGAACCGGGAGGTATTGTAGAAAGCTTGTCCCGCCACTTGGCGAAGAGCTTGGTCCTGCTGAACGATGCCGCTTCGATCAAGTGATGCCTTGAGATCGAGCACTGCCTGTTTGGTTGGCTCCAGCACTGCGTCGAGGCGACGGATGACCGTCATCGGCAGGATCACATCACGGTACTTTCCTCGGACGTACAGGTCGCGCAGCTCGTCATCTGCGATGCCCCAGATGAAATTGGCAATCCAACTAAGCTGTGAGGTCTCCACAATCCCCTCTCCTTGCTTTGCTCGTTGTCAGGCCATCAAGAGGGGATCAGCCCCGCAGCCCCCTGAGCCCCATTGCCCTCGGGAACAGGAGCTGACCCCTCAAGCAGTTCCTCTGCTTGTTCCGTTCATCCCCCTGGGCCATCCTACAGCCCTGAAACTGCCGGGGCAAGTTCACCAAACGTTGAGACAAGAGGCTCTAATCAGCCAGCCATATCTCAGAATGCATCCTGTGAATTGCAGACGTCTTGATGTGCCGAGTCACCGAGGATCACCATTGCGAGCTCTGAACTGCTCTTCCGAAGTGCGGCTGCTTCTTGCCGTGCCACATCGCCGCACATGACCCCCATTCACGCTCCGATGTCTGGGGAAGATGCCCTGCGGAAGAGGCATGTCGTGCACGCGGCAGCCAGTTTTAATGATCTGAACTGAGCCCCCCCATCCGATCCACGCGAAAACGGAACTACGAATGCCCTACCTGGCCGTTTCGCCCAATCTGGCAATTACACGCGGGATGCCTACGTGTCACAATCAGCTGCGGCCCGGCGTGGCCATCAGCACTCTCATTGAATCCGACGGGAGATTGCTGGTCCCCCCGCGGTAGCCCACGACGATCTGACGTCCCGAAAAGGCGTACACACACTCTCGTTCTGTCACGATGAATGCTTCATCTCCAATGACGTCCCGGCAATCGTGAGGATGTCGGCTTCTTCTGCGGAGTTCGCAAGAGATTGCCGCTAGCGTTTCCGGGCGAATAGTCGCAAATCGACGCTTGTACTGTTTGATGAGAGCCCGAACAGGTCGGGCTGGAGGACTGGACGAGCACAGTCGGAACGCGCCTTCATAGGCCGTCTGCCCCTTATCCAGATCTGGGATAGATGTGTTGCGTCTAGTCCATCAGGGAAGAAGAGCGATGGAGGTACATCGATGAGTAGTACGAGCTACACCGAAGGGTCAATTGACGTGAGAGACAGTCGGAGGAGACGCTACCCCACGATCGAACCGCTGGCACTCAAGATCATGCGGGATTGGGTGGACGAACAGGACAAGAGCCCTTCGTTCAACAGGAAGCTACGCAGCTTCTATTTAGCCCTCATCGAGATCACCACGATGAACGGCCAGGGGGCCGCTGTGAGGACAACCCTCCTTGAGAAAACGAGCGGGGTCAACCACAAGGATTTCGTTGAGTTGAAGGCCGCCCTGACCCATCTCAGGCTGGCGAAGTTCAGCGAGGAGAAGAAACCCGGTTCGGGTGTGAGGAAAACGGTGTTCTGCGAGATCCTCGATGCTCCGTATTGCGGGTATTCCCCCAATGTTCGATATGAACATCGGGAGGAATCGGGTTCAGAACAGCCAGCGATGGCTGCCGGGGAGGGAGCCGATGTTCGATATGAACACCTAAAAGAAGAATCTAAAGATGACTCTTCAGAATTACTACTCCGTAGTAATTCTTCAGAGTGCTGCGATTCGTCTAACTGCCAACCCAGAGAAGTTCCATTTGATCTGCCCAAGAAGGACTCGCGGCGACCGCTGGACGGCGTGACGCTGCAGGACATCGAGGCGTGGCACCGGAAGCACCCGACGGAGCCGATGAACGGGGCGTCGGAGGCCGAC
>CAZQHD010000104.1:0-3858 GCA_964593295.1 uncultured Thermotogae bacterium | reverse complement strand
GGTTTGGCACACGCTCGTGGAGAAGCCGGGGTTCCCGGAGATCAGCGAAGCATCGGGCGGGTACTTCAACTTCATGAGGATCATGAAGAAGTACGTGAACAACCAAGGGCTCAAGGGGAGGAAGTACACCTACCGCGACTGGATGGAGGCCATTCTGTCGTTCGACAGTCTGCCGACGCCAGCAAGCGGCCCACCCTCGTTTGCATACTTCATCGAGTCCATTCGTAGAGAGGTTGCAAACGGCATCGGCAGGAGATTCGAGCAAGAACACGAAGACCGTAAAAGGGGGCTGGCACCAGACGACGGCCAAGAACGGATCACCATCGAAGACATCGAGGCTTACTGGGGCCTTGAACCCGGGGAGGGAGAGGAGCATGCAAGTATGTCAACCTTCTCATCTCCCGTGACTCCTCCGGGCACGCCTTCGCGACATCTCCCATGGAGCTAATCACCGTAGTTCCGGTTATGGAGAGCTGCTATCCGTGTGCGGCCGCGGCTTACTGTGAGACGCACCTGGATCTGTTCTGCGATGACCTCACCCTACAACCAGAGCAGGACGTCGAATCTCTTCGTACAGCATCCGTTCGTCCGCGAGAACGGCGTGCAGAACACTCCCCGCCTGTCTGCAGGCACTCAATGGGTGATGAATGTCCCGCTACCGGACGTCCTCCGCTGTACCTCCCTTCTCTTGCTGCTTACATGCTGCTCCTGCTAGGACCGCCGCTTGGGAGGAGGCATTGACGCATGATATTCGTCATGATATTCTGCATGACATGAGCAAGAAACTCCCGAAGACAGCGTCCGAGCGTGGACAGCTCTACCTGTACGCGAACACGCAGGAACGCAAGGACCTTCTTGAGAAGACACAGCATCGCTTTCCAGATGCCCGCAGCCTGAGCGACGCGGTCTTCATGGCACTGCGCCAGTGGGAGTCGGCTGCGGAGATTGGTGAAGCCGTGCGACCCCTAGTGCATATGTGTGCCCAGCTCATCCTGATGTCAAGAAGCTTTCTCAGGCATGTTGACGATGAGGCTCTGCGCTCCGCGTTCTATGACCGGATCTTCGAGCAGGTCGCAATGTCATCCTTGAGGCCTCTGACAGAGCAAGCACAGGAGATCCAGGGCTTCCATCTGACTGACGAGGAGACAACCCTGTTGCGGTCACTTGTCGAGAGATATGGACGAGATGACGTGTCTCTCTGGTCAAGGCTAACTGACGCATCCCCAGATGACACCATCTCACCTGAGACAGAGGCGGCACTGGAGCGCCTTGGACTTCGATATTCGGATTCGCTGCGCAAGCAATCTTCAGACGGCAGTCGGGAGTCCGAAAAGGACAAGGGAGGAGGCGATAGATGAAGAGAACTGAAATGTAAAGGGACCCTTTGGCCAGGGCCCCTTCACGGCATCCCCTTGAGCAACGACGCAGAAAAGAATGCTCTTCTACTCTACACGTTCTTGTGCAGATATCAAGCCTTCTTCGCCAGCGAAGCTGCTCAACAGCGAACACCTAAACAAGGAACTCGACAAGAAGGAGGTAATGATTACGACCAATCGAAGGCATCATCTCAGCCTGATGGGAGAGTCAGTTACGGCTAAGTACCTGGCCCTGAAAATCTACTCAGGACAGCTCATCGCAACCGATCCCAGCCTGGAGCCCATTGAGAGAGAGACTGGCTTCCACTTCAGCGATGCAGGTGATTGCGTAAGCCTCAATACGCACAACAGCTCCATGATACGACACCTACTCTGCTGCAAGTTCGTGCAGGTGGATGAGATCGAGCTGCATACTCCGACGAACACGGCAACTGGCCTCAGTTGTACGTTTCCGATCGGCTCTTTGAGCATTCACGAACCAAGACGGGACAACCGCCCATCGCGCGTTGTATCACGGGTGGCGCGGACAAGGTGTACCTGGAAATGTGTTTCAGTGACACAAGCTGGAGGTCTCCAGTGACCGCGAACACGTCGACGCAGGAAACCATAGGCCGAGTCCGTCAGCCCTTTCTAGGGAAGCACATTGCGTCTCTGGGTAGCGGCTCACGGACTTTGGCCAGCCCACCCTACTATCGTGTTGCGGTTCCCGTCGACTCCTTCGCGCCCATGAGTGGCATGGAATGCCCTCTGACCAAGGCAGAGCCACGCGTGATCCGCCTGACCTAACACGCGTAAGCCAACATGACGACGGCGAAGCTAGCCAAGGCCCGGATGGATCAAGCCGAAGTCCTCTTCGGCATCACTGACGCAGAGGAGCTCGATGAGCTCCTCTGGCGTTTCAAAGCGATCATCGATATCCTGGGCGAGTGGGATGCAGCAGATAGCCAGCTGGGAGAGGAAGATCTGGAGGAAGAGTGAGTAGCGTGTCGCCGTCTCCATCCAGTGCACACCGGGAGCTTGTTGTGGCCTACACGCGGGTGTCTACAGCCGAGCAACAGACGGATGGGCACTCTCTAGAGACCCAGAGGCAGTTTCTTGAGGACTTCGCATCAGGTCACGGTCTGAAGGTTGTGCGCTGGTTTGAGGAGACACACTCGGCATACCGTCCTGGACGTCCGCAGTTCGATGCAATGCTGTCCTTCCTCACCTCGCGCCCTGATATCACCAAAGTACTTGTCTACAAGCTGGACAGGCTCTGGCGCAATGAAGCGGACTACGGGGCGCTGTCCTCGATGGACAACGTACGGCTCCTCTCAGCCACGGAGAGGATTCCTGACGGCGCAACCGGCAGATTCATGACCACCATGCTCACCGGCATGGCCAGGTTCTCCAGCGACCAGACAAGTGAGCGCGTGATCCACGCAGCCAGGCAAAAGGTGAGACAAGGTGGCTGGCCTGGGCCTGCTCCCACGGGGTATGTGAATGACCGCGACACGAAGTCCATCGAGCAAGACCCCACAATGGCACACATCGTGCAGGCGGTCTTCGAGACATATGCGCGAGAGGACGTTTCGCTCTCTCAGCTTGTGAGTCGAGCAAAACGCCTTGGATTGAGGACGCGTGCAGGCGGGACCATGCAGAAGGGAGCTCTGCACAAGATGCTCACCAACCCCTTCTACTGCGGTACTGTCACCTGGGACGGGCTCACCTATCCGGGCACCCATGAGCCAATCATCTCACGAGTCTTGTTCAACAGGGTTCAGGATCGCCTGCAGGGCAAGAGCAGCCCTCTGACGAAGCGCAAGTATGCCTATCGTGGGCTCATGCATTGCGCAGAGTGTGGATGCAAGATCACGGCATCGCTCATCAAGGGCAAATACATCTACTACCACTGCACAAATGGACGCGGTGGATGCAAGAAGAAGTCCTACTCGGAGGACACAATTGGCGCCCTGTTTGGGGATGTCGTGAGCGCAATCGCTCTCTCGGAGGAGCAGACGCGGTTTCTGCTGGAACAGATCACCGGGCAAGGCAAGAGGCTGAGATCGGAAAGGGACAAGCTGAAGCTTTCTCTTGAACGGGATCGTCGCAGTACCGAGTTACTGAGAAGCAATGCCTACGAAGACAAGCTTCTCGGCAAGATCTCCGAGGAGAGATGGCTCCAGTTAGACGCCAAGTGGGAGGAGAAACTCATCGCGATCGACGAGCAGCTTCGACGGGTGCTCGCGGGAGATGGACCCGCAGTGGACGAGGCGGAAGCTACTTTCAAACTCCTACAACGCGCTAGGGAATTGTATAGTCAGAAATCCCATGAAGAACGGGTCCCCCTGCTCAAAATGCTACTTTCAAACTCCTATCTGGGAGACGGAAAGCTTGACCCTGTCTACGAAAAACCCTTCGACCTAGTGGCCGAAGGGCTCGATCGTCATCTGTGGCTCCCCGGGTAGGACTCGAACCTACAACCATTCGGTTAACAGCCGAG
>CAZQHD010000103.1:5601-6556 GCA_964593295.1 uncultured Thermotogae bacterium | reverse complement strand
GTTCCGGGAGTACCTACGAGGAGTGAGTCGGGAGATGCTGGCCAAGGCGATGACCTATCTGCATGCAAGAGGACCGGACGACATGCCCAGTGAGCGCTTCGAGGAGATCCAAGGGTGGCAGATTGCGCGCGATCTGACCGCGAGACTCTACCATGTGTCTGGACAAGGAGCATCCGGTGGCGATCGGGGCCTGCAGAGCCAGCTACGCCGCGCATCGGTGTCCATCATGGCGAACATCGCAGAAGGCTTCGATCGCCAGGGGAATCGGTCCTTTCTGCACTTCCTTGGGTATGCACTTCGATCCGCGACGGAGGTTCAGTCACACCTGTATGTGGCTCTGGATCAGACCTATATAAGCCGCGCTCAATTCGATCAGCTGTGCGCTCGGGTGGTTTCCGTGAAGAGTCTCATCTGTGGGCTCATGCGCGACCTACGAGCAGAACAGCAGAAGGAGATTCGACCGTCCTCTCCGTAGAATGCACTCTCCCTACGATCCCGGCACCCTCTGCGATCCTTCCAGCATCCTCCTTGCCCCTTGAGCCTTGCCCCTTGAACCTTGCACCTCGTACCTCGTACCTTGTCCTTTGAACCTTGAACCTTCTCCCCCCTACGGATCCACAGTAATGTTTCGTGCCGTGGTGTCTTCAGCGCCCTGATCATCCGTCACGGTGAGGATTGCGGTGAATACCTTGGAATCGCTCTGCATGTTCGTGTAGACGTGCACGAGTGTGGGCAGCGTGAGCGAGGCGGTCTGGCCGTCGCCCAAGTCCCAGAAGTACTGTACGATCGCCCCGTCCGGATCTGTGGAGGCCGAGGCATCGAGATTCACCGTCAGTGGAGAGGGCCCGCGACCGGGGGTGGCGGTGAAGCTGGCCACTGGCCACAGGTTCCCCACACGGACACAGCCCACCGCGACCAAGAGTACGGCCAGGCAGAGCCCCATCCACCCAAGAAT
>CAZQHD010000103.1:0-5591 GCA_964593295.1 uncultured Thermotogae bacterium | reverse complement strand
AATTCGCCTGTTCATGTGATCCTCCTTCGATTCGCTCTCCGCCATCCTACACGGAGCCCCGTGGGCATCCCGAGGACCCCGGTGTGCCCTCGGACGGTCATCTGCCGAGAACAACGTTGAAGGCAGGTTAGGTCCGGCCACGATAGGATTGCTCCCACGGACCATCGACCGCCGATCCCACTGAGGAGGCCTCCTCGTGCCCGTGCATTCTCACAAGCTGCCTCATTCGTCAGAACTCTACGAACTCTACGAACCCAACGAACTCAACGAACCCTACGAACCCAACGAACTCTACGAACCCTACGAACCCTACGAACTATCCTCCGCGCTCTCCTCGTCCTTTGCCCTTTGAACCTTGAACCTCGAACCTCGAACCTCGATCCGTTCCCCTTCCCTTGATTGTTAGACCTATAGCCTCTATAAACTTCCTCCATGATCAGCCTGGGCGTTCTCCTTCTGGTCGGCGCGTACGTGGGATGGAACATCGGCGCGAACGATGCCGGCAACTGTGTGGGCACCGCGGTCGGCTCGGGATTGCTTCGCTATCACCGGGCCGCGCTGCTGGTGGCCGCCTGCGCGGTGGTGGGCGCGTTGCTCCAGGGGGGGCGCGTGATGGAGACGGTGGGGACAGGAATCGTGGCGGAGCCGCTCTCGGTGACGGCGATTGTCATTGCCCTGCTCTGCTCCGGCTTGTTCGTCACGGTCGCGACGATGCTGCGCCTGCCGGTGTCGACCTCTCAGGTGATCGTCGGCGGGGTGGCCGGGGTGGGGATCGCCCTCGGCGCCCACGTGAACACGGGAACGATCCTTTCGATCGTACAGGTGTGGGTGATCTGTCCAATCCTCACCGCCGCAATCGCCGCGGTCATCTTCGCTGTCTCCAAACGGCTGCTGCAGAGGACGCGTCGTGGTTTCTGGCAACGGCTGCCGCGCGTTCTGTTGATCCTCAGCGCCGGCTACTTGGCGTTCTCTCTTGGGGCCAACCACGTGGGCACGGCGATGGGCCCGATCGTCAACGTCGATCTGGGGGTCTCCAACCTGGGGATCCGCGTGCTGGGCGGACTGGCGATGGCCCTGGGCACGCTGACGTTCGGACACCGGGTGACCCAGACGGTGGGGGCGGGGATCACACAGCTGGACTCGGTGAGCGCGTACTCGGCGCAGCTCTCGGCGGCGTTGGCGGTGCACTTCTTCTCGCTGTACGGCATCCCTGTCTCTACCTCGCAGGCGGTGGTGGGTGCGGTGCTCGGTGTGGGGTTACTCCAGGGGGTACGCACGGTGCGTGCACGAACGTTGGGCGGGATCGCCGCCGGCTGGGTGGTCACACCGTTGGCGGCGGGGCTCGTGTCCCTCCTCGTCTACCGGACGGTCTCTCTTCTGCTGAGATAGCGGCTACAGGTGTTTCTGGGCCACCATCAGATCGATATGGTCGGAGAGATCCTCGCCGCGGTCGGAGAGTTTGACCAACGTGCGGACGAGGTTGTTGAGCTGGAGCTTGCGCGCCAGTTCCAGGTCCTCCTGGGCGAACACCTTACGTAACAGGGACCGCTCAATATGGTCGATCTGGGCTTCGAGCTTCTCGATCATCGCCGTGTGCTCCATGGTGGCATCCATGTCGCGGAACAGACTGCCGATCGCTTCCTTGACGTGGGAGAACAGCGTATCGGTCTTCTCCACGATCTCCAAGATGCCTGGTTTCATGATCTCCGGAACCTGGATCTGCTGGATGAGCAGATGATCCAGCGCGCTCTCGGCGGCGTTGGCGAGCCGGTCCACCTGCTCCACCAGCTCGAGGATGTCTCGACGAGAGGCCGGCATCAGCGCCCCGGAGAGCAGTTGCGCCTCCACGCGGCGGCGCACGTCGTCGGCCTGGCCCTCCGCCTTGTGGGTCTCCAGCGTCAGCTCGTCGGCTCGCTCGGTGTCCGCGTCCTTCACGTAGGCGATCACGGCGTCGAGGAAGTGACGCAGCGCCGCTTCCACCAGCTCCAGATGCTCAAACACCAAGGTTTCGATCTCTTTTTGCTTTCGCCAGAGCATGCGTTCCATCCTCTCCTGTTCCGTGAGCATACCGCCGAGCCGGGCGGGCGGTCAACCGGTATCGTTGCCGAGCGTGTTCCACCAGAGTTGCAGGCCGCGCAGCGTGAGCCACGGCTCGTACCGTGAGATGGCATCCAGCTGCTCGGCGAACAGCGCGCCTTTCCCTCCGGTGGCGAGCACGGGCAGCGAGGGATGCCCGCACTCGCGGACGAAGCGAGCGATGAGGCCGCTGACCAGATCGAGAAAACCTAGCACCACGCCCGCCTGGAGGTTGGAGGCGGTGTCCTTGCCGATCACCGACGCTGGCACGGTGAGCTCGACCGCGTACAGCTGGGCGGCGCGTTCGGTGAGCGCGCGGGCCGTCAGGGCCATCTCCGGGGCGATGGCCCCGCCGAGAAACCGGCCGTCCTCACCGACCAGATCGAACGTGGTTGCGGTGCCGAAGTCGAGCACCAACGCGGGCCCGCCCACGAGGGCATGCGCGGCGAGGCAGTTGGCGATGCGGTCCGCGCCGACTGTCTGCGGCGCGCTCACGTCCAGGAGGATGGGAGAGATCGCCGGGGTGAGGAAGCGAACGCAGGGCACACCCAGCGACGACAAGGCGCAGTGCAGCGGGCCGTTGAGCGAGGGGACCACCGAGGCCACCGCGGCGCCGGAGAGGCTCCGACGATCGATCCCGGCCTCGCGCAGCAGTCCGCCCAGCAGCAAGCGGAGCTCGTCGGAGGTGCGGTTGCGGTCCGTGGCGATTCGCCACGGTTGGGCGATCTCTGCGTCGCTCAGGAGCCCGACCACTGTCTGTGTGTTGCCGACATCCAAGACCAGAAGCATTAGATCTCCTTCTCGATCAACGGGGTGCCCGGCGGGAGCACGTGGTTGTCGATGAGACGGGTGGCGCCGAAGCGGACGGCCAGGCTGACCAGCGTGGGGCCGTCCACCACGGTGCGCTCCTCGAGTGTGTCCAAGCGCGCGACGCTCACGTACTCCGGCTCGGCGTCCGGCTCGGCGTCGAGCATCCGTTGCATGGCACGACGAAGCTCGTCTGCGTCACGCACGCCCTCTCTGTACAGCCGCTCGGCCTCCTGCAGCGAACGAAACAGCACGGTGGCGTGGGAACGCTCCTGCGGGGTGAGATACGCGTTGCGGCTGCTCATCGCCAGCCCGTCGGGCTCGCGCACGGTCGCTCCGACCACCAGGTCGATGCGGAAGTCCAGGTCGCGGATCATCCGATCGACGACCAGTGCCTGCTGGGCGTCCTTCTGGCCGAAGAACGCCCGCTGAGGCCGGACGATCTGGAACAGCTTGGCCACCACGGTGGCCACACCGCGGAAGTGCGAAGGGCGGGACGCGCCCTCCAACCGTTCGGTGAGCCCCTCGACACTGATCCAGGTGGAGAATCCGGGCGGGTACAAGACGTCGTCCCGCGCCGGGGCCAGCACCAGGTCGACGCCCTCTGTCTCCAACAGCTGCAGATCGCGGGCCAGATCGCGCGGATAGCGAGCGAGATCCTCGCTGGGGGCGAACTGCGCCGGGTTGACGAAGAGGCTGGCCACCACCGAGCGGCAGGCGCGCCGCGCGAGTCGCACCAAGGAGAGGTGGCCCTCGTGCAGTGCGCCCATGGTGGGCACGAACCCCACCGGTGCGTCCAGGCGGGATCTCTCGCCCGCAAACGCCGTCAGGTCTCGTGTCACCTTCATTCGGATCGTGCCTCCTCCTCAGCCAGCAGGGCGTGCAGCGCGGCCGCGGCGTCGGCGTCTATGCCGCCCTTCTCGATCGCGAGGTCGACGGCTCGATGTCCGATCTCGATGTACATCGGGATCAGTTCGGGCTGAGTGGCGCGCAGCGCCTGCAGATGGAGCTTCACCGTATCGGCATCTCCGCGCGCCATCGGTCCGGTGAGAGCGGCGGGAAGCCCGACGGACGCCAGATTATCCAACGTGCCGCGCACCAGCGGCAGCAGCGCCCGCAAGCCGTCCGCCCGTGTGGCGCCGAGGGAGGTCCACACGCCGCTGGCCGCTGCGAGGAGTGTCACCAGGTAGTTGGACGCCATCGACGCGGCGGCGTGGTACAGCGGCTTGTGCGTGCCCCTGATCGTCTCTGCGGTGCCTTCCAGCGCGTGGGCGAGGTCGGTCAGCACGGCGCGCAGTGCCGGCGACGACGCGTCGACCGCGAACGAGACGCCACGAAACGGGGACGGACGATCAGGATCGGCCAAGGTCTGGAGCGGATGGAATGCGCCTGTCTCGGCGCCTGCCTCCTGCGCAGCCGCCAACGGATCGAGCGACAGCGCGCCGCTGCAGTGCACGGCCGCCAGCCCCGGTCGCCAGGGAAGGCGCCGGCAGACCGGTTCGATGGCGCGATCGGGGACGGTGAGGAAGACGATCTGCGCGTGATCGAACAGCTTCCGAGGATCCGGCACCGCGACCGCGGCGGGGAGGCGCTGGGCCAAGGACTGCGCGTGGGCGAAGGTGCGGCTGGCCACGGCCGTCACCGGATGCCCGGCGCGGGCCACCGCCGGGGCAAGGGCGTGGGCCAGCGTGCCCGCCCCGAGAAACCCCAAGGACTGTCGTGTCATCTCGTCCTCACGCTCCGCGAAGCCGTGCCGCGATGCGATCGAGAACACGGTCGGCCAACGCGCGCTTTGACAGACGGGGAAGCGGATCCTCGCGGCCGTCCCGGTCGAGCAGCACGGCCTCGTTCTCGTCAGCGGCGAAGCCGGAGTCCGGGCGGGAGATGTCGTTGGCCACGATCAGGTCGAGATCCTTGGCCGTGAGCTTGCGTCGCGCATGGGCCAGAAGCTCTTCGGATTCGGCGGCGAATCCGACCCGAACGGGAACATCCCGCACGGCGTCGAGGATGTCGGTGGTTCGCTCCAGGCGCAGCAGGAGCGGCTCGGCCTGTTTCTTCAGCTTCTGCAGCTCGGGGGTCGCCGGGGTGTAGTCGGCCACCGCGGCCGCCATGATCAGGACCTCGGCGCCGTCACCCGCCGCGCGCACCGCGGTCAGCATCTCTGCAGCCGTGTTCACCGTATGCTGTGCCACACCCGCTGGGGCCGGGAGCACCGTCGGCCCGGAGATCAGCGTCACCACCGCGCCCCGGTCACGCGCCGCCTCGGCGAGCGCAAACCCCATCTTGCCGGTGGACCGGTTGCCGAGATAGCGCACCGGGTCGATCGGCTCGCGTGTGCCGCCCGCGGTGATCACGATCCGTCGGCCCGCCAGGTCTCCATCGCGGCCCAGCAGTTGAAGAACCCCGCCGAGGATCTCTGGGACCGGCGAGAATCGACCGGTGCCCACCCCGCCGGAGGCCAATCGGCCCTTGGACGGTCCGAAGAACGTCGCACCGCGCGCCGTCAACGTGCTCACATTCTCCTGCGTGGCGGCGTGCTCCCACATCGCGGTGTGCATCGCCGGGGCCACCGCCAGCGGTGCACGCGTGGCCAGCGCCGTGCAGGTGAGCAGATCGTCGGCGATCCCGTGGGCCAGTTTGGCCAGGACGTTGGCTGTGGCTGGGGCGACGAGGAAGAGATCGGCCAGGTCGGCCAAAGAGATGTGCTC
>CAZQHD010000102.1:0-6727 GCA_964593295.1 uncultured Thermotogae bacterium | reverse complement strand
CCGTTTTGAGTATTGTGAGGGCTGCACCACGGCGAACACGGCGCAGCAGACCTCAGCTTGGGAAGCTGATGCTCTACCACTGAGCTATGCCCGCACAAATCAATCTATTATAGCGACACACGGGGTTCATCCAAGCCAGCTCATGCCAGAAGTGCACGCAGCGCCGTGGTCGTCTTACCCCGGAGCAGGGCCAGACACGCTCCTCCCCCGGTCGAGATGTACCCCATCCGGTCCGCGACGCCAAACCGTTCCATGGCTTCCCCGGTCTCGCCCCCGCCGATCAGGCTGTACGCCTCTGAGCCGGCAATCGTCTCAGCGATCGACCGGGTTCCCTTCGAAAAGGGAGCGAACTCGTACGCGCCCAGCGGACCGGTCCAGACCACCGTCTTGGCACCAGCCAGCCGCTCGGAGAAACGCTGGATCGTCTCCGGGCCGATGTCGAACGCATGCCATCCCTCCGGAATGGAGTCGGCAGGGCATACCATGGCCTCAGTGTCTTCGGACAGTTCAGGAGCCGCCACTACATCGACCGGTAGATGAAGCATCGTTCCCTCTCTCGCGACGATGGAGCGGATCTCGTGGACCTCATCCACCACCTTGTGGTCGACAACCGTCCCTCCCATGTCCGTGCCCATCGCGTGCAGGAAGGTCATGGCCACGCCTCCCCCCAATAGGATCTCGTCGACGCGAGGCGCCAGATCTCGGAGTGGCCCCAGTTTGCTCTGTGCCTTCTTCCCGCCGACCACGGCGATGTATGGGCGCTTCGGCGTCTCAAGCAGCGGCGTCATCGCAGCGATTTCCGACTGCACGAGGAACCCCGAGAAGCTGGGAAGATGGTCCGCCAGCCCCACCGTCGATGCATGGGCCCGATGCATGGTGGCAAACGCATCGTTCACAAACAGATCCCCCAACGCGGCCAACTGATGCGTGAACCCAGATTCGTTCGTGGTTTCCTCTCGATGGAACCGAACGTTCTCCAACAGCAGAACATCTCCTCGCTGCGCACGGGCCACTGCGGTCGCCACTTCGCTCCCCACGCAATCATCCAGCTTGATGACCTGCCTTCCCAGCAGCGATTGCAGGCGCTCAGCCACAGGGTTGAGCCGAAGCGCATCCACGACCTTTCCCTCAGGCCGTCCCAGATGGCTGATCAAGATAACGATCGCGCTTTGTCCAACCAACCACTGTACGGTCTCCAAAGAGGCCTGGATGCGTCGATCGTCCTGGACCTGACCCTCCTGCAACGGGACGTTGTAGTCCACCCGAACAAGGACTCTCTTCCCTTCCACGTCGGCGTCTTGAATTCTGCGTAGCTCCACTTTTGCGCCTCCATTCCGGTCTCTCTTCCAGACAACAACGGCATTGAACGCCGTTCAGAATAGGATTATAATGCGCTGAGATGAACAATCAAACGGTGCTTCTCCTCGCGATGGGTGCATTTGTGGCACTGATTGTTGGCGTTGCCGCTGTGGATCAGTACTTGCTGGACAAGCACCCTACCACGGAGGTTGAAGGTCTGTTGTGGCGGATCGAGAACGCCCTAGATCGGATCAGAGATCTTGAAGCCACAATCCAAGTCACCCACGAGGAGTATCCTGCCGACAGCCTCCGTATGAAGTTTCTCTACATCAAGGGCCCGCCGGCGACATTCTCGATGCGTTACTTGCGCCCCCAAGAGACCCTTGAGGGGGCCTTTTCCGGCACCGTCCGCGACGAGGCCTACACCATCGAGGGAGACCAAGTCCTCCATTACATCCCTCGGGAGAACGTTCTCCTGAGCAAGCGATGGCCCGGACTTCCCCTAGCCTCGGTCGGATTGAGCGTGTTTAACGTTTCGCAGATGCGTTCTGATTGGGCTTCAGGAAGAACGGAGATCAGAATCCTCCGGCCCGTGACCGGATTCACTGTCCCGGAAGACATCCCTCCGATGACCACACTCCCATCGTTTGCTGAGGTTCCCGACCCCGCCGAAACGGCATTTACGCCCCCTTCATACGCCGCTGATACGACCTATTCGTTGGCATGTTTTACGTTCTGTCCAGAGTTCCAGGAAGACGCTCCGATGTTCCGACTGGGGCTAGCTAGCTCGCTAGACAGCGAGTCGATGGAAGGCACGATCACGAGAAGCTACATCCTTGAGGTGCGCGACGCTCTGACCAAGGACTTGGTTCGTATGGTGTGGGTTGACCGCGAGACATACCTCGTGCAGAAGGTGGTCACGTTCCAAGGAGGACAACGCCGCGCCACCCTGTCTGTCCAGCTGGTGATCTTGGATCAAGGGCTCACCCCGGACGATGTGATCGTACGCCCTCAGCCCGGGATCCCCATCATCCGCGGCTAGGCCGAGTCCTCCTCCTCGCCGCTCTTCTTTCGGAACTCACTGAGGTTTAGATCATAGTCCACGAACTCGTGGAACTCGTCCTCCTCGGCAAACGGAGACTCAATGGCTTCCGACTGGAAGAGCTCATCATCCACGAAAATCTGACAGCCGGCGCGCAAGGACAACGCAAGCGAGTCCGAAGGACGTGCGTCGAACTCCATGAGCTCCCCCTCCGCGTCGCGAATGAAGACCGAGGCAAGGAACGTTCCGGCCTGAACGGCATGGATGATCACCTTCTCAACGCGCGCGTTCATCTGTTCAAGGATCTGTTTCATCAGAACGTGCGTGAGGGGTCGAGGGAACTCCTCGCTCTGAAGACCGAACGCGATCGAAATCGCCTCGGTCTCACCGATCCAGATGGGTAGAGCCTTCTGAGACGACCGGTCCTTGAGGAGTACAACCGGCGAGTTCGTGGACGGATCCACCAAGAGCGCCTTGATCACAACTTCGCGCATGCTCGCCTCCCTTCGACGTCGGTCTCACCAGATGCTAGACGAGAGTATAGCCATCGGCAGACGCAACGACAATCGCGTTGGAGTTCCCAGCCCTGTCGGCTACACTCCAGGCGGTAAGGAGGTCGCGATGTGCGGGATTATCGGATCGATCGGCGAAGCCCCTGTCGTACCCGTGATACTCGAGGGATTGAGCCGCCTGGAGTATCGCGGCTATGACTCGGCCGGTCTGGCCGTCATCCAGGACGGAAAACTGCTCCGGGCGCGCAAAGCCGGGAAGGTTCGTGATCTAACCGCCGCCGTGGCCGATCAGCTCTGTACGGCCTCTCTCGGCATAGGGCACACTCGGTGGGCGACGCACGGAGCCCCCACGGAGGACAACGCCCATCCCCAGGTCGATTGCTGCGAGACGATCGCCCTGGTCCACAACGGGATCATCGAGAATCACGCACAGCTGAGGGACGAGCTTCTCCTGCAGGGGCACCGTTTTCGCTCCGAGACCGACACTGAGGTATTGGCGCACCTGGTAGAGAGCTACTTCACGGGCGACCTGTTGTCTGCTGTCACCCAAGCCGTGCATCGGGCCGAGGGCGCGTTCGCCGTGGCAGTCATCAGCGCAAAGTGCCCCGACCGCCTGGTCGCAGCTCGAAGGGGCAGCCCCCTTGTGGTCGGGCAATCCCCCGTCGCCACCTTTTTGGCCTCCGATGTCCCAGCCCTGCTGGGACGTGCAGACACCGTTGCCTTCCTTGAGGACGATGATCTCGTGGAGCTAACTCGAGACACCATACGCATCGTGCGACCGGACGGAAACGTGATCAATCGCGCGTTTCACCGTGTCACAACAGGCCAGACCGCCATCCAGAAGGGTGGATACAAGCACTTCATGCACAAGGAAATCCATGAACAGGGCAGAACCCTCGGTGAGACCGTACGTGATGCATCGGCAGCCACGGGTCTGGAGGCAGCGATCCGGAAGGCACACCTCGCAGCGTATGATCACGTCTACCTCATTTCCTGCGGCACAGCGTTTCACGCCAGTTTGATTGCCGAGTACCTCTGGGAACCGTACCTGGGCGTGCCGATTCACGCCATGATCGCATCCGAGTTCCGCATGCGGTCGCCACACCTATCCGAGAAGTCCCTGGTGATCGCGGTATCCCAGTCCGGAGAGACGATGGACACGCTGATGGCGCTGCGTCGCGCCAGCGACGCGGGGGCCCAAACGATTGCCCTGGTGAACAATGAATCCTCCACGATCGCCCGAGAGGCAACCCTCGCTGTCTACACACGTGCAGGGGTCAAGATCGGCGTCGCAGCCACGAAGACGTTCACCGCCCAGGTGGCAGCTCTGGGGCTTCTAGGGTGCTGCTTGGCCGAGACGAGAAGTCCGCAGGACTCCTTCCCCGAAGAACGCGAGCAGATGGCCCTTCTCCCGAACCGCGTGGCCGAGGCTTTGCTGCAGGAAGAGAGAATCCGTGAGATCTCCGAACGGCTACACCACGCTACAAGCGTGTTGTTCCTGGCGCGGGGAGTCCTGTTCCCGGTCGCGCTTGAGGGGGCTCTCAAGCTGAAGGAGATCTCCTATATCCATGCGGAGGGGTACCCGGCAGGAGAGATGAAGCACGGTCCGATTGCTCTCATCGACGACAAGACCCCCGTGGTCTTTCTCATCTCGCGTGCAACCGCCTATGCCAAGGTTCTTTCCAACATGGAAGAAGTCCGATCCCGAAAGGGATCGATCATCGCGATCACCGACGCGCCGGAGGACCCTGCCATCGCGCGGATGGCCGATGACGTCATTCCGGTAGCTGAAGTAGCGGGAATCTCTCGACCGATCCTTTTCTCGCTTCCACTGCAGATGCTGGCGTATCACACCGCCGTGTTGCGGGGGACCGATGTCGATCAACCACGGAATCTCGCCAAGACCGTCACCGTGGAGTAGCGCCCCGGGCCCCGTTCGAGGCATCGAGACAGGATCCGCATACACCAAAGCCCGGCAGGCAGGCCCCCCCGTCAGTCACCTCCTCTTCGCTCGTAGACCCGCGCCCCCCCGACCCACGTCATTTCCACCCTTCGGTCGAGAACGTTCTGCGGATCCACACGCGGATCCTGGTCTAGAACGACAAGATCGGCCCAAGCGCCCGGAACGAGGTGGCCGCATCGGGTCTCATCGAAGCCAAACTCCGCGCCGCCGGCGGTGTAACACGCCAACGCTTCCTCCATGCTCAGCCGTTGCGCCGGGAACGGACCCTGTACCGCGCCGTACAACCCGTAGAGGGGACCAGGCGGCATCCCATCCGAGCCGAACGCCAGGGGAATCCCCCGATCGACCACCCGTCGGAGCGGATTGCTCAACTGATCTCGAACCGCACCGAGGCGTTCTTCGTACATGCTCCCCGGTCCCGACCAGTTCGCCGTGAAGTTCGGTTGCATGCTGACGAACAGTCCAAGCGATCGTATCCTCTCCACCTGCCGTTCGGTGGGTAGCTCGAAGTGTTCCACGCGGTGGCGCAACCTGCGATCGGTAGAGAGCGAAGCATGCACATGCAACACCTGCTCGATGGCCCGGTCTCCGATGGCATGGATGATCGTCTGCCACCCGGTCTCGTCAGCGCGCTTCACCCAGCCCCTCAGCTTCGTCTCTTCATGATTGAGCGCTCCGATACCACCCGAGCTGTACGGAGTCGATACCGCAGCGTTCTGCGCGCCAATCGATCCGTCCGCGAAGATCTTCACCCCGCCGTAGCGAAGCCACGCGTCACCGCATCCGGTCGTCTCGGAAGCCTCTGTCAGAGCGTCCAGCGCGTCAATCTCCGGACAGAACGTGATGCGCAAACGACGCGCCTCACGATGGCGGTGGAACAGCGCCCAGTGCTCATGTCGTGTCATGGTGTGTACGGCGGTGATCCCCAGCCGATGACAGAGACGAGCCGCGGCCTGCAGCCCTTCCGTCTTAGCAAGCTCGTCAGGGCGCGCAACACCGAGCATCGCCTCCACCGCGGCCTCTCGAAGCGCACCCTTCGATTTATCGACGAGTCCTTCGGGCGTCCCAGGAGGCAGATAACGCAACGCCTGGCTGTTGGCGATCAGCAGGTGTCCATCCACGCGCACCGCCAGCAAAGGTGTCCTCGGCGCCACCTTGTCAAGGTCGTCCCGGGACAACGGACTGCGCCCCGGCCAGTCCGATTCATCCCATCCACTCCCGATGACCCATCCACCGGACCGTTCGTTCACAGCAGCGGCCAACGTTGCGAGTGCCTTATCTCTGGAGAGCTTGGCCAGCCCCACACGCCAGCCGCTCTCGACCAGCCCGGTGTGTAAGAGGTGAATGTGCGCATCGATGAACCCGGGCGCGAGGAAACAACCCGCAAGGTCCACTCGTTCAACCACGGCATCGCTTGGCAGGGTGGGGTCCAGCGCCTCCAACGGCCCGATCGCCTGGATCTTCTCCCCGCGGATCACCATCGCATCTGCGCCGGGGTGACCCAGGATCACGGCATGATGAAGCACCGTCAGGCTCGACACGGCATGCTCCCCCTCGATCTCTCTCGACCTTTCGCCCCCATCCCTACTCCTGGATGTAGAGCCCAGAAACCGCAGCGCCGGGGAAGCCGCTCAAGAAGGCACCAGTGGGAACCCCCGTCTCCGGATCAACCTCAGCCACTCGGTGCCGAGACCCGTCGACCACCCACAGAGAGTCTCCGTGCCAGTCGAGTCCCGTGATCGGGAACAGATCAGCAGAGAGCGCGATAGGATCGGGCTGAAGCGCAAGCTGTGTTCCATCGAAGATGTTCACCGCGGCCACGATTTCCAGCTCGTAGAGAAGCCGAGTCTCTGCCTCTAGGACCCACAGCGATCCAGCATCTCTTGCCCCGGTCTTCCACGCGATCCCTCG
>CAZQHD010000101.1:0-6791 GCA_964593295.1 uncultured Thermotogae bacterium | reverse complement strand
GGGGGACATCTCTGAAAGCGCGCTGGTTTTCAAGGACGTTCTCTCTCAGTAGACCTCCCGTTGTCTTCTGGCTACCGTTCCCGCTGAGTCGGAGTCATCTCTTCGCTGTCCATGCAGCAAGAGGTTGTTCAGGTGACGTGTCGCAATCACAAATCGAACCTTGGGCGGTTCATGTCCCCCGCCGCGCTCACGCCACCCTCATCGACTCTGGCTGTTCACGATCCACGGTGGGATCGTGATACGGTTCCATCTTCTTCAGCATCCAGTACGTTGCTTCCGCCAAGTGTCGCCCCACAGCACCGATCGCCTTGGCATGGCCTCTTCGCTTTCGTATGCGCTCGTAGAGTCGACTCCCATGTCGCTGGGGATGCCGGCGTCGGTGCACCATCACGACATTCGCCGCTTCGGCATACGCCCACTTCAGGTAGTGGTTGACATCAGCTCGGGTACGACCGTAGCGAACGTGTCCTCCACTGGCGTGCACTCTCGGTGTCATCCCCGCGTACGATGCAAGGTGGCTCGCACTGGGAAAGCGTGCCACATCACCCACCTCCGTGAGGATGACTACGCCCAGAATGAACCCTACCCCCGGAAGCGTCTTGATCAACTCCAACGCGTGGGTCTTTCCGAACAGTTCCTCCATGCGTGCTTCCAGTTCCCCGATCCTGCCTTGCAGATGATCGAGTTCCTCCATCAGCGCCTGCGTGGCATATCGTGTCTGCTCAGGCATCTCCTGAAGACGCGCAGAGAGAATCCTTCTGCCGCGCACACCGAACAAGTCTGTGGCTCCACGGATCTCCAGTCCGTACTTCGCCAGGTTGGCGTGTATGCGGTTCTTGAGCTTCGTCCGCTGTTGGACAAGGACCATGCGCGTCCTTGGTAGCTCTCGCGCATCACGCAGGTGTCTTGGGGGGATCCATACCGTGGGAAGGGTCCCCGATCGCTGTAGACGATTGAGTCCTTGCGCATCCAACCGGTCGGTCTTGTTCGTCGATCCAGTCATCGCCTTGGCCCGACGTGCATTCACCAAGAGAGGAACCATCCCCGCCTGCTCAATCTCGTCGGTGATCCAGTACCAGTTGCCGATGGTCTCGACCGCCACAGGAGATCCTGGGTCAAACGCCACCAGGAACTCCCGGAGGGCTCCCTTGCTATGGTTGATCCGCTGCTCACACAGGACCTTCCCCGTCTCGTCTTGCACTAGCGCCCACGTGTAGTGCTTGTGGGAGTCAAACGCGATACACTGCATGGTGCGCCTCCTTGCGGCTTCTTGCCGCTTCCTTCTCCGGCAGCTTACCACGCTGCCGGCCAAGGAGGCGCGCTTTCATAACATCACATGTGAAGCGTGCGTGCTCATCGGGCGATGGAACCTCTTCCACCCTCCTGAGCAGGCATCGAAGCGCTAGCGCCCGGTGATCGCTCGCCAGATCACACCACACACAGCAGCCATCGCGGCGAAAACCAGCAGCCACCACAGGAGCCAGATCGCTCCGAGAAAGGCCATTCCAAAGATCATCAAACCAAAGAAGAGGCTGAGAACTCCACACATGGGGCCATTGTAAGCGGGAACGCATTCAGTGCAACGCAGCGTCCCCATCGCAGTCCGCTACCCTTTCTCGGAGAAAGAGAGGGCTCCTGCTGGACAGACAGCAATGCACTCTCCACATCGCACACAGTCCGGTTCCGAAACGATCCCCTGGCCCTTGTGCACAACGATTGGCAGCCCCATCGGACAGGCTCGTTCACATGCATCGCATTGGAGGCATCGCTCGGGGTTGATCCGCAGAGCACGTCGCTGGCCTCCGAGAGCGGACTGCATCGTGCCCATCGGACAGAATGCGCACCAGGTTCTCGGATGGATGAGGACGGCCAGTATAGTGCCGAGCGCCGTTGTTACGACGCACATCAGCCAGAAGACACGTCCCCAGTGCATGGGATCCCCCGGATCCTCCAGGATGCGGACGACCATCAGCCCCATGAGCAGCGCCACAAGACCCCATCGTAGCGTCCTCGATCGGAGCCACGTAGGGATCGGACGGTTCCTGCTGACGCCCGGCAGCAGACGATCGTAGAAGGACCCCCTGGGGCAGAGGTTTCCACAAACGAAGCGTCCGTTGAACAGCGATCCGATGAGCCCGCTGAGCATGACGATCGGTACGGAGAACCCAAGCCACGGATATCGCCAGCCCAGGGCAATCGTCACCAGCACGATCCACAGGAGCCCCCATTGAACCCCCCTCCGCCACCTGATCCGTCTCTGAGCCTGTCTGGACCCCCTTGCCTGCGACATCTCTTCTCCTCTCCCGGTGTTCCGTGTGCACAGATCAGGAGTACTGTCCACCCCGCTTCGCGCCTCAAACCTGCAACGCTCGGTCGCAGCGCATTCCCTGGGACGGTCTTCAGTGCATCCCCGTCAGTATCCCTTGGCCAGATCGACAACCCCCTGGAGGGGGAGCCCCGACCGGAACCGCCGAAGATTCTCCAGGAAGAAGTCGATGATTTCATCGGGAACGTTGAGTCCCGATTGGTGAGACGTCACGGTTACGTTCTCCATCTTCCAGAATGGATGGTCGGGCGGCAGTGGCTCACGTTCAAAGACGTCCAGAATCGCCGCCTGAAGGTCTCCACAGCGGAGCGCGTGCAAGAGCGCATCCTCAACGATCAGTGCGCCGCGGGCCACGTTGATCAGAACCGCGGACGCAGGAAGCCATCCCAGCTCCTCGGAGCCGAACCGCCCCCTCGTCTCTTCTGTCAGGGGGAGGCAGAGAACCAGGACGTCCAGCTGGGAAAGGAACACGGCGATCTCCTGCGCACCGTACACCCTGTCAAACTCAGGCATCTCGCGCGCCGATCGGCTCCATCCCACAGCCCGCATCCCCAGCGCGCACGCGCGATGGGCGACCGCACGCCCGATCGAGCCGGTGCCGGCGATCCCGATCGTCTGCCCCTTGAGGAACCCACATTCCAGCGGCTGCCATCGCCGCTCAGCCTGCTGTCGGAAGACCTCCCGCAGTCTCTGTGATCTCGCCAACAGATGGGCGATCACATACTCTGCGATCTGATCTCCAAACCCCACGTCCGCGCGCGTCAGGAGGACACCCTCCGGCAGGTTCCCCTGTAGCAGAAAACGATCCACCCCCGCTGCGGTCACCTGAACCCATCGCAGACTCCGGGCCTGCAGAAGATGCTCAACGGGAAACGTGATCGACCCCAATACCGCATCAGCCAACGGAACCGTCCGTTGAACATCCTCGGCAGACGAGCAGAAGACGTATCGGACATCGGTGTCATCCTGCAGCCTCTGACGATAACGATCCATCGACTCTCTCAAATAGACAAGCACGGTAAGCTGCTTCTGACTCATACCCCTCCTCCACGGCCTGCGCCGGAGTATACTGACCGTCAGGCTCTGCGCGTAGGATTGCGCGTTGAAGGCCGCTCATGCATTTTGGAGGATTGGCCTTCGGGCCCGGAAACAGGCATAGTCCTCGTGGGAGGTATTCATGAACAGACATGGCTTGAGAATGCTCTGGACCGTTCTTCTGTTGACAACGTTGATCGGCCCATGCGTCACATGGGCGAACGAGAGTACGCCGTTGGGTGAACTCCGCACCCCGATGACCACCCTCTCAGTCCAAGGGAGGCTCTCGTTCCCGGGAGCGTTGGATTGGTACAGCTTCTGTGTCCAAGAGGACGATGCTCTCGTCTCCATTCGCATCGAACCCACGGTCGGCGCCCCAGATCTCCGACTGCTGCTCTTCGATGAAGCACGTGAGTACATCGACAGCGCGTCAGAGGATGAACTCCGCGTGACGCTGATGGCCGGGACGTATCATCTTCGGATCGACAGTCTGGCCCAGGCGAAGGCTGCCTACACTCTCATCATCTACAACGGTGTCGAGTCGGAGTCCAACGACGGTTTGGTCGAGGCCGACGATCTCCGAGCGATCTCCTCTGTGGTGATGCTCTCAGCTGCACTGTGGCCTGCCGGAGACGCCGACTACTATCGATTCTCCGTCCCGGCCGCAGGACTGCCTGACTCCGCCAACGCCCTTCTGATCGAGGCATCGGGCGGCAGCGATGCGGACACGGTCATGGTCCTCTATCGATTCACTGATTCGGAGAGTCGCTTCTTGCCGATCGCGTTCGATGACGACTCCGGCGACGGCTTCTGGAGCCGCTTGTTGGTGTTGCCGGAGTCAGGCACACAGTATGCCGTCCGGGTCGAGGAGTTCTCGTATCCGTATGAGGGCATCGAGGAGTACACCCTCGCCGTCCGTCCTGTCAAGCTCACGTTGGATCGGGAACCCAACGACACGGCCGCAGAGGCCATCCCCATGGACCCCGCGCCCACCGAGGACGCGGGATGGCAAGCCGAGGGAGTCCTGGAGAGCCCTGACGATGTCGACTTCTACTCGTTCACAGTGACCGACCGCGCGCTGGTGGACATCTCGACCACCGCACAAGCCGGTCTCGGGATCTACGGAACGTTCCTCACGCTGTTCGATGAGGAGGATACAACGATCGCATCCTCTGCATCGGGCGGCGGTGCTTCATCCCTCCCGATCCGCGTTCCTTTGCCCGCGGGTAACTACACCGTCTCTGTTGAAGCTGGCCAGTATGCGGCCAGTCTCTCTCCGTATCGACTCGTTGTCTTCCCGCGGCCTGTGGACCTGATCGCGGAGGCCGAGCCCAACGATGAGGCGAGTGCCGCCCAGGATCTGTCATGGCACACCGGCAGATCGCTCCTCGTCAACGCACGCATCGACCCGGAAGGCGACGTCGATGTGTTCCGCATCATCCTGAATGAGACCGCCAACCTCGCGATGGAAACCGGCCCGGCACTGGACGCCCCGGCCAACGAGGACACCGTGCTTTCGCTCTACAATGAAGATCTACTGGAGATTGCCTCCAACGATGACTTCGGGGGAACCCGCTGGAGCCGGATCGAGGAGACGATGGCACCAGGCACATACTACATCGTGGTCGAAGCCTTCTACGATGATGAGTCGTTCCCGTACTCCCTGCTCATCACGGAGCAGGACAGGTAACCGCCCTCAGTCACTGTGCGTGTGATGGGCTACCCATGCCCCCATGCGTCGACCGTGCGAGCCCAGCTACAACTCGCCGACGCATGGGGGCGGGATAAAGCGAAGACCTCTCGTCAATCCCGCTCGGATCGCAAGTGAGCCACCCGCTGCGGGAACGGGATCTCGATACCCCGCGCGTCAAACGCCTCCTTCAGGGCTCGCGTGAGGTCAAACGTGACTGCCCAGTAGTTCGCCCCGTCGAGCCACATCTGCAGGCGCGCGCGAGTTGACGCCGGAATCGGCAAGCTCTGTGATCATCACCTGTGGCGCTGGCTCCGCGTGGATGCGTTCATCATCAGCTATCAGCTCGTGCGCTGCAGCAAAAGCTTCGTGAATCGAGGCTTCGTACCCGATCCCCACAGTGAGATCCAGACGCCGCGTGGCATACCCGCTGACATTCCGGATCACCCCACCACAGATCTGTGCATTCGGAACGAGCACTCTGATGTTGTCCGCCTGGCGAGCACGGAGTTGAACAACTGGATGTCCTTGACGGTTCCATGCACACCTCCTGCTTCCACGAAGTCCCCGATCCTAAGCGGCCGGAGAACCAACAGCAGAACGCTGGGAGCGAGGTTCGAAAGCGCCCCTTGAAGTGCGAACCCCGCCGGCTCCCAGACCCGCAATGAACGACGCCGTCTCGATCCCGAACTGCGAGAGTGTCGCCAGGAGCGAGAAGACAAGGACTCCAACGCACACAAGCTGAGCCAGAAAGCGCTGCCAGGAGAGCGCAAGCTCTGTTCGCACCATCCACCGTCGCACCAGCCGTGCCAACAGGTGCCCCATGATCAGAATCGCGATGGCCCCGATCGCCTGCAACCCCAGCTCGACGGCTCTCTCGAAGACACCCTGCATGTGCACCTCTCCCTTCTGCGCCCGGCGTGTTTCGCCTGTACTTCGCTGATCCAAGCGCGGGTCTTCGCTCGCCCCGCCGATGAACACCTCTGGCCAGTACCGTTGGTCCACGGCCCGTTCGGACCACTGTGTTCCAGCGTACCGGCAGGCTCACCTTCGTACCCAATCGAGCCCTCCCCAGATCCGCCCAGATCGGGATCTGGCATACGCCGTGCATCACATGTCGTCTAAAGGAGACGGAACCCGTCTTGAAGAAGGCAGAGGAAGCATCCTGGCATCGCTGCCAAGTCCACAGACTCCCCGAAAGGGCTGTACCGGCCCAACAGCTCATCCAAGACCACGCGAAGCGCTCGCCCCAGATTCAGGGTGAAACCTCTGATGAAATACCTCTGCACGCGTGATCGTTCCCCTCGGAACCACGGGAATCAGAAGCGAAGTCTTCCTCTCAGCCTCCAGTCAATCGGTCATCGCTCGCGGCGGCTTGTTGATCTGCATCATGGACCAGAATCATCGTACGATACTGTGAGGATGATCCGATACGGCGCACGCGCTGATGCTCCCAGAGTACCTCCAGCAGCTCAGCATACGAGATGATCTCGGGATCGAACCCCAACCGGATCGCTCTTCGGCATGCTTCCGTACGAGGGGGCCTCCGTGATTCCCCCCGCGTATCCGACGCGGGTTCGGACCACGTCGGGAGGACGTCGAATCCAATCCGGCCTGGAGAAACATCCCCTGGCGAAAGCAGCGATCTCCTGGAACCCGAGATGCCGTGTTCCGAAGCGCAACTCGCCGATCTTGCCGTTGCGTCTTTCATGTCTCGACTTCTGGCCGCCCGTGTGTGAT
>CAZQHD010000100.1:0-6842 GCA_964593295.1 uncultured Thermotogae bacterium | reverse complement strand
ACACGGCGACAGCAGCACTTCTGATTCCGGTTGTGAGTAGCTTCGGCATGCAGTTCGGGTTGTCCTCTCAGTTGGTGCTCGCTGTGGCGATCGTCTCTTCCGCGGCCATGGGACTTCCCGTCAGTACGCCGCCCAACGCGATCGCCTATGCAACGGGGAGGATAAGAACGCGAGACATGCTCCTTGCAGGGGGCATGATTACGCTGTTGTGCGCGGTGGTCATCTCGGTCGTCGGACGGCTCTGGTGGGGCCTCCTGGGATACTAGGCACATTGGGCGGAGGAGAGATGCTACGAGCTAGAGAATCGCAGACGAATGCCTTGCCTCTCTCGGGTCTTACGGTCGTTGAACTGGCCAGCGTGCTCGCCGGACCGAGCATCGGCATGTTCCTCGCAGAGCTAGGCGCAGCCGTGATCAAGGTGGAGAACTCGACCACGGCGGGAGACGTGACTCGCAGATGGCGACTACGCAGCGAGCCTCAGCAGGGAGACCTTTCCGCGTACTTCTCCAGCGTGAACTGGGGCAAGTCCTCCCTCGCCGTCAACCTCAGAACTGACGAGGGGCAACGGATCATCCACGCGTTGGCCGCGAGAGCAGATGTCGTGATCGCAAGCTACAAGCCGGGGGATGCCGAGAAGCTACACGTAGACTACTCAACGCTCTCCGCCATCAACCCGTCCATGATCTACGCGCACATCACCGGTTACGGGCTGGAGAACATGAGGGCTGGCTACGATGGACTCATCCAAGCAGAGAGCGGATTCATGTACATGAACGGGGAACCGGACGGGCCACCGACCAAAATGCCCGTTGCTTTGATGGATCTGATGGCCGCTCATCAGGCCAAGGAGGGCATTCTGCTCGCCCTTCTTGCCCGCGAAAAGGATCCCGCGGGCCAGTACATCCATGTATCCCTACTGCAGGCTGCGGTAGCATCGCTGGCCAATCAAGCGACCAATTGGCTTGTCGGGGGAGAGATTCCCGAGCGAATGGGATCCGACCACCCGAATATCGTTCCCTATGGAACCCTCTTCACGACAAACGATGCCCGGCAGATTGTCTTGGCCATTGGCAGCGACAGGCAATTCGCGCATCTGTGTGCCGTCATCGGGGCCCCAGAGCTCGTGGATGATCCCCGCTTTTCGACGAACCCCGCTCGCGTTCGCGAACGCACTTCGCTATGCGCGATTCTGCGAAAGAGGATCCTGGAGTGGAATCAAGAGGAGCTCCTTCAGGCCCTGCATGCCAGAGCAGTGCCTGCCGGCGCAGTGAACAACATGAAGGAAGTGTGCGAGCAGCCGGAGGTCACCTCTATGCTGTTGGATGGGACCACGATCAACGGAACGCGTTTGCAGGCGATTCGTACCCTGGCCTTCGATGTCGCTGGTGTCCGAGCTCGTGCGGAGCTATCCCCTCCGCCTCACTACGGCGAGCACACCCACGCCATTCTGCGAGACATGCTTCACTACAGCGATGAGGCGATCCAAGCGCTGAATGAAAGGATGTGTATCCATGTTCCGGGCGAAGGAACAGCAACGGACACTGGTTGACGGCTCGGAGCTGATCGTCGAGTCCTGTGTACGTGCGGGGGCAGATGTATTCATCGGCTACCCGATCACCCCCGCCAATCGTATCTTCGAATACAGCGGGAGTCGCTTTCGGGTTGTCATGGCGGCGCCGGATGAGATCACGGCACTGCAGTGGATGGCGGGCTTTTCGGCCACCGGGAAGCTTCCCGTGACCGCCACCTCATTCCCCGGGCTCGCGCTGATGGTGGAGTCAATCAATATGGCGTGCATGATGGAGCTGCCGATGGTGATCATCCTGGTGCAACGCCTGGGCCCCTCCACCGGTTCCGCCACCATCGGTGCACAAGGAGATCTGTCCCTCGTCTCTGGACTGATCTCGGGGGGCTATCCCCTGCCCACGCTTTGCCTCTCCGGAATCGAGGATTGCTGGGAGATGCCGGCTGCCGCCGTCAACACCGCCATTGCGTTACGCAGTCCCGTGATCTTGCTGACCTCGAAAGAGATGGTGATGACGACCCGCAGCTTTGACACTGCGACTCTGGGGGAGATTCCGACCTCACGCTGGAATCTTCACACCGGCGCGGAGACGTACCGTCCCTACGATCCCGAGGAGGACCTCGTTCCGCGCTTCCTGCCGCTTGGCGATGATCACCATCAGGTGCGGTTGACGTCATCCAGCCACGATCGCCATGGACTGCTTCGTCATGGTGACTCAGAGGCGCTCGCCAACACACTGCGTCTGCGAGAGAAGGTGGAGCGGAATCTGTCCACGTTCCTTCACTATGAGCTCGATGAGGAGGACGCGGAGGTCCTCGTGGTCTCCTACGGGGTGACCGCGCTGGCCGCTCGCGAGGCGGTCCAAACCCTGCGTCATGCCGGGAAGAAGGTCTCGCTCCTCGTCGCTAAGACGCTGGTTCCTCTTCCGTCGATCTACCTCGAAATCATGGAGCGATATCGCCGCGTCGTAATCGCGGAGGAGAATCAGGACGGTCAGCTTCGACATCTGCTGTTCGGGCAGCGAGGAAGGTCCGGGGTCCGTGGTGTCAACGCGATCGGCCGGTTGGTTGATCCACAGGACATCCTCAGGGAGATGGACGCGCATGGGCAATAGGCCCTATCTCGCCGCCGAGCCGCTGCACTTCTGTGGGGGGTGTGGGCACCATCTGATTGCAAGGAACATGGAAAGAGCCCTTCAGCGCATCGCGGGCCTACAGCCGCTGGACGTCATCCTCGTGACGGATATCGGCTGTCATGGCATCATCGATCGAAGCTTCTTGACGCACACGATTCACGGCTTGCACGGACGGTCGATCGCCCTGGCCGCGGGGATCTCCGCGGGGCTCGACAAGCCGGGCAAGGAGGTGATCGTCTTCATTGGAGATGGGGGGGCCACCATTGGGCTGCAGCATCTCATCGAGGCGGCGCATCGGAACTTCGACATGACTGTCGTGATTCACAACAACATGCTGTACGGCATGACGGGCGGGCAGTCGAGCGGGCTCACGCCCTGTGGGTACAAGACGAAAGCCTTCCCGGAGGGTCAACCCTACGTCGGTTATGACCTGTGCCGGAAGGCGAACAACGTCGGGGCGGCCTATGCGAGACGAGTGCTCGGTACGGGCGACTTCTCAGCCTATCTAGAGGAAGCGATTACCACAACGGGATTCTCACTGGTCGAGGTCATCGAGGTATGCACGAGCTACGGCGCCAAGCGAAACCCCTCTCGGACCCTGGCGGAGATCGTGGAGCAGGCGGGACTGAAGGTGCAGCTCTACTCTCATCCTCCGCGTGACTCTTACGTACCTGCCCAACGCGTGCCTGTCCGATCGTTGCTCGATCAGAACAAGGCGATCCCCCAGACGCACTCTTCCTCCCTTACGAAGCCGCGTTCGCTGGTGATCGCCGGTTCGGCGGGGGAGGGGGTCCAGTCCGCCGCAGGGATCTTCGCGCAGGCGTCCGTCGCAGCCGGACTCCACGTCACCAAGAAGGAGAGCTATCCGGTGACCGTGGGGATCGGATTCTCGACATCCGAGCTCATCGTCTCTCCGGATCCGATTCTGCATACCGGCGTCGTCGCTCCCGATGCCGTGATCGTGACGTCGATGGATGGCTTGGAGCGCAGCGGGAAGGCCATCGGCAGGATGAGGGGTGGGCTTCTCTTGATCGATGAGAGTCTAGATGCTCCGGAGACCGGTGCTCAAGTCGTGCGCTGCGACTTCCGTGGGCAGGCCGGCGCCCGTAGCGCTGCGCTGGTTGCCCTGTTTCACTACCTGCGCGTCGATGCGATCTTCCCGACGGACTGTCTGGCGAACGCTGTGCAAGAGAGCAGGCTCGGCGGGAAGCTGGATCTTGAGCGGATCATGGCGACCGGCCGCGATCAACGGACGCACGATGGATGATGAACCCGAAGCCCAACCCGCCCGCGATCGAGAGGGCGGCCGACCTCATCCTTCGCGGGAGATTGGTCGCCTTTCCCACCGAGACCGTCTATGGACTGGGCGCCCATGCCCTCGATCCTCGCGCGGTTGCTGGAATCTTCGAGGCCAAGCAGCGTCCTCGCTTCGACCCGCTGATCGTCCACATTGCCTCCCTTGAGACGCTCCGAGAGGTGGTCGCCCGATGCAGCCGGAAGGCTGAGCGACTTGTTGAGAGATTCTGGCCAGGGCCGCTGACGTTGGTGCTTCCCAAGTCGGCGACTGTCCCCGGCATCGTCACCGCCGGCCTTCCGACGGTCGCCGTGAGAATGCCCGATCATCCGATGGCGCTCGAGCTGATTCGGACCGCGGCTGTACCGATTGCTGCCCCCAGTGCAAACCGGTTCGGTTGCCTGAGTCCGACCACTCCGGCGCACGTTCGCGAGCAGCTTGGGAACCGCGTTGACTACATCCTCGACGGTGGAGCCTGTGTCGTCGGCGTGGAGTCGACCATCCTCGATCTCACCGACGAACTTCCCAGACTGCTGCGCCCCGGCGGCTTGCCGCTCGAGGAGATCGTGTCCGTCATGGGGCCGGTAACGATGGATCAGGAAGAGCCGGATCGTCCGCGTGCGCCCGGACAGCTGCCCTCCCATTACGCTCCTCGGACTCCGCTGATGATCCTGGATGAGGCATCGCCTCCCCCAATTTCGCTTCGAGATGTTGGCCTGCTCTGCTTTCGAACGCCGCGTCGCGATGCTCCAGCAAGCCATGTCGAGATCCTCTCTCCAAGCGGCGATCTTCGTGAGGCGGCGAGCAATCTGTTCGCGGCACTTCACCGGCTCGACGATCTAGAACTGGACGTCATCTACGCCGAGCCTGTTCCGGAAACAGGTCTAGGAAGGGCCATCATGAACCGCCTACGCAAAGCGAGTGGGCGCCTCGCTTCGGACACGGAGAGGCCTCCCGCCTAACCGCATCGTGGGACACATACCCATTTTCGGCACCTCATCGTTGGCAACGCGGACGGATGACGGGCATCATGCTGCAGAAACGGCCGAGGTATGCGTCCCCGAGTGGTTGTCTCGCATCGCATCGGGGCGCGCAACGCGGTGGGAGGGGAGCGATGAGAGTCGTATGTTTCGGAGACAGCCTGACCGAAGGCATTCCCGGCGTCTCCTTCCTTGAAGCGCTGGAAGCCATGCTGCCCGAGGACACACTGGTGAACTGCGGCAGGGGCGGAGACACAGTGATCAGTCTCTATCGCCGCATCGTACACCGTCCCCTTCAGTGCCCTGTGGACGTCGCCGTTCTCTGGGTGGGAGTGAACGATGTCCTCGCGAAGCTGTCCGTCGGCCACTCGATGCTGAAGCGAATCACGCGACAGCCCCGCGCGAGGGATCACGTGGAGTTCAGTACGTTTTACCATCGAACGCTGGAGTCTCTCTGTGACGGAGCTGCCCATGTGCTGGCGGTCTCGCCGCTCTTCGTTGGGGAAGACCTGGCAAACCCCTGGAACAGAGAACTGGAGGATCTGGGCGCAGTCATCTCGTCGGCGAGCGCGACGTTCGATGCAGTGCAGTATGTGGATCTTCGGAGCGCTCTCTCGGAGCGACTGGCAATAGAGCGTGCATCCGACTACCTTCCGAAGCGCGTTGCATCCATCGCCCGCGATGCACTCTTCCTGCGCACGCCGGCTGAGGTGGACACGCTTGCCTCGCGCAGAGGGCTCCGGCTGACCCTCGACGGAGTCCATCTGAACAGCGAAGGCACCCGCCTGGTGGCCGCTGAGCTTCGAAGGGCGATCGAACGCCTCCGTCCCCGGGTGGAGCCTCATGTGCGCTGTCTGTGAGTTCCCGATCAGCTGGCGTCCGTTGGGATCATCCCCGAAGACACTGTGTCGCATGCTTGCCGAGTCGTAAGGGCGACCCCGCAAGAACAGGATCGCGGCTACTCCTGGCTCGTTCCGTTCACTTCGAACAGCTGCCGCCAGTTCTCACGGAGCCACTCGCACGTCCACTCCTCCTGTGCGCGGAGCATCACGAACAGGTGCTTGGTCGGATCCGGGTCCTGAACGCTCTCCGCTCCCGCCATCAGCAACGGACTGGTCGCCGCCAACACCACCTGTTCATCCGTCCAGCCGATCAGCCCCTCCACGCGGTCCGTGGAGACGACGACCCCACGTAGCTGGTATTGCACCCGCTGCACCACGTAGATCTGGGCTTGCATGAGACCGAGAAGTGTCACGTTCACCGTCATGCCGGGAAAGCCATCTTCGTCCTGATCGATGACACGTGGGTCCTCCGGATCCACGGGCAGCGCATCGGCTGCTGGGTCGTCCAGAAACGTGCCACGGAGTTCGAGATACGGAGGCTGCACGAGGATGAACTCTCCCTCCTTCTCGTGAAGCGTTGCCGGCCGCGGCTCAGGACACAAGGAACGCATGAAGGTGTCCGGGATCTCCGTCTTCGCAAGCAGGGAGCTCTCCTCGATCACCGTGAAGCAATACTGATCGAACATGACCAAGGATAGCCCATCCTGTTCGATCTCCACCCGTTGGACGACGTAGCTCGTCTGAGTTGACTCCCCCACCAGAGGAAGCACGGCAATCCTTGGATACACCTGCAACATGACCCACTCCCCGCGAAGATCGGGGGGCGTGGCTGAGGCGACAGCGACAGCTAGCAGTAGTGTCAGGCATGCCGCGACTGCGACGACGCGTTGGACGTATGCCGGGTTCAAGGTTCTGTTCTCCTTTCTTCCGTCTTGTGCGTTCCTTCAGGTGATGGACGATCTCTTGGGTCGTGCGCTCTTTGCTTCCGCGTCGATTGTTCCCAGGCCGAGCTGGTTCGAGCCGGCTTTCGCTTCAGAAGACACCATGATGGTTCCCCGTAGTTTCC
>CAZQHD010000099.1:0-7058 GCA_964593295.1 uncultured Thermotogae bacterium | reverse complement strand
GAGAGATCAGAAGGAAATAAAGACAGGAATAGCGTTCTAGCTCGTTCTGGTGGAGGTGGCGGGAGTCGAACCCGCGTCCGAAATGCATTCCGGTCGGCGTCTACAAGCTTAGTTCCACGTTTTGGTCTAAACCCTCAAGCCCCCATGGACCGGGTCTTGCGGATCGAGCTTCCTGGTGTTCGCCACGGGGACGGAAGCGATCGCCCGTGGTATACCCGCCTTGTCGACGCCTACATGAACCTCGCGGGGAAGCTCCATGAGGCGGCCGTGCCTAGTTTAGGGACGGCGTAGCAAATGCGTAGTTGTTCGCAGTTGTTGTTTTTGTTCGCCAGTTTTAGGAGATAGCAAACGCTCCGCTTGCAGCCTTCCTTTACACACTCCGTCGAAGCCAGTCACCCCCAGTTGTCAAAGACCACACCCTATTCTATCGCCTCGGACGGGCGAAGACAATGCGTATCCTGTAAGATGATACACGATAAGATGAACAAGACTTGGGTTTGGATGGCATTGGGGTTCGCTGCCGGGGTTGCCGCGCAGCGGAGCCTTGGGCTGCCGCCTCTGGGGGTCTGGGGCGCGGCGGCGGCGGCCGCTGCCGGGGTTGCGATGGCTCGCCGCGCACCGCGGTCGATTCGGATGGCGGGTGTGATCACTGCCGTGTTCCTCTTGGGGATGGTGCGAGCCGGCCAGGAATCAGCGTTTCCGGGATGGCTGCTACGGAGGGCGTCGGGGCTCTCCCAGGTGACCGGTACGGTGGCGACCTATCCCGGGTTGGGTAGCGATTCGGTGACGTTCACGCTGCGTACGCATCATCTTCCGGGAGACGTTCAAGTCTCCTGGCGCACGGAGAGCCCGGTCGAACGCGTGATCGTTGGAGATGTCGTTCAGGTGAACGGACGGGCGCGGTTGCCGGGGTGGTTCGAGGGGTTCGACTACGCGGCATATCTTGCGCGACGAGGCGTGTTTGTCACGCTGTTCGCCGAGGAAGTGGTGCTTCTCGGCGCTCGGCCAGGAGCCCACGGGCTTCTTCGATGGGGGGATCGGCTGCGCCAGGGGCTGGTGGCTGGTCTGCGCGAGCAATTGCCGCCGGAGGCGGCTGCGCTCGGCCAGAGTCTGCTGTTCGGCGACCGGTCGGCGCTCTCCGAAGAGATGAAGGAGGCGTTCTCCGGCACGGGGCTCATGCACCTGTTGGCGGTCTCCGGGCTGCATCTCGGGATTCTTCTGGGGGGCGTGTGGTGGGGGCTGCGGTGGATCGGGGTGCGACCGCGCGTTGCGTATCCGATCGTCTCCTTGCTGGTGGGGGCGGCGTTGCTGGTGGTGGGACCCAGGGTCAGCTTGGTGCGCGCGGCCTTGCTGTTCGCCTTCCTGGGGTTGGGGAGCGTCCTGGCCGACGTGGGATGGATCCTGCGTCGATGGGTTCATCCGCTGAACGGACTGGCCGCCGCGGCGACCGTCCTCCTGCTTCTGCGTCCCGGTGCGCTGTACGATGCCGGATTCCAGCTGACGATGGCCGCCACGGGGTCCATCCTGATTGCACTCTCGCCGAGCGGCTGGGGAACGAGAGCCTTCGGGGTCGCAGAGCTCGGTGCAAAGCCACGACGGGTGCGATGGCTGGTGCAGGCGCTCGTGGTCTCGATGGCGGCGCAGGCAGGTGCAGCGCCGATCCTCGCCTGGCAGTTTCGGTCCTTTCACCCGTTCGCGGTTCTGCTCAACCCGGTGGTGGTTCCTTGGGCCGCCGCGACCCTATGGGCGGGTTTGTTTGCGTTGCCCTGGTTGGGCACGCCGTTGGGATGGCTGTGCGCGGGACCATTTCTCTATCTGGTGCGTGGGCTCGGCGGTTGGGTGCAGCTGCTCGCCGGAATCCCGGGGGTTTCGTTGGCGGTGATTCCCGCGATGGGGGTCTGGATGGCGGGGAGCTTCGGGTGCATCCTGTTGGCGGACTACGCCTTGGCGTCGTCGTCGCGCACGTTGAACTCGACGTCGATGATCTCAGAGTCGACCGGATCGATGTCGGACGGCGGCTGACCGTGCGGACCGCGATGGAGCGCCCATCGAGCGACGAGCACGACGCCGATCAGGTCGGAGAGGAAGCCGGGGATGATCAGCAGGAGGCTTCCGAAGAGCAACCACTCGATCGGCTTGCGCGAGAGGAAGGCGTTTCCGGTCGCGTGCAGGAAGACACCGATGAGCTGCGCGGGCTGGAACAGCGTCCGCCCGGCGAACCGCATCAAGAGGTACCCCACGAACCCGGAGAGCAGGATCTCGGCCAGCATGGGGCCGAACCCGAGGGCGCCCGCGGTGACGATCAGCAGAAAGAACTCCAAGAACAGCCAGACGAAGCCCAAGGTCGGTGTAATCATCCCGGCGATGGTAGCGAATGGCTCCGTGTGTCACAACGAGCGGCGGATTGACGGAAGGAACTGGGGGATATAGTCTTTCGACCATGACGCGCACGGATCGTGAAGTCCTGATCGGTCTCAACCTGATCCCGCAGCTGTCGCCTAAGCGGGCGCAGCGGCTGTTTCGCACGTTTGGGTCGTTCGGGGAGATCTGGCATGCCCCCGCCTCCGCGCTGGCCGACGTGTTCGGATCACGTGTGCTGGGGGAGTCGATTGCCTCGGCACGATCCGAAGGGGCGGTCGATCGGGAACTGGTGAAAGCTCAGGAGAAGGCGGTGCGCATCGTCACGCTGGTGGACTCCGACTACCCTGCGTTGCTGCGAGAGATTGACGATCCCCCCATGGCGTTGTACGTACGCGGGGAGCAGCCGATCGACCCTTGTCGCGCCATCGCCTTGGTGGGCACGCGGCGCGGCACGAAGTACGGGAAGATGATCGCGATGCGGTTGGCGACACAGCTGGCGATGCGCGGGTGCATCGTGGTCAGCGGGCTGGCCGCCGGGATCGACGCGTCGGCTCACCAAGGGGCATTGGACGTAGGGGGCTTCACCGTGGCGGTGATGGGGTGTGGCATCGACTACCCCTACCCCAAGGCGAACCAGCCGATCTATGAGCGGATCGTGGAAACAGGGGTGGTGTTGTCGGAGTACCCGATGGGAAGCCGACCGGCCAAATGGACGTTCCCGCAGAGAAACCGTATCCTGGCGGGGCTTTCGCGCGGTGTGGTCGTCGTCCAAGCGCCGGAGCGCAGCGGCGCGCTGATTACCGCACGGTGCGCGTTGGAGCAGGGACGGGATGTGTTCGCGGTTCCGGGCAACATCGGGACCCTGACGTCGGCGGGATCGAACCGTCTGATCAAGCAGGGGGCCAAGCTGGTCGAGTCGGTGGAGGACATCCTGGAGGAGTACCCGGATCTGCGGGCCAAGATGGGCTCCGACTCCGCAGAGGAGACCGAACATCCGCTTCGCCTGGGAGAACAGGAGGCCGTCGTATACGGGCTGATCGGCGGGGATCCGGTGCATGTGGACGAGATCATCGCACGAGCTGATCTTTCGCCCACGGAGGCATCCCACATCCTATTGCTGCTTCAGCTGGAGAGTCTCATCGAAGAGGCGGAGGGTGGACGCTACATCCGGAAGCTGTAGGAGGGAAGATGACGAAAGAGCGGACGCTGGTGCTGTGCAAGCCGGACGCGCTGCAACGCGGATTGGTCGGCCGGATCATTGAGCGGTTCGAGGCCAAAGGCCTGAAGCTCGTGGGGCTCAAACTGTTGCAGGTGGATGCGTCGTTGGCATCCAAGCACTACCAGGCCCACGTGGAGAAGCCGTTCTATCCCCAACTGGAGGCGTTCATCACCGCGGCACCGGTGGTGGCGATGGTCCTGGAGGCAGAGGCCGCAGTGGACGTCGTTCGTTGTCTGATGGGAACCACGGATCCGAAGCAGGCAGCTCCGGGAACGGTTCGCGGCGACCTCGGGATGAACCTGACCAAGAATCTGGTGCACGGGTCGGACTCCCCGGCGTCGGCACAGCGTGAGATTTCTCTGTTCTTTGCGGATCATGAGATCTACGAGTACGACATGACCGTCGACGCGTGGCGGTAGACCGGGTCGGTCCGCAACACCCTCGATGCAGGGGGAAACTCGAGCGGTTCGATCGCACGAAGGAGAGCTATGGAACTGTCGAAACGCTACCAGCCGTCTGAAGTGGAAGCGAAGATCCGTCACTTCTGGGAAGAGGGGGAGTTCTTCCGGGCGGCGACCGGCGTTGTCGGCAGGCCCACATTCTCCGTGGTCATCCCACCGCCCAACGTGACCGGGCGGCTTCACATGGGGCACGCACTCAACCTCACGCTTCAAGATGTCGTGGTTCGATACCACCGGATGAAAGGGGACGAGACCTGCTGGTTCCCGGGCACCGACCATGCCGGGATCGCCACCCAGAACGTGGTGGAGAAACAGCTGGTCCAGGAGGGTCTCCGCCGGCAGGACCTTGGCCGAGAGGCCTTCGTGCAGCGGGTGTGGGCGTGGAAGGAGAAGTACGGCTCCGAGATCATCGTTCAGTTGAAGGCGCTCGGGTGCTCCTGTGACTGGTCGCGCCTACGGTTTACCCTGGACGACGGTCTGTCACGGGCGGTACGAGAAGTCTTCGTGCGGCTCTACAAGGACGATCTGGTCTACCGCGGCGCGTACCTGGTGAACTGGTGCCCGCGATGCGAGACCGCGGTCTCCGATCTGGAAGTAGAACACGAGGATGTGGATGGCAGCCTGTACCACATCCGCTATCCGTTGGACGACGGCGGACATGTGGTCATCGCCACCACGCGGCCGGAGACGATGCTCGGAGACACGGCACTTGCGGTGAACCCCGAGGATCCGCGGTTCTCTCACCTGATCGGCAAGGTGGCCCGGCTGCCGATCCTGGGGCGCGCGCTTCCCATCGTAGGGGCGGAGGAGGTCGATCCGACCTTTGGAACCGGCGTGCTCAAGATCACCCCGGCGCACGATCCCGTGGACTTCGAGATCGGAAGAACCCACGAACTGGCGTCGATCAACATTCTCAACGGAGACGGGACGATCAACCAGCACGGGGGGCCGTTCGAGGGTATGGACCGCGAACAGGCGAGAGATGCGGTTCTGGACCGCCTACGGTCCGAGGAGCTTCTGGAGAAGGTCGCGCCGTACCGCCATGCGGTCGGACAGTGCGAACGGTGCTCCTCGGCGATCGAACCGCTGATCTCCACGCAATGGTTCGTTCGCATGAAAGGGATGGCGGAGACGGCGGTGGCGGCCGTGAAGGACGGTCGGATCGAGTTCATCCCCGAGCGATGGTCGAAGCTGTATTTCGACTGGCTGGAGAACATCCGCGATTGGTGTATCTCGCGGCAGCTGTGGTGGGGACACCGGATCCCTGTCTGGTACGGACCGGATGGACATCCGTTCGCGGCGCACTCGGAGTCGGAGGCTGCCCGGGAGGCCGAGGCGTACTACGGTCAGGCCGCGGTGCTGCATCAGGATGAGGACGTCCTGGATACTTGGTTCTCTTCATGGCTCTGGCCGTTCTCGATCATGGGCTGGCCGGACGAGACCGAGGACCTCAACGCGTACTTCCCGACGGACTTCCTGCTGACCGGGTTCGATATCCTGTTCTTCTGGGTCTCACGGATGATCATGGCGTCGCTGCACGTCATGAACGAAGTGCCGTTCAAGACGGTCTACATCACCCCTCTCCTCGTCGATGCCCAGGGGCAGAAGATGTCGAAGTCGAAGGGAAACAGCGTCGACCCTCTCGAGCTGATGGAGTCCTACGGTGCCGATGCGTTACGACTGGTGCTGGCGCATGCCACCACCAAGGGACGGACGCTGCGGACTCCGACGACGCAGCTTGATGATGCGCGCAACTTCCTGAACAAGCTCTGGAACGTCACTCGATTTACGCTGATGCATCTGGGAGACGATCGCCCGGAGGGGCCAACGACGGTCGATCGGTTGGAGGATCGGTTCATCCTGTCCCGGTTGGCGAGGACGACCGACGTGGTTCGACAGCATCTGGATGCCTACACCTTCAACCTGGCTGCCCAGGCGCTGTACGAGTTCGTTTGGCGCGATGTCTGTGACTGGTACGTGGAAATGGCGAAGCCGCGGCTGCAGTCGACCGGCGACGAGGTGGCACGAGGTGTCTTGAGTGCCGTGTTGCGCGACAGCCTCAAGCTGCTTCACCCGATCGTCCCGCACATCACCGAGGAGATCTGGCAGGTGATGGGAGAGGAGCCCGGTTCGATCTCCCGCGCTTCGTATCCCGAGGCTGGAGCCTACGATGAAGACGCCGAGCGAAGTATGGCGCTCCTTCAAGAGGTGATCACGGCGGTGCGCACCGTGCGTGCCGAACTTGGCGTTCCTCACCAAGCCACCCCTCAGGTGCTGATCCGTGCGGACGAGACGGCACAACGCGTTCTCGAATCGTCCTCCGAGATCATCCGGACACTGACGTCGGCCGGCGAGGTTCGGATCTCACGAACCCTGGATCCGCCCGAGACAGCGGCCCGTCAGATCGTTCAGGGAGCCGAGGTGTACGTTCCGTTGGCGGATCTGATCGACGTGACCGCCGAGCGGCATCGGTTGACCGCGGAGTTGGAGGACGTTTTGCAGGATCTGCTCCGAGTGGAGGCCAAGCTGGAGAACCGGCAGTTCCTCGATCGTGCGCCGGACGACGTGGTGCAGAAGGAGCACGCCAAGCGTGAGGAGTTCGTGCAGAGAAGACGTCGCCTAGAGGAGAACCTGTCCTCTCTCGGAGGGTAGATGGAGTTCCGAGACGCAGTGCAGGTTCTCGAACGGCTTCCTCGGTTTGAGGTCAAGCCGGGGCTTCATCGCATCCAGGCCCTCTTGCACGCGCTCGACCACCCCCATCGAAGGTACCCGACGGTTCATGTGGCCGGAACGAACGGGAAGGGATCGGTCGTTGCCATGTTGGACGCTGTCCTTCGTGCCTCGGGGCTGCGTACCGGGCGGTACACCTCTCCCGAGATGATCGATCTGCGCGATCGGATGACCGTGGACGGCGAATGGATCTCAGAAGGCGCGTGGGTCGAACAGATCGAGCGGCTGGTCCCGCTCCTCGAGGGATTGGAGGATCTCCCCAGCCAATTCGAGCTGATCACTGCCAT
>CAZQHD010000098.1:0-7154 GCA_964593295.1 uncultured Thermotogae bacterium | reverse complement strand
ACGTTCCTCCTGACCTACGTCACGGGGGTTCCCCTCAAGGGCATCGCCAACCATAAGGAGGCCGAGTGGCCCATCGGAGTGCACTTCATCTCGGGATCATCGGGCTGGTCAGCCTTCTCCTTCTGGTTTCCGCTGCGGAGCGCTCGCAGGCGTCTGTTCAGTACGAGATCGACGTTCGCATGGACGCCGATCTCGGCACCTTCGACGGAGACCTCACGGTTCAGTACACGAACCGCGAGGAGACCGCCCTGTCCGAGATTGTCTTCCGCCTGTTTCCCAACGACTCCGCCCTGTATGGTGAAGCGTTCCTTGAGGTCACGGAGTTGACCGTCCAGAGCGCCAGTCTGCCAATCGCTACGTTCGTAGATGATACCGTGCTCATCGTTCCACTGGAGCCTTCCCTGTCTCCCGGCGCCGAGATCACAGTTCAGATGGGGTTTCACGGGAAGGCGGACTCTTGGCTTCCCGGCCAGCTTCCGGCCGTCTCTCCGGGAAGCGGATTCCTCACCCGTTCAGTGTCCGCATGGACGCTCACCGCGTTCTATCCCATCGTTGCGCATCGGTCTTCGGAAAGCTGGGCGCTGAGTCCCAGTCCGGGGTTTGGCGACCTCCTCATGGCAGATGCGTCTCAGTACACGGTTCATCTGACCACACAGCGAAGCCTTCGCCCGGTGACCCCCGCACCCCCGACCGCCCGTGCCGATCACGGAGCGCTCACTACGCATACCTTCCAAGCAGAGTGCGCCCGGGACTTCTCGTTGGTGCTCGTCGACGAAGCAGCCTACGTGTTCCGGTCGGAACACGTGGGGAACACTCGGCTGGAAACGGTGTTCCTTTCGTCCCACGAAGCGGGCGGACGCCGAGCGCTTGAGCTGGCGACAGACGCCCTCGCGCTGTACGAGCGGTTGATCGGTCCCTGTCCGTACGCGCACATCGTACTTGTGGAAGTCCCCCTGAACCAGGTGGCCGGAATGGAGTTCTCCGGCCTCATCCTGGTGGGATCAAGTTACGCGGAACAGCCAGACGATTCCTTCTTCTCGATCATCGTTTCGCACGAGATCGCACATCAGTGGTTCTACGGTGGGGTGGGAAGCGATGTCATCGAGCACCCCTGGCTGGATGAAGCCTTTGCCACCTACCTTTCGTACGAGTTCTCGTCAGCCTTCGAAGCGCCGCTCGTTGCCGAGGCACAGCTCGCGTCTTGGCAGATGTCGTACGAGGACGCGCGCCGATCTCATCCCCATCTCACGGTGGCTCAGCCCGTGTATGCGTTTCCTGACATCCGAACGTACGCAGCTCTTGTCTACGATGGCGGGGCGCTGCTTCTCCACCGCCTTCGCTCGGCGATGGGCGATCGTTGCTTCTATCAGGCCCTTCAGTCCTACTACCGAGACCACCGATTCGGTCTCGCTACCCCCGAGGACCTGCTGCGCGCGCTGCGGAACGCGTGCGATCAAGCCTTAGACGAACCCTTGGATGCGTTCGATCTGCCATGACGCCGGAACCTATCGTCGATTCTCGTGTACATAGGGCAAGAACACACTGAAGGAGGCACTCATGATCCGTCGCAGAACCGTTCTACTGCTGTTGCTGCTGACCCTCACCCCGACCATGGCACTGGGCGCGGAGGAGCTTCCCACATCCTTCCTGTCGTCCCACTACTACATTCTCTCTCTGGGTGCGTTGTCATTTGACCTGTCCGGAGTGATCCAATCCGCCTCTGCCGCCGGAACGACCATCCTGCAGTTCGATGCAGGCGCGATCTCCGTGGATCGCGGTTCGAGAGACTCCGATGTTCCCCTGGAGACCGTGCTCGGGGATCCCTCCGTTCTGGTGGTCGATGCCGGTCGTGTTCTGTTCACCAGAACCAACGATATGTACCGATTCACCGTGCGCCCCAGCACGTGTGGCTATGAGCTCGTCCTCGACCCGACGGTGGACTCCGACCTTCACGAGACACTGGCCGAGGTGCTGGGAACTCTTCAGCAGCTAGGACTCGTCGGGGCGGAGGTCAGCCTCCAGTTCTCATCGTTCGCCAAAGCCGAGTTGAAAGGACCGCAGCCCCCCACAGATCTATCGATCGAATCTACGCTCTACGCGTTGACCGTGGCCGCCGACTGGTTCTCGTTCACCGCCTCGCAAGGGCTCACGCAGGTCGGACTGCGGGTCACCGTGGTTGCGGAGAAAACGTCCGGAGAGCCGCTGGACTCCCAGTTCCGCCCTTACATAGAACAGGAGACCGATTCGCTGGTGCGCCTGCTCCTGCCCATCGATCAGCTCCTCGCGTTGGCCCGCTCGGCGTCGGTGGAGTACGTGCGTACGCCCCGACAGCCCTTCGTCCCGTAACACAAAGGAGTCTTCATGAACCGGCTTATCCTTCTTCTGCTCGTTCTATTCACGGTGGCCGCCCTTCCCGCCGTGGCCCAGACCACGGTGCGAGTCGGTGTGGACCAAGAGACAGCCGCCTCCTGGGACGCACTGGGCACCGCGTTCTCACGCGCATTCCCGTCAAGCGTTCAGTTCTCAAGCTACGCGCAGGCGAGCATTCCGCAGCAGATCGTTCTCCAGTCTTTCGCCCAGCGCGATCCCATCCATTTCTTCATGGTGCCGCGTGCGTGGACAGCGGTCCTCTCCCGCTACCTGATCGACATCTCCGAGCTTCAGCAGGCACTGACTGCCCGTGGCGTGGATCTGGTCGAGGTCAACCGGACGCCGATCGGGGTCTCCATCCCGTTCGCCCCGGACTGGTTCCTGGGCGTGACCTCCTGGCCCAGCGATCGGTCGCTGGCGCTGGAATTCCTGTCGTTCGTTTCGAGATCCCCAGACGAGGCCGCCACATCGCCCCCGTCGTCCTCGACCACTAGCGCGCCGACCTCGGCGGCCCAGTTTGCAACCCAGAAGGTCGCGCGCGAGGATCACAACACGCGGATGGACGGAGCGCTCACCGCGCTGATCGGCGCGGCCCAGTCCGCCATGGCTTCGGTCTCATCCCAGGCGGTGACCGCTCTCCCGTTCGCCGCCCGGAGTGCGTTGGAGTCCCTGGCCAAGTCCTACGGCATCCCCTTCTCCTCGTCAGCATCGACAGTGACCGTGGTCATCGAGGCGCAGCCGGGACGTAGCGCATCCACCGTAGCCGCCTTGGGACGGCTGGGTGTGCCGACGAGCGGCCTGCAGGAGGCCTCCGGACGGATCAAGGTCACCGTGCCTCTGGCATCACTGGACTCGCTCGCCCAGCAGTTGACCGGCGTGTCGTTCATCCGCCCTCCGTACACACCGTTCCCGCTGGGGACGCCAACTGAAGGCGTCGGGCTGATCGGTGCCGATGCGTTCCACGCCGCCGGGCTCCGGGGCGCAGGAACGAAGATCGCCGTGATCGACCTGGGGTTCAGCGGCCTCTCCCAGGCGCAGATGCGCGGGGATCTTCCGTACAGCGTCGTCCAGCGCGATCTCACCGGCACCGGACTCACCGCCGGGATCACGCACGGAACCGCCGTCGCCGAGATCATCCACGACATCGCGCCCGAGGCACAGCTCTATCTGATCAAGATCGGCGACGATGTGGATCTCGATCAAGCCGTCACGTACTGCCTGAGCCAAGGCATCCACGTCATTAACCACTCGCTCGGCTGGTACAATACCAACTTCTACGATGGGACCGGAACGATCGCTGAGATTGCCTCACGCGCCATCCAGGGGAGCATCCTGTGGGTCAACGCAGCGGGAAACGAGGCGGAACGCCACTGGAAGGGGAGCTTTTCCGACATCAACAGCGACGGATGGTTGGACCAGAGCATCACCTTCCACGCCAGCGCTGGCTCCTCGGTCGTCATCTTCCTCACCTGGAACGAGTGGCCTCAAGCGTCGACCGACTACGACCTTTATCTGTACGGGCCGGGAGACACACTGATCGCCTCCTCCACCAAATACCAGACAGGGACGGAGGAGCCGACCGAGTCGATCCAGGTAAGCACAACCCTGTCCGGCATTCACTCCATCCGCATTCGCGGAACCGGGGCCCGAACCCTTGAGCTATTCAACCTGTATCAGCCCTTGACACCGGCGATCGCTGACAGCTCGATCCTCGCCCCCGGCAACGTTGCCAGCGTGGTGACCGTGGGCGCGCTGGGTCAGGCGCAGTACACCACAGGACCGATTGAATCGTACAGCTCACGAGGGCCCACCAATGACTTCCGACCGAAGCCGGATCTGGTGACCCCCGTCAATGTGACCACGGGCACCAGCCCGTACACAACGTTCCCGGGAACGTCGGCCGCGGCCCCACATGCCGCCGCCGCGGCGGCTCTGCTGCGGTCACAGACGCCCGGTCTGGGAGGTTCCGGTCTCCGCCTGGCGCTTCTCTCACACACCGTGCCGATGGGCAGCGTCTACGAGTACGGAAACGGCCGCTTGCGCCTGCAGGCACCGGCGACGGCCAACCAGCCGCCGACGGCGTCGTTCAGCGCCTCTCCATCCTCTGGAGCACCGGGGACACTGTTTACGTTTGATGCTTCGTCGTCCACAGATCCCGATGGCAACCTAGTGGGGTACCAATGGAGCTTCGGGGACGGCACTTCGGGGTCGGGGCCTATGGTCTCCCACAGCTACGCGTCGCCAGGGACATACACCGTGCAGTTGACCGTCACCGACAATGAGGGCGCCACGGATACAGCCACTCGATCCGTCTCCGTGCAATCCGCGGCCCGACCGGACTTGGTGGTCTCGGGGATGACGGCGTCGCCCACCAGCCCCGTGATCGGCCAATCGATTACGTTCAGCATCACCGTGCAGAACCAGGGATCTGCTTCCGCCGGATCGTTCCGCGTTCGTCTGATTGGCGCGTCGTCCTCCACCTACGGATACCTATCGCAGCTGGCTGTCGGTGCATCGCAGTTGCTCACACTCACCTTGCCTCTCAGCACGAGTTCTGAGACGTTCACGGCTACAGCCGATGATCTCAACCAGGTTCTGGAGTCCAACGAGACGAACAACACCCGGAGCTTGACGGTCACCGCCGGGATCACGCCGGTGGTCGCCCGCGCAGGTGGCCCGTACGCGGGCACGGCCGGATCCTCACTCGCCTTCAACGGCACGGCGTCAACCGGCCCGATCGCGACCTATCAGTGGTCGTTCGGCGACGGAGCCACTGCGTACGGCGCCACGCCGAGTCATACCTACGCCGCACCGGGAACCTACTCGGTGACGCTCACCGTGTTCGGTTCCGGGGGACAACAGTCGTCGGAGACCACACAGGCCGTGATCTCCACAGCGACGCCTGCGCTGACCGCGCAGCTCTCGCTGCCCAAATCGACCTATCAGGTCGGCGAGGCGATCGTTCTCAACTACACCCTCAATCGACCAGCCTACGTATACATCTGCGACGTCACCCCAGACGGTCGAGTGACGCTCCTGTTCCCGAACTGGCGGGAGCCCTCAGCGTCGGTGGGCGCCGGCACCCGCACGTTCCCGGGCACCACAACGTACACAGTCCAGATCACCGAGCCCACCGGCACGGAGACGCTGTACCTGTTCGCCGCCACGGGACCGATCGCCGGTTTCCCGGCGACGTTCAGCGCGACGTTCCCACTGCTGAGCACGAATCCATCGGGGTTCCGCAATGCAGTTCTGGCAAACATGCAGTCCCAGTACAGCAGCGGAGACAGGGCCTTCGACACGTTGTCGTTCACGATCGTGCCGGCCACGCCCACCACGGGAAGCATTCGGGTGTCCTCCAACCCCAGCGGGGCTCAGGTGAGAATCGATGGCGCCATGGTGGGAACCACCACACATGAGCAGCAGAATGTCTCGCCGGGACTGCACACCGTCGAGGTCTCGAAGTCCGGGTATCAGACGGTCACGCAACAGGTGAACGTGCTGGCCGGACAGACCGCGCAGGTGTCGGTCACGCTGCCAGCCATCCCCTCGAACCAACCCCCGAACGCGTCGTTCTCGTTCACTCCTGCAGGCCCCACTGCCGGAGATACGGTGTCGTTCGATGCCTCCGCCTCCAGCGACCCGGATGGAACCATCGTCTCATATGCATGGGAGTTCGGGGATGGGAGTACCGGCAGCGGGCAGTTCGTGACCCATGCGTTCACCTCCAGCGGCTCGTACAGCGTGAAGCTGACCGTAACCGACAACCAGGGTTCCTCTCGGTCCGTCACCAAGACTGTGTCAGTGATGTCATCCGCCGACGTGGGTTGGGTCTCTCCGGTGGCGCACACGGGAACAGGCACCACGTGGACGCCGTCGCTGGTGGATCGCGCCTACGATTACGATGTGGATCGGAACTTCCGCAGCAGTGCGCGGCACGATCCTCTCAGCCGTGATCAGTGGACGGCCAACCTGATCCTCCATGCCCCTGCAGGTGGGGTTCAGAGCGATCGCGTCCGGTTCTTGGTCGCCGACTCTTCCGTCGGTGGCAACGAGCTGGCTTGGGTGGTGGATGTCGAGCGCGATGGCGCATGGGTAAACGCGTACACGGGCACCGCGGGATCGCTACCAGAGCACGACTCGTCCGCGGAAGAGGTCGAATGGGTCGAGATCGGCTTCGATCAGGGGCTGGTCACACGCATCCGGATGCGTGCCTACCTCGCCCGAGACATGGTGGCCCGGGCGCGGGTCTTCGAGGTCATGATCCGCGACGCAACCGTGGCACCGTAGGCTGGCCGGGCTCGGTCTCGGCCTGAGCGAAGCGGTGAGGCTCCAGCTAGCGCTGGAGCCTCACCCCCGCGTGTTCAGAGAGTTGAACTGAGGAACGGTTCCGTGCCAGAATGCGGCGGCTGTGGCGTTCACTGCCTCGTGACGTTCGGCACACAGGAGGTGACGTATGGGAAGACCCTTGATCCATCCGTGGGCTGCCTTGATGATCGTGGTCTGTCTCCTCGGCGCCAGCGCCGTCGTTGCGCCAGCACAGGTCCACTCTCCGCTGGCCTGGGGGCCGATTCTGGGCGCCGTCGACGGGACCTCGATCGCACTCACGTGGAAGACCGTCCGCCCAGTGGGGCTGGACATCCACTATGCAGAGCAGAACGCCTACGAGGAGTCTGGGACCTGGGATGAGACACTGTCCTATGAGAACCACGAAGGGCTCGGACAGTTTTGGCTGACTGGACTGTCGCCGGGAACCACCTATCGATACCAGCTCGTGTTCTTCG
>CAZQHD010000097.1:0-7181 GCA_964593295.1 uncultured Thermotogae bacterium | reverse complement strand
TCGCGCCACACACGGGATCATCGTGGACAGCATACCGGTGATGAACCGATCCCGCTCGTTCTCAAGGATCCGCGTAGACATCACCGCTGGGATGCTGCATCCATACCCCAGGATAAACGGGATGATCGACTTGCCGTGCAGCCCGATGCGGTGCATGAGCCCATCCGCCAGGTACCCGGCACGCGGAAGGTATCCAACATCCTCCAGCAAGGCCAGCCCTAGGAGGAACGGGACCAGAAAGGGCAAGACGATTCCCAGCCCACCGCCGACGCCCTCCATGAGACCCCGGATCATGACGAAGACGATGCGCTCTTCACCGACTCGCCCTCCGATCCAGTCGATCCCTTGCTCCAGCCACAGCATCAACGGCCCCTCCACCGCTGTTCCCACTTTGAACACGAAGAAGAAGAGGCCGTACAGAATCGCCGCCAACGCCACCAACCCGAAGGTCGGATGCATCAGGACAGCGTCCACCCGGTCTCGCATCGATCGGATAGGAGAGCCCACTTGGGCGACCCTCTCAAACAGCGCCATGGCCTGCGCGTGCCTCTCCGCGGAGACAACATCCTCCGGAAGCTGACCTCGCGTGCGCTCGATCTCGGTCCGCACCTCCGTGAGCAAGGAGACAATCTCCTTAGTGAAAGAAGTCTCATCTTCGGCGTTCGGGTCCTGTTCGAGCCATTGGATGGCCTCCAGACGCGCGTTCTCGCCGCCGATTCGATCCGCAAGCGCTGCGATCTGCGCTTCGACATCCGCACTGAACGGAATCGGCGTCGGGACTCTCCGGCTCTGCGCAGCCTTAACCGCCTGCTTCATCGCTTCGGGAACACCGGTCCCTCGAACCGCAACCGTGGGGATGACCGGCACGCCGAGACGCTCGGACAGCATGTCCTCATCGATATGGATGCCCTTTCGCCGTGCTTCGTCCATCATGTTGAGGCAGACGACCACGGGCACACCCAGCTCCAGAAGCTGAAGAGTGAGTTCCAGACTCCGAGAAAGCAACGAGGCATCGACAACGTTCACCACCACGTCGATCTCCTCCGACCTCAGATACCCCCGTGTCTGCGCCTCGGCTCGATCCATCGGCGCCAGAGAGTACGTGCCCGGCAGGTCGATAATCTCCAAATGCGAACCGGAAACCAGTGCCTCGGAGCGCAAACACTCCACAGTAGTTCCCGGTAGATTGGAAGTATGCGCCTTGTACCCCACCAAGTGGTTGAACAAGGTACTCTTCCCGCAGTTGGGCTGACCGACCAACGCGACCCTGATGCACGAAGACGGGCTCATCTGGTTTCCTCTTCCTCTCTCCCGATGTGCCTCCTCGTACAGGTTCGGCACGTTCCAGAGATCTCCGCCGAGACGCGATGGACGGCGAACCCCTCCCGTTCCGCCACCCGCCGAACCGCCGCCGGTGCCGGCACATCGACGACCCGCCCGCAGGTCAGGCAGACCAGGTGAATGTGATCCTCCGCGCACAACTCGAAGTGGTTGTGTGGCTCGCCGAGCCCGACCGTAGACACGAGGTCCAGTTCTTTCAGCAGGTTCATGGTTCGGTACACGGTGGCCAGCCCGATCTGAGGATGCTCTCGACGTGCCAGCCGATGAATCTCCTCTGCATCTAGATGCGCGTTCTGTGCGATGACCCGCAACAGCAGCTCTCGCTCTCGCGTCACCCGTTTTCCTCGCCTTCGAAGCTGGTTCACCAGCTCAAACGCATGCTGCTTACTCACCGGAACGCTCCCGCGATCTTGGGGAAACCTTGTCCACCCGAATGTGGAGTGCAACCCCGCGCCCCAACGCCACCCGCATCCCATGAACATCCACCAGAAGCGGACCCCGAAACGCCCCTCGTCCTGCAAGTCGCAGCACATCGCCCACATGGATTCCTAACTGGTTCAGATTTCTACGGATACCGTGTCCCCCTCGAATGTCGACGACACGGGCAGAGTCTCCGGGCACAAGATGGGCAAGCGTCATGATCACAGAATGATAATCCTTCTCATCTAGGAATCAACCCAGATCTCTACCCCGCGCGAACCGTCGACGCGATTCTCCTGAGAGGCCCGGGATCCAAAGACACCGCTCATCTGCCTCGAACGCTCAGCCAAGCCAACAGTTGGCTATAGCGCGATCGACTTCCACGATCCTTTGCGGAACTTCCAGAGCATCGCTGCCGCCAGCACGATCCAGTAGACATATTCGCCAGCCCAGGCCCCTACGAGCCCCAGCGGAGTCCGAAGCCCCAACCCATACACGGTCGGGAGGTACAGAAGAATGCTGAAGAACTCAACCACCATCACGTACCGCGTGTTTCCCGCACCCTGCAAGGCATGGGACAGGACCAGGGCGATCCCTGCGAACGCCTGAACGAGGCCCAGCAGCATCAGCGGCAGTCGTCCCACGGCGATCACCGTCGCATCCCTGGTGTAAATGCGGAAGATGGGACCGGGAAGGAGCAGGTAGAGGGCTCCGATGACCAACATCGCGTAGATGCAGAGCTTCATCGTCTCCCACCCCATCCTCTCTGCATGCTCCGGGCGTCCGGCGCCCAAGTTCTGACCGATCAGCGAGGCGGCCGCCACCCCCAGCCCCACACCCACAAGAATCGCGAGGTGGTAGATAGAGCGGATCACGTTCGTGGCCGCCAACTCGACCGTCCCAATCCTGGCAACCAGCGCGAAGAAAACAGACCAGGCTCCGTTAGAGAGCAGGCGTTGGGCGAAGACCGGCAAGGACAATCGGATCATCGGACGCAGCCACCGAAGCGCGATCCATGGTTGATGAAGCGTGCCAAAGCGCCTCCGGTAGGTAGGGAGGAAGAGAACCCCAAGGTAGTACGCACTGCCTACCCCCAGCGAAATCGTCGACGCGATCGCCGCTCCCTGGATACCCAGTACGGGGAGCCCTCCACGCCCAAAAATGAGCAGATAGTCTAGGAGAATGTTGATGGTCGTCATCAACACAGACCCGACCAACTGATGGCGGGTCTTGCCGATCCCCGCCAGGAACCCCTGCCCCACCATATTCCATAGCATGAACACAGAACCGTGGAGTCGATACAGTAGATACGTCGCCGCGGCCTCGCGCACCATGGGATCGTTGGAGGCAAGCGGAGCCAGGACACGCGCCAGCCAGGGAGCCAGCACGATCAGAGGAACCCCCAGAGCGAGGCACAGCATCCAGCCGGTGTTCAAAACCTGTCCGCAGAGTCGATCCTGCGTTTCGCCGAAGCGTCTCGACACCAGGGTCTGTGTACCCACGCTCATCGACGAGAGAGGGAAGACCACAGCGAAGAACAGCACACTCGCGACCCCGGAAGCAGCCAGGGAGGCCGCCCCAAGGCGCCCCAACATCGCGGTGTCCACGATCGACAGCAGCGTGAACGACAGCATGCCTAACGTCACAGGCGTCGCGAGCCGAAGGACCTCTCGAGCGACCGTTGGACGGGGAAGGAGCAGATCCCTGAGTCGGACGCTCCGTCGGCCAGCTGCTGTCATCACTTCCTCCTGCCACTCCTCAGACTGCGCATCACATCTTCGGAGAGAACGTCAAATCCCCCACCAGATGCCGTGCGCCGAGACCACTTCGTCCCTGCGATCATGGTGATCGTGACGTTCGCGGTTTGAGCACAGCGGCCTCGTAATCCATGCGCGGCGGTGTCCTCGCAGATCGATCCATCTGCGTGAGAAGCACGCCGACCAGCGTCACGCCGATCCCGATCGCTTTCGACCACGTCACCGCAGCCCCTAGCAGACCGGCCTCTGCAAGGAGCGTGATCACCGGAACCAGATTCGCGGACACAGCCACCTGGGTAGCGGACAGGTGCACAAGTGCGTAGTGCATGAAGAGGAAGGCGCCGGCTGAGCAGAACACCCCGAGGAACAAGACTCCCAGAACACTTGGCCATGTAACGTGCCGCACCCACCCAAACCCATCACTCAGCGCAAGCGGTGCGAACACGAACAGGGAGAAGAAGAACTGGTAGAACGTGAGCTGCAGCGGCGTGACCCTGCGCAGCGCGTCCTTGATCAGCGTCGTGCGGGTGGCCGCGCACAGGACCGCCCCCAGGACCAACAGATCCCCCAAGAGGCTCGCGCCCTCCTCATGAGCGCCTCCGGCCACGACGACAATAATGCCAGCGTACGCGGTGAGGATCCCCACCGACCGCTTCCACGTCATCGCCTCCTGCCGTCGCGCGAACGCGATCAGGTATACAGCGATCGGGATGGTCGCGATGATCACCGAAACATGGCTGGGCTGCGTGTAGGCAACGCCGTAGGTCTCGAACAAGAAGTAGCCTACTGGGCTCAGCAGCGCGAGCCACCCCAAGATGACCAATTCTCGCCGCGGAAGACGAAGCGCGCGTCGTGCAAGGCCAACCACACCCAACAAGACCGTCGCCAGGACAAACCGCGCGCACAGAAGCGAGAACACGGGAATCGTCTCGATCACACTCTTGGTGACCAAGAATGAGAGCCCCCACACGCCCATCGCCGCAAGCAGGGCACCGTACACGCGCAGCATGAGCGCAGCGTTCAACCACCCCTCCTCAACTGCATCCGAAGCACCCTGGCATTGTGCTCAGCCGCACGGGATCGCGCAACCGCCGTACAGGCAACTTGGATGCAGTAAGATCATCCCTGAACGAGGGTGAGGAGACAGACCATGCACGATACCGAGTCGGTCAGTGTGGACAAGACCCTGCGGGACCTGGAGTTCTCCCGCGTTCAAGCATTGGTTCGCCAGCATGCCTCTTCCTCCTTGGGCGAGGAGGCCGTCGATGCGCTCACGCCGGTCGCAGATCGGTCGTCCATCGAAGCCGGGATGGCCGAAGTCCAAGAGGCGATTGGGTTTCTCACCACCCACGGACGGTTCTCCCTTGGAGGGGTTCGCGACCTGGCCCCTGTTCTTGAGAGGGCCAAGCGGAGTGTATCTCTGGATGGCGAGGCGTTCGCCCTCGTCCTACGCACCATCGAGGCCACGCTCCAGACGAAGGCAGCGCTCGTCGATCAGGACGAGAGCCCACGACTGGCCGCCCTGGCGGGCCGGCTCACTGCCGGCGGGCAGAGCCTGCGTCGCAACCTCCTGCAAGCCATCGATGACCGCGGCACCCTGCGAGACGATGCCTCGCCGTTGCTTCGCCAGCTCACGAACAGGCGACGGACCCTCGAAGGACGAATCGAAGCCAAGCTGCAATCGTTCATCGATCGACATCCGGAGTTCATCTCCGAGTCCGTGATCACCCGCCGCCGCGGGCGTCTGGTCGTGCCGATTCGAAGTGGCGCCGTCGGTGCCATGGAGTTCGTCGTCCACGACCGTTCGAGCACCGGACAGACCCTGTACGCCGAGCCCCCCGGCTTCGTGGCCGAGAACAACCTGGTCTCCCAGCTGGACGGAGAGATCCGCGACGAGACCCAGCGCATCCTGCGTGCACTGACGCAGGAGCTACTGATGGCAGAAACCACCTTCCTGCGTGATCGTGCCGTCCTTGCCCACCTCGATGGTGTGTTTGCCCGAGCCGGGTATGCCATCCAACACGACGCCTCCTTCCCGGAGATCGGACCGAGTGTCCTGCTGCGCAACGCGCGCCATCCGCTGCTCGACGCGCACACCGTGGTTCCGGTCACCCTCTCGCTGGGAAGGAGCCAACGGATGCTTGTGCTTACCGGCCCCAACACCGGGGGCAAGACAGTGACACTGAAGACCATTGGGCTGCTGATCCTGATGACACAGGCCGCCATCCCGATCCCTGCATCGCCGGACTCGCGCCTGCCCATCCTTGCTCGCGTGCGCTCAGACATCGGAGACGAACAGTCGATCGCACAGAACCTATCGACCTTCTCCGCCCACATGACCAACATCGTCTCCGTGCTGGCAGAGGCCGATGCCAACTCCTTGGTGCTACTCGACGAACTGGGTGCAGGAACCGATCCGCAAGAGGGGGCGGCGCTCGGCTTGTCCGTGATGGAAGCGCTGCTGGAGTCCGATGCGCTCACCGTGATCTCCACCCACCTCACGCCGCTGAAGTACTTCGCCATCCGCCATCCGCAGGTGAAGACCGCTTCCATGGAGTTCGATGTGAAGACCCTATCCCCGACGTACCGGGTCATAGAAGGCATGCCCGGTCGAAGCAATGCCTTCGTGATCGCCGAGCGACTGGGGTTTCCTCGGGATCGGATCGATCGCGCACGCTGCTTCCTCTCTCAGGGGGAGATCCGAGCCGAGGACATCCTCGATGAACTGGAACGTGAACGCCAAGCCATGCAGGCGCAGCGAGAGCTCGCAGAGAAGAACCGACACGAAGCCAAACAGCTTCGCGAACAATACGAGCAGCACCTCTCAGCCTTTGAAGAGGAGAAATCGTCGGCCCTATCTGATCGTTTCAAAGCGCTGGATCAGTTTCTTCGCGAGACCCAGCAGCGCCTGGAAGCCACCCTGGCCTCGTCCCAGGACATTGCAGACGCCGCAACACACCGTGCCCACTTGCAGGAAATCTCGACCCTTCGAGAGCAAGCCCGAACGAAACGAGAAGAAGCCACTGCCCTCAGACACTCGGACTCCCTCTCTCCCGACAAACTGGAAGTCGGTATGACCGTACGCGTACGCAGCCTAGCAGTGGACGGCCGGATTCTCCACGTGAGTGACCGTGGCAGAGTCACCCTTGACATCGAGGGTGTCCGCGTGCAAGCCATGGCCGGCGACCTGATGCCCGCCCGAGGCCCGGCACGCCGAGCTCCAGCAACGAAGAGATCCTACGGACAACGACCGCGATCACTGAGACAGCCAAAGCAAGTGCCCCTCGAACTGGACGTGCGCGGCATGACCGTCAGTGATGCGCTCCGCTGCGTCGATGAGTACCTCGACCAGCTCTTGCTCGCAGACATCCACCAGGCAAGCATCCTGCACGGAAAAGGAACAGGCGCCCTCCGCGATGCAGTGAGAACCTACCTCGACACCTGTCGCTTCGTGTCCAGCCATGGGTATGCTCCTCCCAACCAGGGCGGAGACGGCGTCACCGTGATCGATCTGGCCGAGAGCGCGTAGCCAATTGCAGCCGGGACGCAGGTTCGCTACCATGTTGCTTTGCCGCGAACCCAGGATCTCACGGGATACTGGGTCGTCACTAGGGCGTAGCCAAGCGGTAAGGCAGCGGCCTTTGGAGCCGTGATCGAAGGTTC
>CAZQHD010000096.1:1534-7205 GCA_964593295.1 uncultured Thermotogae bacterium | reverse complement strand
TTGCCCCGAGCCTCAGTTTGCCCAGGCAAGGGCGATCGTCCTTGAACGTGTGCCACGGCGAGCCAGGATTGTCACGATCCACAGGGGATCCGACGGAGCTGTGCCTCATAGTAAGTGAACAAGGTGCCAAGGAGGGGGGAGACTACGGACTGGTCACGGGCCGCCCTCCCGAGCCGTCTCCCTGATCTTCAGCGAACAGCGTCCAGATCTGATGCGAGGCCTGACGAAGACGATCCTCGATCTCGTCGATCTCAGCCTGCGAGAGATCTCCGTCGTTGGCCTTCGTGTTCAACTCAGCCAGCGTGTGCGTTGCGAGCTGAACCAGCACATATCCTTCCAACCAGGAGACCTCCTTGAGCTCTGACAGGATCACGGAGAGGACGGACTCACCGGACGACGCATCCCGGGTGGTTCTCTCGAAGCGAGCGCTTGTACTGTGGACGACGCTGTGGGATCTTAGGTCCTCCCCTTTGGCCCAGAAGACGGCGAGATGTCCGGCATGTGGACCCAAGTCTGCCTTGTACCGCAAGGGGATGTTGCGGAAGGAAAACTGCATTTGCAGCGTTGAGTCACCGTAGTCTCTGAACGTCGAGAACTCCAGATGGCTCAGGGCCATGCCGTCTTCAGAGACGGTGAGTGAGTAATGCTCGTCTGGCCAACGTGAGGTCCCTGTCAGGGCGAAACGGGTCTGGTTCCAAAGCGTACGGTCTTCGACGTCGAACTCGAATCGGGCAGTGCTCGTGTTCTGCTCAACCAGGACGCCGTTCTCAGTCGCTTCGTAGGAGTAGGGAAGGTGAAGCTTGGCTCCCACGGATGCGTATCCGCCTTGGGATTCCACAAACGTGATGGATACGGTGTCTTCCGAGAGAAGGACCTTGGCCAGGCGATCATGATCGGTGATCTCCGCGCTCAGTGAGACAGACTTGTCGGTCACAAGGTAGAGTCTACATGTGACCTCAACCTCGTGATCGCTTGGCTCCATGTACCAGCCCGTGCTCAACGGATCCCCATAGGAGGAGAGCCCCCCCGGATACACCAAGTCCGCAACGAGCCATTCGTGGTAGTAGACGCCATTGTGGAACATCTCTTCATAGTTGACGCTATGGAGGCCGGAAGACAGCAAGCGGGCCTGGAGGTCCTCGCTGTAGTTCTCCCAGGGCGAGCGTGAGGAGATCAGCCAATGAAGATGCATCGTCGCATGAGCGTCGATGGTGGCGTAGAGATCTCCTGTTGGAACACGAACTGCATCCTGTGGGGCGTGGATTGCCACGCGAACCGGATCACTACGGGATAACTCCGGGAACAGCTTGTCCATCTCATCGATCAACGAGGAGAGATAGGAGAAGTGTCGATAGTAATGCGTTCTTTCTGCCTGAATGAGGAATTCAAGGTAGTCTTCCTGGATGCCTGAGGTGAGCCAACCTTCTCGTGGCATGTTGGCATAGCGTGTGCGCACGGAGCTCTCTGCGTTTTGATGCCTCAACCGATAGGGTTCCTGAGACCTCTGCAGAAGCTCCCGATGATCATCGAAGACAGCCTTCGCGGGTCCATATCGCGGCGGATCTTCGGCGAGCAGCTCTTGAAGAAGGGCATAGACAAGATCCTGCTGCTGACGAGACTGGCGCTCGAACTCACTCAGCATTCTCTGGTAGAACGCCAGTCTCTCTGTCCGGTGCTCCGCTTCGTGAAGATCCTTGGCCATGTAGTACCGGTCGATCACCACTTGCGTAAGAACCGCCGCGATCACGCCGGCGGCAACAGGAGCAGTCCCTGCCCCCAGCACAACGGTTGCGCCAGTAGCGGCTGCCTTCGCGGCAACTGCCTTTGCCAGACCTGAAAGAAACCAACGCTGAGCTCCGGCGGGATCTCCTTCGGCGTAGGCCGTTGCAGCCCCGGTCCAGTCGCTGTAAGCGATCGATGAGAGCATCTCCTTGATCCCGGTGAATCCGGCCCCCAAGGCTTGTCCCAGGATCTCACCGCCAACGGCCTCCGTCGACTCATTGTTGACCATCTCGATGAACTCACGTACCTCGTCTTCGCTTGGCGAAGCGGAAGCAGACAGCGACAAAACCGTGCTCACCATGAAGAAGAGAAGAACCCATCCGATGGCAATGACCGAAGGCAGCTGCCGTACTCTCTCAGCAGACGACCACGGCACACGAAGCCACCGAAGCCTCCCGTTTGACGGGGATTCATAGGCGCGGGGCGTTCTATCTGAAGATCTCGCTCGCTGCTTGAGCGCCTCTGCGACTAGAAGGGAGTCCATAATGCGAGCCACCAACCCTTATCAGTACGGGAGAACTCCACAAGATACTCACCGAAGCCCGGCACGAAGACAGAGTATAGAGCTTGGCTCTCAGAGAGAGAGATCATCCGGCGGTCTGCGAATCCTCGGCCAAACTCGGCCATCGCATCCACGGCTTCGCCGAAGGCGTGCAGGAACTCGTCTCTCCTCTGCGGGTGTGCAAGGCTTACAAGCCTATCGAGATCAGAGGAGAGCAGTGCTGACTCAACCCCTGTTGCAGTGATCGCGAGCCCCGGGATTTCCTGTTCACTGCTCTCTATGGGAGAAGCGCTCGCAGAGGGCAGCGGGTCTGGGGGCGTGTCACCAGGGACCAAGGGGGCCTGGGGAACATCTGGTCCTGGGGAGGGGATCTCCTCAGGGACGTGCGATGGACCCGGGCAACCGACCAGAAAGGAGAGGACGGCCAGAGTGAACAGGCCAAGAGGAATCCCCATCCTTCGGAACGAGCGTTTGTGCTGCGACATCTCGATCACCTCCTGACACAAATACCATAGAGCGGTGAGACAACGCAGGACAAGTGGAGGTCAGCGGGGATGAACGAGAGGTCAAGAAGAAGCGTTCAATGGAAAGAGATTTCGCCCAGGCAGTGTAGACCGATGGATCTTTCGTTCTCTCTCAAGGCGAATGTGGTGACACGCCCGGACGGTGAGACCGCGGCACACGTGAGGAAGCGGAAGGATACGATGCGGACAGAGAGCAACACACAAAGGGAAAGCGTCCGTGTGTCCTCTCAACGGTGAAGACGAGAGAAGCTGGTGTCCCCAAGGGGATTTGAACCCCTGCCGCCGGGATGAAAACCCGGTATCCTAGGCCACTAGATGATGGGGACCTGTCGTACACGCCTTCGATGAGCAGCGCGACAACGCATCGGTGGGAGAGTATAAGCCCATCTCCGTGTCGGCTTCAATTCATGTGGGTCGTACTGGACTCGAACCAGTGACTCCCTGATTAAAAGTCAGGTGCTCTACCGACTGAGCTAACGACCCGCCGAAAAGGAGCAGTGGGTCGTGTAGGACTCGAACCTACAACCAACGGATTAAGAGTCCGCTGCTCTACCATTGAGCTAACGACCCGAGCGGAACGAAGTGTACGAACGGGTTTTGGTGATGTCAAGGACAGGCATTCCGCGATCTCAGCGTCTGCGAGAGGCGTCGAACTGCGAACAGCGAAAAGGAGGCAGTTCAATGGTCTTTCAGAACGTGAGTTTCGACGAGGCAGTGAGGATGTTTGAGGTCTACTGTCGGGCGAGAGGGCTTGCTCACACGACCACCAACACGTACTCGTACGCCCATAGACAGCTTCGGCATTCTCTATGCGAGGAGGCCCAGGAAGTTGAGCCGCCAACGAGGAACCAGCTTCGAGCCTTCATCACCCACATGCTTGACGCTGGATTGGCAAGAACGACCATCCGAATTCGAATGCGGTCCATCCGAGTCTTTGCGAACTTCCTTGAGAGAGACAGGATTACTGAGCAGAGTCCGATGACTGGAGTCGAGATCCCACGCGTTCCAATCACGTTTCCGCAAGTACTGAGTTGTCGCGATATCCAGAGACTCCTTCAAGCAGCAAGGTCAGGGACATGGTACGGAATACGCAATCACGGGATGATCGGCATGCTCTGCGATACAGGTCTCCGACTAAGCGAGCTTGTCAATCTTGATGTGTCCGATATGGATCTTGGAGGACAGTCAGTCAGGGTTCGACACGGCAAGGGAGGGAAAGAACGGCGCGTGTACATGGGGAGAACACTCACCCGAGCCATTCGTAGGTGGGTGGATGTTCATCCGTTCTTCGATGGATGCGAAGTGCTCTTCTGCACACGAGACGGACGACGTCTCAACAAGAGAAACGTTGCTCGAATACTGGAAAGAACAGCAACGCGTGCCGGATTGACTGATAGGAGAATCCACCCACATCTGCTTCGGCATACGTTTGCCACACACTTCATCAAGAACGGGGGAGATCCCTTCACTCTTCAGCGTCTCCTAGGTCACTCAGACATCAAGACGACAATGATCTACGTGAACCTTGCAGGCGCGGATCTTGTGGAAGGGCATGCAAAGGCTAGACCCGTGGATAGGCTGCTGTCGCGATGATCATGAGTGAGTGACTGACACTCAGCAACGCTCAGAGGCGTTTCCTGGCCAACCCACTCTGACCTGATGCTGTGAGGTCGATTCTGAGGTTGAGCTAGGATTCGCGCTACAGAAGAGCGTTCAGAACGCCAAGCGTACAGCATTGCCTGACGGAGTTGATATGCATCGCAAATTCCGATTAGGATTAATGAGCAACTCCAAGACCTCCTCTCAATGCCTCTAGTCCGACTCCACCGGCTGCCGGACGTGCATCTATGAGGTTTGACATTACCTTTTCGAAATGTTATATTATGGCATTATGAAAGCGACCAAAAAGCCAACCTGGGAAGTTCTACTAAGACTCTCGCAGCGCCACGGCGTGGATCGAGAAATCCTTGCACAGATATGGCCTCCAGTTGATGAGACCATTACTGTTGATGATATCGACGTCAGTGCTTGTAAGGGTGACGAATCCGCGAACAGGCGATCCATCATCCACTTCTTGAAGGACCTAGATGCTGCTGGATATGGTCGATTCATCACTGGGAGAAAGGGATATAAATCGCGCTTTGAATGGGGACTTCCGGCTCTTCAGGTGACAACCAACGAATCGACAAGCCAGATGACCCGAGAAGAGGCGCCTGCAGTGATCACGCATAGATTCGCACTAAGGATAGACTATCACGTGAGTATCGATCTCCCATCAGATATGACAGAGGCAGAGGCGAGAAGGCTTTCCATGTTTATCAATTCATTACCGTTCTCGAGTAGTGACGGATGAAATGCGGAGACTAGAGTTGTATAGCGCGGTGATTGGAGGGACATATTGTGAATAGCACTGGAAAGGGGTTCCCAAATCGAGAGTTAGTTCTCTATGCTCTATATCTGTTGGGAGGCGACACATCAAGAGTCCATACAGAGGACATAGCGGTAAAGGCTCACGGTCTGTTCCCTGACTCGTTTTCCTGGACGCGATTCCCGCAGAACCCTGACAAGGACATCGTGAGAATCGCTCTGATGGATGCGCGCAAACCGAAGTACGACGAACGAGTCGATGGTCGGTCAGGACGCAACCGCGGACAGGTCTCGAGGACAAATCGAACGCCGGCTGTTGATGGATGGCAACTAACTTCAGCGGGGATTGCTTGGGTAAAGGAAAACGAGATCCTGCTTGGTAAGCATCTTGGGATGCATGAGCTAAGAGAACACAGACAGAAGCTGCTCAAGCAATTGGGGCGAGTCCGTAGACACAGCCTCTTCCTGCGCTTCAGGGAGGTCGGAGATTCACTCA
>CAZQHD010000096.1:0-1524 GCA_964593295.1 uncultured Thermotogae bacterium | reverse complement strand
GTTGGCAGACCTGCTGAGATGTCGTGTTGATGCGGAGTCGGAGATTTGGAACTCGAGACTCAGCAAGATCGAAGGGCAGGCTGAATCATCAGGGCAGGAGGATGTTCAGCAATTCATAGCATTGTGTCGTAAGGCACTGTCGGAGCAAACATAGAGGGGAGGATTATGGCCGACAACACTAGCACAAAGCCAGTTCGAGCAACGAGCAGATCACTAATACAGTCTGCGGAATTCGCTATTCAGAATGTGTACGATGCGATCGTGGAACTGGTGACAAACGCTGATGACAGATATCAGATCCTGAAAACCCAGGGGACAATAGAAATCGAAGTAGAACGCCATAGGAAGGGTACTCCTTCGCTTCTTCGAGTGCGAGACTTCGCGGACGGCATGGACACAGAAACAATGGACAAAAAACTCTCTTGGATGGGAGGCCGTGAGAGCGGCCTTGCGGATGGAGAAAAGGTACGCGGAACTCACTCTCGAGGGGCAAAGGACATCGCAGCCCTGGGGCATGTAATCTTTGAGTCGATTGCCTCTGATGGCAGATATCATAGGTGCGGGATTTCACCGTTCCTGGAATTCAGTTCTGATAGCCCTCGGGAGACAACGAGAGCCTTGAGAAACTCGATAGGCATACCCACTGGAACCGGAACACTTGTGACTATTCGACTGAAGGACACCCAATCCGTGCCTCAACACGCGAAACTGGCAGAGAGCATCCGAAGGCTTGTGAGCCTGCGCCGAATCTTGCAGGACGAACATCGGACCTTAGTCCTTCGTAACTTGGCGAATGGAGAGGAACGTATCCTTGTCGCCCCCGTATACAAAGGGACTGATCGGGTGAAGCAGACGATCAGTATTCCTGGGTACGAGGGTGTGACCGCGAAGCTGATAATCTGCCGATCATCGGAAGCCTTCGAAAGAGAATCAAATCGATTTCGGCTTGGAGGCATACTGGTCGAGTCCAAGCGCGCCGTTCACGAGGCGACTCTGTTTGACACTTCCCTTGAGACAAACCCCTATGCTCTTCACTACTACGGGCGCCTTGTCTGCCCCTACATTGATGAGCTTTGCGATGAATTTGACTCTAGTTTCGACAATCGCGTGTCTCCTGGTCCGCACAATCCATCATACATTCTGGACCCTTCAAGACGATCAGGACTAGTAAGAGATCACCCGTTCGTCAAGGCTCTGTTCGGCGAGTCACTGAAGAGGCTCAGGCCACTTGTCATTGAGGAACAGCGCCGATCAGAGAGCGCGAGGGCCACGGTCGAAAGCACTGCGACAAGAAAACGACTCAATGATCTCGAGAAAGCAGCGATCAAGTACCTTGAGCAACTTGACGACATGGACGATGAGATTGCCAGGGATCCAGATGGCAAGAACACAGAGAGTCGGTTTGTTGAGAGGGGCTATGCGCTTTCCCCTCCGTTTTGTCAGATGTTGGCCGGTCATTCGCGCAAGTTCTGGCTGACGATTCGTCAGGAGTCTTACCCGGAACTGGAGACAGGTTCGGACGTT
>CAZQHD010000095.1:0-7232 GCA_964593295.1 uncultured Thermotogae bacterium | reverse complement strand
CCGAACAGCTGCTCCGGCTTGCAGACCAGCGGTGTGTCCGTGAGCCACGCGTGCTGGCTAGGCAGCGTAGAGAGGTCTGTCTCCGGGCCGACCAGAACCAGGTGGTCTTCGAACTGCAGCGCGTCGCCGGACGCGGCTCGCACCGCCTTGGCCAGGAGACGCTTGGCATCGTATTCGCGTATTCCTTTCTGTGCCATGATCCTTCCTTACAGGTTCTTGACGATGGCTTCGCCGAAATCGGAGGTGGACACTTGGGTTGCGCCATCCATCTGGCGTGCCAGGTCATAGGTGACGACGCCGGAACGAACGGTCGCTCTGAGCGCGTCGATCAGGCGATCGGCGGACTCCGTCCATCCTAGATATCGGAGCATCATCACCGCAGAGAGGATGAGGCTGGTTGGGTTGACCTTATTCTGTCCGGCGTGTTTAGGTGCCGTTCCGTGTGTGGCCTCGAACACGGCGATGCCTGTCTCGTAGTTGATGTTGGCTCCCGGCGCGACGCCCAGCCCACCCACTTGGGCGGCGGCGGCGTCGGTGAGGTAGTCACCGTTCAGGTTCATGGTCGCCACCACGTCATACTCGTCCGGGCGAAGCAACATCTGCTGGAAGAACTGGTCGGCAATCCGATCCTTGATCACGATCTTCCCCTCAGGGACCACGCCATCGTAGTGGGTGAACACCTCGTCCTCAGTGATCAGCTGCGGGTAGTCCCGTCCCAACTCGTAGCCCCAGTCACGGAACGCGCCCTCGGTGAACTTCATGATATTGCCTTTGTGCACCAACGTGACGGAACGGCGTTGATTCCGGATCGCATAGTCGATCGCAGCCTTCACGATCCTTCGGGTTCCCTCACGTGAGATCGGCTTGATTCCGATGCCGCACTCCTGGGGGAAGCGAATCTTGTCCCCGATCTTCATCTCGTTCTGCAGCCAGGCGATCACCTTGTCCGCCTCGGGCGTGCCTGCCTTCCACTCGATGCCTGCGTAGACGTCCTCCGTGTTCTCTCGGAAGAAGACCATGTCGAGGTCCTCGGGACGCTTGACCGGAGCCGGGGTTCCCACCGACCGGACCGGACGCACACAGGCGTACAGGTCCATCACCTTTCGAAGCGTGACGTTGAGACTCCGGATGCCCCCGCCGACCGGCGTGGTCAACGGCCCCTTGATGGCCACCAGATACTTGTGGATGAGATCCACTGTCTCTTGGGGAAGATAGAGCTTCTGTCGATCGTCGGGCGGGATGTCAGCGATCTGGTCCGGGCTCAGTTCGGGGTGCAGGACTTCGATTGCTTCGTCACCGGCCAATGCTTTGATCCATGAGATCCTCTTGGTTCCGGCGTACGCACTTTCGACTGCGGCATCCACCACTCGCTGCATGACGGGGGTGATGTCCACGCCGATTCCATCTCCGCGGATGGTGGGGATGATCGGATGGTCGGGGACCTGAAGTCCGCTTGGCGTACGGGTGATGGCCTTAGCTTGGGGAACGTCCGTTCGATGTTCGCTGTTCATCGCTGCTGGCTCCTTTGGGTTGGGTTGGATGACTCGTCGGACGGCATGTCCTGCGTTGTGATCTCTCTTGTGATCTGCTCTGCCGCGTTCGTCAGAAGCTCAATGAGGCGAGTGCGGTTCTCGCCTTCTCCTCGATGTTGAGGCACTGAAGCGCCGATGGAGGCCACCACACGGCCCGAGAAGGAGAAGATCGGCGCGGCGAGCCCGTGGGTCCCTTCGATCGCCTCCCCATGGGACTCGGAGTATCCCTGCTCTCGGATCGTGCTGACCTCGTGTTCGAGGGTCTGAGGGTCGGTGATCGTCATTTCCGTAAACCGATGAAGACCGACCTCTTTCAGAATTCGCTGTCGCTCCTTGGGTTCAAGGTGCGCGTAGATGGCCTTCCCGGTCGCGCTGGCGTGCAGGGGATAGAGATCGCCGATTTCGTAGGAGACTCGCAGCGCGTGATGCCCTTCGACCTTCTCCAAGCAGACGCCAACGTGGTCGCGGAACCCGCACAGGATGATCGTCTCACCCGTTTCGCGACCGATGCGCTCCAGATACGGCATGGCGACCTCTCGTATCGGGCGACGCGACATGGCCGAGGCGAGTTCGAGCACCTTGGGGCCGAGACGGTATCCGTGTCCTCTCTCTGTCTCTTCGACCAGAAGGTGGGCCTTCAACGCTGCGACATACCGGTAGGCGGTGCTGCGCGGAAGGCCCATCTTTCCGGCGATCTCCGGTACGGAAAGCGCGGGCGCGTCTACGAACAAAGTCAAGATGTGTACACACTTCTCCAGCGTCGTCAGTGGATGATCGTCGGTGCGATGTCTCATTATTCAGGATCACCGATCCCAGGATATGGGCATCATACGAACTGTGGTGCACGTGTGCAAGGGAAGACGAAGGAAAAAGATCGGGCAGGGTTAACCCTGCCCGGCTCCTTCGTTCCCTTCCTTGGAAGGGCTCGCCGTGAATGCGAGCAGCCCTCCGGCGCGGATCACAGCCTTCTCCCTCTCCGAGAGGGTATGTTGGGCCGGCAGCTCCGTCTTCTTGGTTCGATTCTTGATCGCGAGAGGGCTGTCGAGAGCCGAAAGGTTGATCTCGAGACAATCTCCCTGGTCGATCTTGTCCGTGTCGCAGGTGAGCGGCACGATGCCCATGTTCACCAGGTTGGCGTGGTGAATTCGGGCAAACGCCTTGGCAAGCACCGCTTGGACGCCCAGCTTCCACGGGGCCAATGCGGCGTGTTCCCTGGACGAACCTTGTCCGTAGTTGTCGCCGCCGACGATAAACCCGCCGCCCGAATCGAGCGCACGCTGAGCGAACGTCTCATCCTCGTAATGGAAGGTGAACTGGGCGATCTCCGGCAGGTTCGATCGCAAATGCTGCGTGAGCGGACCCGCGGGAAGAATGGCGTCCGTGGAGACGCCGTCTCCAACCTTCAGGAGGACCTCTCCGCTGAGCACGGGAACCAGGGGCGTCTGGTTCCCTATGGCGACGATATTCGGGCTGCGTCGGATCTCCACCGAGGGGCCCACCGGATCGAGGATTAGGTAGTCGTCCACCGTCAGATGGTCCACCGTGACCGTGACCTCGGGCAGATCGCGGGGATCGGCGATCGTCCCGGTCAACGCGGAGGCGGCGGCAACCTGTGGACCGCAGAGCGCCAGTCTACCGAACTTGCTCCCGCCGCGGCCTGCCCAGTTTCGGTTGACTGTACGCAGCGAGAGATGGCCGGTTCCCGGAACGAATCCGATCCCGATGCAGGCGTTGCAGCCCGGCTCGATCATCCGCACGCCGGCCTTGGTGAGTTCCAAGAAGCTTCCGTCTTCCATGAGCATCTCCCACGCCTGGCGCGAGCCCGGTGAGATGATGACGTCGATGTCCGTGCAGACCTTCTTTCCCTTCAGCATCTCGGCCACGATCTTGAGATCATGATAGGAGCCGTTGGTGCACGAGCCGATGAACACCTGGTCGAGCTTCGTACCCTTCACCTCTTCGATGTCGAAGACGTTGTCCGGCATCCCAGGCATGGCGACCAGCGGCTTCAGTGAGGACAGGTCGATCTCGATTGTCTTGTCGTAGACGGCCCCCTCGTCGGCCAGCAACTCGACCCAGTCCTGTTCACGACCCTGCATGCGTAGGAACTCGTGCGTGACCGCGTCCGAGGGGAAGATGGACGAGGTCGCGCCGGTCTCGGTTCCCATATTGGTGATGGTGGCGCGCTCGGGCACGCTCAGTGTCTCCACCCCGGGTCCGGCGAACTCGAGGAAATAGCCCACGCCGCCCTTCACCGTGATGCGTCGCAGCACCTCCAGCGCAGCATCTTTGGCGCCGACGTGGGACGGGAGCTCTCCGGTGAGCACGACCTTCATCATCTTGGGCACGGTGAGGTAGAACAGCCCTCCCCCCATCGCCACGGCCACGTCCATGCCGCCGGCGCCGATCGCCAGCATGCCCAGCCCGCCCCCGGTGGGGGTGTGGGAGTCCGAACCGATCAACGTCTTGCCGGGGATCCCAAACCGCTCGTAGTGAATCTGGTGACAGACCCCGTTGCCGTTCTTGGAGAACTTGGCGCCGTAGTGCGACGCGATCGTCTGCAGAAACACGTGGTCATCGGTGGATTCGCCCTTGAAGCCGAGCGACGTGTGATCCGAGTACGACACCACCAGATCCGCCTTGACACGATCGAGTCCCAACGCCTCGAACTCCAGCCACGCCATCGTTCCCGTCGAGTCCTGGGTCAGGCACTGGTCGATGCGAATGCCGATGTCCTGTCCCCGTTCCAGCTTGCCTTCACGAATGTGCGAGGCAAGGATCTTCTCCGTCAGTGTTTGCGCCATCGCGGTCACCTCTCTGTCGGGTGCGGATCATATCGCGGAGGACGTGTTCCCGCAATCCGCGACTGGGAGCGAACGAAAGTCTCATTAAGTGAGATATTGGAGCGGGTGCGTTCCCGGGGATGAAACCCGCCGAGCGGGCCACGTGTAGATCCATCGAGGTGATGACCATGAACTCGATCATCCGGCGACTTCTACTGGGCGTGCTGCTGACGGCGTCGGTCGCTTCGGTGCTGGCAGGTGCGCAGAGCTCACCTGCGCCGCTGGGGATTATCCCTGCACCGCCGGCTCCGCAGACACTGACGGTGAACATCTGGACGGACAAGGCAAGCTATGTAGTGGGAGAGACGGCGACGATCCAGTTCTATGTCTCACAGCCCTCGTACATCTACATCTATGACATTCAGCCCGACGGGGTGGTTCGGCTGATCTTCCCCAACGCGTACGACCAGGCAAACTACAAAGCGGCCGGAGTCCACTCTCTGCCCAACGCCAGCTACCAGTTCCTGGTCGCCCCCCCCACCGGAACGGAGCGCCTTCAGATCCTTGCCAGCCCGGTGAGTCTGGGCCTGACGCCCCCCGCGTACTATGAGCCGTTTCCGATGATGGCTCCCGACCCCGAGACGGCGACGCAGAAGATCCAGGTTCAGATCATGGGCATTGTTCCGCAACCGACGTATTCCTCGGCATGGACGTCCTTCCAGATCGTGCCGGCGTACACGTACACCCCCCCGGCCTATGCCCCCCCGCCGTACTACACTCCTCCTTCCCCCAGTCCGCCTCCGGGGTACTCGTTCTACCCCCCGTTCTACAGCTACCCAGGCGCGACGTGGTACTGGCAGGACGGGCAGTGGCACATGGGGATCCCTGGGAGTGGGTGGTACTGGACCTTCGGCTCCGACGGCCGGTGGTACTTCCGCATCATCCTGAGGTTCGGGAGCGGCGGCTGATCCAAGACTCGTGCCTCCTCGGCACAGGTTGGGGCCTGGCTTCGGCTGGGCCCTGACCATCTTCTCCTACAACAGGGGCATTTCGTAGACCCGCCAGGTTTTGTACCGCTCCCCGCCCATATGGGCGGCGGCGCGCAGAATGCGGTCGTTGTCCTCCAGCAACATGGAGGGCTCACAGATTCTGTACCCTTGAGCGAACGCGTAGGACTGGACCTGCTGATACAGGATCGCGTCGACCCCTACGTTGCGGAATCTAGGACGCACACCGAAGAACATCAACCGCATCACGGGAATCCGATGCTTCGTACGCAGCACACGCATTGCCCGAACCATGTCTGAGTCTCTTACACGGTTCCATCGTGGACGCAGGGGTACATAGGGGTCCGGCAAGGCGCCGAGCACGGCGGCCAACTCTCCTTCCACGGTGGCGAAGCGCATCAGTCCTGGATCGAGGACCAGCCGGAGGCTCTTGGCCATCGCTTCGGCTTCGTCCTCGCACAGCGGGAGGAACCCCCAGTTGGCCGACCACGCTTCGTTGTAGATGCGGACGATCCGATCGACCTCCGCTCGAAGATGGGAAGGGTCGATGATGCGTGTCTCGATGGCACGACGTCTTTGCACGGCATCGGCCAGTTGATTCATCCGAGGGGAGGGAGGCGTCAGCGGAATTCGGTACGCATAGTAGTCTTTGGCCTTGGATAGACCGAAGCGCTCTAGAAACACACTGTAGTAGGGCGGATTGTGTGTGAGCTCGACCGTGGGCGGGTGGTCGAATCCGTCGACCAGAACCGCTTGATACGGCTCATGCGTCGCGTTGGAGTAGCCGCCCGGGCCACGAAGAACCTTCATGCCGCGGTCGCGGAGCCACTCCTCGGCACGGGAGAGAAGCATCTCAGCCACGGCGTAGGATGAGCAGACGTCGAAGAAACCGAAGAATCCAGTCTTCTGTGCGGTGTGTTCGTTGAATCGGTGGTTCACGGCGGCGGCGATGCGGCCCAGCAGCCGCCGCCCGTCCCGGGCCAAGAAGTGGGTCACCTCGGTGTGTCGATGATACGGATGATGGGCGGAGAGAAGACCGGTGAGTCCGAGCGTTCGGCTTCCGAGCAGCTCGCCGCTGAGCGGGGGAGTCCAGCATGGATCACCCCATAACAGCACCCAAGGAACCCGGACGAAGTCCTTCAGGCGGCGCTCTCCCAGAGCATACTGCTCAATCGTTATCCCCATGGCCCTCTTCTTCGGTGCAGGGCAGAGTATGCCCACAGATTGGTCGAACCGCGAGGAGCTTGGCACTTGAAGATGCGAGCGAACTGACGTATGCCATAGAGATGGACACATCCTCAGTCGATCGGAAGCTCTTCTCGGTGATCCAACAGCAGGCGGGGATCTCGCGTCGCAAGGCGCAGGATCTGATTCGATCAGGCGAGGTGAGCGTGGACGGTCACGTGGTGTTGGATCCGTTTGCCACCGGCGCGTTGGGCGCGTTGCGTGACGTACGCCTGCGCGGACATCCGCTGTCGCTTGTGCCTCCGCATCTCCGAGTCTACCGGTTTCACAAACCTCGCGGCATGCTGTGCAGCCATGACGATCCTCACGAGGGGAACACTGTCGGTCGGGTCCTTCGCGCGGAAGGGTTCATCGGCTACTCGTGGGCCGGTCGGCTAGATCAAGACGCGGAGGGGCTGCTCCTGATCACCAACGATGGACTGCTTCTGCATGGGCTCAGCCATCCGCGCTACGAAGTGCTCAAGACGTACCATGTCTGGCTCCGACGCCTCCCCGATGAGAACGTGATGCAGCGCGTCCTCCGGCGGATGCAGCAGGGGGTGGAGGATGCCGGCGATCGTCTGCGCATCCGGGACGGGAGCATGGTAGGCTCCCCACCCCATCCGGTGGTGACGCTGAGCGAGGGGAAGAAGCGAGAAGTGAAGCGCCTGTTTGCATGTTTCGAC
>CAZQHD010000094.1:0-7344 GCA_964593295.1 uncultured Thermotogae bacterium | reverse complement strand
TCCAGGCTCACCCCGTTCTCTGTGGTGCTGCCCTCAAGGGTTGATGGAGAGGCGCCCGGATAGGAGCTGAACCATGCCGCCTCTCCAACACGTTGGATCTGCCCACCGACAGTAACGTCGAAGGGCCGATTCCTCGTGCCAGTGGGGGACCCCCTAGGGTGTGGGCATCCCGTCACTGGGTTCGAGCGCCTTGCGGGTGAGATCGACACCGGCGCGCAGCTGCTTCTCGTACGTCAACGAACGTCGCTCGCAGCACATACCGGCTTGCTCATACAACCGGGTGGCTCCGGTCAGGCTCTCCGCGTCGACGCCCAAACCGACCTTCGGCTTTCCCCGTGTGTACAAGTCATACAGTGCATGCTGCAGGAGGGCGAGTGCGATCCCGCGCCGTCGCCATGCGCGCCGAACGCCGAGCGTGTCAATCCATCCCATGGACGGATCCTCATGCCGCTTGAGGGTGCACAGCGCAACGCCGACGAGTTCTTCATCCGACTCCGCCAGGTACCAGAGCGAGGGGTCGAAGTGTTCGTCCGTGTCGATCAAGTGTCGCCATTCCTCGAGGTCCTGATCGAATGGGATGTCGACGTGTCCCCAGTGATCGGAGAACGAATCCCGCACGGTACGTGCTGTGGCCTCCAGGTCGGACCGGTCGAAGGTCCGAACGGTGACGCCCGAGGGCCAGTTTGGGGCGGCTGGCATCTTCGTCATCTGGATCATCATCCGGAGGAACTGCCGGACCGGGCTGAACCCATGATCCGTGAGGAGACGGGTCGATGCGAGATCGCGGTCCAGTGCGCCGGTGCGCACAACCACTCGTGCATCCGGCGGAGCCTTTTCGATTGCCTGTCGGGCTCGCTGCTCTTCCCAAGCCATCAGGAACGATCCAATCCCTTGTCCCTGATGATCCGGGTGAACGCGCCCCCATGCGTAGGTGACCACGTGGGGATCTGCGGTGTCCCAGAGCTCGGCATACCCGACCAGATCGCCCCTGGGTGAGAGGACGACTCGTGTGTCGCGCGACAGATCGAACTTGGGCGCGCTCCACTCGACGCGAAGTTCGCTTTCGCTGTTCGGTGCTTCGCCCACCAGACGCATCGAACATAGGTTGAACAAAGCCACTGCGTGGGGTGCATCGTCCGGCTGTGCAGGACGTACCGTGTATCCCGCGGGGAGACGCTGCAGTCGACGACTCTCATGAGGTGTGTGCTTGCGCGAGGACATCTTCTTCCTTTCTCGCTCGTACTGATTCCTTGACGTCGTGAAAGACCGGATCGTCGGACAATGGCGTGGAATGAAGCAGACACGATGCGTGTTGTTCTGTAGGGGAGCTTCGCGACTAGCGTGTCTCGACACCTTCCACAGGGTCGGTCGCCAGACAATGCACGGTCGGAATCCTCATCATTCTCTGACGCCTCCTTCGTGGGTCCGTGGGATTTCTATGGCTCTAACCATCGCATACACAGCATGTACGTGTTGTGCACGTCGCCTCAAGCCGATGGGAGAACGCTGCGAGTGTAGCGCATGGGTCGCGGGGACTTCAATGGCGCCGCATCGAAGAGGCGAGCGTTCTCGCCGATCATGGGTCCGTCCGCTGGGGGTCCCGGACCCTAGCGAAGCACAAGTGGAGGGTGGGGATGATCGTGGGATAGGGAGGACCAGCGACAGGACACGTGGCGTAGGACCGAGAGGTGATCCCAATGAGTTCGAGGCTCGCGCTACTGGCGGGCGATCGACCCATCGCTTCCCCATTCGCTCACCGAACCGGCCAGACCTTGGAGCATCGCTGGCACAGGGCGGTACTTCATATGGCTCTCCGGACCGTGCAGGCTCGATGTTTCCTCAGCCGAGGGTTCGCGGTGTGTGATCTCTGCGTCTGAGGGCTCGATCTCTTTGGGCGGTGTGCCCCTGCGCTTCGTGGAGTCGGTCGATCTCCTTCTGAAGCTCTTGTTCGCTTGGGGTGTGCCGCAGTCGTTTCATCCGTCGCGCCACGACGCGCTCCCGGAATCTCGTCTCTTCCCTGCCCATCAAAGGTTCCTTCCTCTGGATGCGTTTTGGGTCCGTAGGATACCCGATGCAAGCGTTGCACGGAATCCTGTATACAGGGATCTGATTGCCCATGCCAAATGCGCTCGCCGATGTGCTATCGGGGGGGTGTTAGGTTCGCATTCTGTCTTCGCTTGGCCTGGTACATGTGATGATCGGCCTCCGAGAGGATGGCTTCGATGGGAAGACCCGAATCCGGAGACCAGCAGGCGGTTCCGATCGAGAGGGTGATCGGAAAGGGGACAATCGGGGAGCTGTGACTCCACTCAGATACAGCGCAGGCAAGCCGCCGCTCGGCTTCCACAAGATCGTCGGTGGCTTCCAGAAGAATCACCAGGAACTCGTCTCCTCTCCGTAGCGGACGACAACATCGCTATCACGAACTGAGTTTCTCATGACCTCAGAGACCCCTTTGAGAACGGCATCTCCGGTCTGGTGGCCATGGTGGTCGTTGATCTCTTTGAAACGATCGATATCGATCATCAGGAATCCAATGCGGTGATGGTGCCGCTTAGATCGGGAGAGCTCTTGCTCGATCACCTGGTTGAAATACCGGCGGTTGAACACCCCAGTGAGAGGGTCATGGTTTGCCTGTTGGGTAAGATCCGCCTGCAGTCGAATCCGCTCGATGGCTTGGGCGGTGTGTCGAAGCAGAAGTTCGAGAAGCTGTACGTCGTGCTCGCTGAACGCATGCGGTTGCTCGGAGACGACCTGAAACACGCCGAACGACCCGATCGGAGAACTGATGCCGGATTGGAAGCTCTGTTGGGTCGGGCGGGCATCGGGGACTGCATCCAACGAACCAAAGCGGAATGTCTTCCCGGTCTTGTATGTCATGGTTGCCAGGCTCTTCTCGTTCAGATCGAGGGCAATAGACATATCGGGGGAGAGGTCCGACGACGTGGCCTTCACGACCAATCTACCGTGCTCAACCATGTCCAGGGTGCACAGCTCAAACGCCAGGATCTGCTGCGCCGAGTCCACTGCCAACTGGTAGATTGAGGATTCGTCCTGTGCGCAAGCGAGGAGCGCGGCCGCCTCATGCAGGCGCTCCACCTTGAGCCGCCCGGCTTTCAGACGACGCAGCGCGTTGACCTGGGCTTGCGTGTCCCGAATCACGGCAAGCACCAACGGGCGTCCTTGATGGGAGAATGTGCTGCCCTGAATCTCGACGGCGAACGTGGCTCGATCTCTGCGCCGGTGAATCGAGCGGGCGCACACGCTCTGTTCTTGCTCCACCGCCATCCGGAAGTCGGAGAAGCGGCCGGTCATGTCGTTCGCGATCAGCTGATCCGCATGAAGACCGACCAGGCCATCAGAGGGATATCCGTACATCGCGTGCGCGGCCGGGTTGGCTTCGAGGATCTCTCCGTGTTGTGACAGGACCATGAGGGCATCGCTGCTGGACTCGAAGATGGTTCGGTAGCGCATCTCGCTCTCGCGGAGCACGGCCTCCTCTTGCGCGCGGGCCGTGATGTCTCGGTTGATCGACACGTGGATGGCTGGAACCCCCGATCCGAACGGGAAGAGGACAATGTCGTCCCAGTACTGGGTCCCGTCCTTACGCTGCTTCTTGTCACGAAGGCGCAGGCCACGGTGTTCGGCGAGGCTCGCGAAGACGGTCTCCGAAGGAAGCGTGGGATCGTGAACGCGAAAGTCCTTGACCAGGTCTCTGCCGATGAGTTCATCACGTGGGTAGCCTGTCTGCCTCACGGCGGCGTCGTTGCAGGCGAGGATGCGGGCGGTGAGGGTTTCCACAAGGTAGGCAGGATCGTGCATGTCACCGAACATCTCGCGGAATCGCGCAACATGCTCAGAGATATCGTGTTGTGCAGCCTCTTCGTGCTCTTGGAAGGCGTTCATGGGACGAACGTCAGTCTACTCGGTCAGCTGCCGTTTGACCAACCGAGAAGAACGGGAAGCCTCTGTGACAGCGTGGCGCACGCGGAACCTCGTTGTGGGTCATCGGAGATGGACCAGTTCTTCCACGTTTCCGCGGCTCCCGCGAATCGGCGATGGCGTGCGATCAATCACCGACCAAGGGGTGAGAGACTCGAGATCGCTGCACAGCGTATCCACCACCCGGCGACGGAGAGGCTCATCCTTGAGGACACCGTCCTGAGGGAGTTGTTCCCTGCCGACTTCGAACTGTGGCTTGATCAGGGCGATGATGCTCCCGTGAGCGGAGAGGAAGTCGACGAGCGGGGGAAGCACGAGTCGAAGCGAGATGAAGCTGACATCGACCGTGACCAAGTCCACCGACTCGGGGACGTCTTGTGCATCAAGGTAGCGGGCGTTGACGCCTTCTCGGACGATGACCCGGGGGTCGGTGCGCAGGCGAGGATGGATCTGTCCGTGTCCGACATCGACAGCGTACACTCGGGTTGCGCCATGTTGCAGCAGACAGTCGGTGAAGCCCCCGGTGGAGGCACCGAGGTCGAGGCACACCGAGTGGGTTGGGCTCACCTGGAAGGCCGCGAGCGCCGCCTCCAGCTTCGCTCCCCCTTGGCTCACGTAGGCCTCGTAGGACGTGATCTCGATCTCCGCGTCCGCAGCGACCAGATGCCCCGAACGCGCGATCACCTGTCCGTCCACAACCACCCGGCCAGCCTCGATCATGCGTTGCGCTCTGGAGCGGCTGCGAATCAGCCGACGTTCCTTGATCACCTTGTCGAGTCGTTCCTTCATACAGGCTGTGCTCTCCGGCTGACAGTCTGTCGTACGTACGCCTCGATCCCTGCCTGCAGGACCTCCGCTGCGCGTACCAATTTCTCTTCCTCTAGCACATAGGCGATCCGAACCTCGTCGCCACCAAGGCCCGGCGTCGCATAGAACCCGGCGCCGGGGGCGACCATCGTGGTCTCTCCGTCCAACGAGAAGTCGTTGAGCATGAACTTCACGAAGCTCTCGGAGTCGTCGATCTGCGGAAGCTTCACGAACAGATAGAACGCCCCCTCGGGTGTGTGGCAGACAGCGCCCGGAATGCGCCGAAGCACGTCGAGGAGTGCGTCACGACGGGCGTGAAACCGATTCCGTATGGAGATGATCTCCTGCTTGTACGAGGGATCGCGAAGAAACGAAACCAGCCCCAGCTGTTCGAAGGTCGGCGCGGACAGCCGGATCATGCAAAGCTTGTCGATGGCCGCTATCACCTCCGGATTGCGACTGACAACGCACCCGATCCGCGCGCCGCATGCTGACAGCCGCTTGGAGATCGAATCGACGAGGATGGCGTGTGACTCCAGCCCCGGAATCTCCAGGATGCTTGTGGCGTGGGCGCCGTAGACCAGTTCCCGGTACGGCTCGTCGGAGATGAGAAACAGGTTGTGCTTCTTGGCCAGGTCGCCGAGCCCTTCCATCTCGTCGCGTGTGTACGTGACACCGGTGGGATTGCCTGGCGTGGAGAAGAGAATGGCCGCAGTCCTGGGTGAGATCAGTGCCTCGATCTCCGCCATGGGGGGCAGATGGAAGCCATCCGCGATCTTCGTCTGGATCGGAACCACAGTGATCCCGTTCATCAACGCGTGGCCCGCGTAGTTCGGGTAGAACGGCTCGGGGATGAGCACCTCGTCGCCAGGGTTGCATGTGGTCTGGAGCGCGAACGTGAATGCCTCGGATCCGCCGATCGTCACTCGAAGCTCGTTCTCGTTCAGGGGAATGCCCATGTCCGCATAAAACTGGAGGAGCGCGTCGATGGTTTCCGGGATCCCAGGCGCAGGCGCATAGGACAAGACGTTGATCTCTGCTTCGCGAACGCCCTTCATGAAAGACTCAGGCGTCGGGATGTCGGGCTGACCGATGTTCAGATGATAGACGTGAATACCGCGTTTCTTGGCGGCCACCGCCAGGGGAACCAGTCGCCGGATGGGCGACCCCTGAAGAGCCTTCGTCTTCTCGGATACGCTGCGCATGATGCGTTGTGTCCACCTCCGTGAGCCCTGGTGGGATCATGCGGAAGACCCCTGCAGGGAAGCGCTTGGGGGATATCTTCCATGATCCGCCGAAGGAACTCCAATCGATGGGATGAACCTTATCATCCGTGTGTCGCGGTGGCGAGCATGATCTCCACCAATCGAACGTAGTCGAGCCCGCGAGTGGCGGCGGCGCGCGGAAGATCCGAGAGCGGTGTCATCCCCGGCAGCGCATTAACCTCTAGTACATAGGGCGTGTCGTCCTCGCGTAGCCGTAGGTCGACGCGAGAGAAGCCGGCGCACCCGAGCGCATGGTGGGCTTGCAGAGCCACCGCTTGTACGCGCTGGGAAACCGCATCGGGGAGTGGGGCCGGAGCGAGAAACTCCGCGTGGCCTGGTTGGTACTTGGCCTTATAGTCAAACAGAGGTTGGGAGAATCGGATCTCCACCACCGGGAGTGGAGTCTCTCTTCCATCGATTCGGAGAATTCCGACGGTCAACTCTCGCCCCGGGATAAATGTTTCGATCAGCACACGATCGTTCGTCGTGAGGACCGAATCTGCCGCGTCGCGCAGCGACGTTTCGTCCTCGGCAAGGTGTACAGCGATCGTGGATCCACCGGACTGTGGTTTCAGGATCCTCGGATAGGGGACGCTCTCGCGAGCGGTATGGAGCGCCTTGTCCAAGGAAGCTGCGTCAGCATCGACCCCAGGTGGTGTGGGGATCTCCGCGGCACGGAAGAGCGCCTTGGCCTGGGATTTGTCCATGGCGCGCGCACAGGCCAGAGCGCCGGAGCCAATGCAGGCAATCCCCATCACATCGAGGAGCAAGCGCACAGTGCCATCTTCTCCAGCGCCGCCGTGGAGACAATTGAACGCAATGTCCACACCTTGTAGCTTGGGAACAAGATCATCGAGACTCTCGATCTGGATGAGCTGAACATCGCTGTGGCGCGGTTGAAGGGCATCGTACACGCCCCGCGCCGAGAGCAGGGAGACGGTGCGCTCCGGCGAATCCCCTCCCCCCAAGACGCCAATTCGGCCGGTCATCGATGCAATCCTCCTATCGGGGGCGTGGTGCCTTACGTAAGAAAGTACTCGAGCGACTGGGCTTGCATTCAGTATAGTGCTTGAAGTAGGATGAGGCAACGAGGAAGCAGCAGACGGGATCTGTGGTTGGTCCCCTTGCGGGGCCTCCTTGACAGGCCGGTTTAGCCTGGCTATACTTCCTCGTTGCTTGTTGGTCTTTGAAAAGTGGATAGCGTGATAGTTGTGTTCTTTGCAACACCTGATTCGATCATAACCCAACGATTGAATGGATCAAAACAAGAAACTGAGAGAGTTTGATCCCAGCTCAGGATGAACGCTAGCGGTGCGCTTAACACATGCAA
>CAZQHD010000093.1:0-7368 GCA_964593295.1 uncultured Thermotogae bacterium | reverse complement strand
GGTTCCTCCTTCGATCGGTTCGTCTTCTCCGCAGAGTCCACGAGGTCGTAGCACGCCGTCGATCAGCTGTCGATCGATCTGGCGGCGGAACGCTTCGCGTGTTGCCGTGTTCATGATCGTGAGGTCGGCGCGTTCGATGGCTTCGTCGATCGCCAGGAGTCTCTCGCCTTCTCTCTCCTCCTCAAGGAACTCCTCGTACGAGTCGGGATCCCTTGCCTCTCCCCTCCCTCTCAGCCGCTCGAATCGCAGTCGAGGATCGGGCACCGACACGTGAGCCAACACGAACCCCGCCCCGAACGCCGATCGTAGCCGGTCGACATCGCTCGGCGTACGAACGCCGTTGATGACGGCAGACGTGAGTCCCTTGTCCTCGATCTCGGAGATCAGACGGTCCATGAAGTAGTAAGGGCCCTGCCGGTCGAACATCTCCTCGGTGATCGCCTGCAGCGCCTGTCGGGTTGGATGCTGGTTCCGACGCTGGGCGATGCGTCGTGCGACGTCGCCGGCGGAGAGGATGGGGACTCCGCAGAGATCATGAACGCGGCGACACAGCTCATCCTTCTATGACGGCATCGTCCGAACCGATGTCCTCGAACCATCGGATCATGCGATCACGCTCACTCATTCGGCCTCCTCGCCAAGGACTGGTTCCATCACTCGTGGCCTTCGTCTTCGGAACCCGGGTGGACCCGTTCCGCGAGCAGTACCGGACGACCCTCGAACCGATCAAACGCTTCCGCTGTCAGTGGAAGCCCGAGTTTCTGCGACAACTCCTGCGGTTCGAACCAGACGAGCGTGCCGATCACGGTTACTCCGTCCCCTCCTGCCAGATCGTCCGGCTCCTCCGTCTGGAGGATGAGCATCTCGTCGCCGAACAAGCCGGTCGTCAGAGCAAACACACCCGTGCCGATGGACTCGGCGACCTGTCCATACACGGCGACCTGAGATCCGATGTACGGATCGGGGGACTTGACCAGCATCTCCAGCACGCCCCGTCGCAGCCGCTGAACTTGACTCTCGGGAATGGGACGGATCCTTGTCGCGATAAGTATCGCTTGGTTCTGGTAGGGGGCGAAGGCCTGATCGTCCAGCGCCACATCGAGCATCTCCTGGGTCTCTGACTGGTCGAATCTCACAACCTTGCCCCCCACCAATACAGGGAGCCCCGACCGAAGGCGGTCGTACGGTGCTTGGACATAGGGATCGAGGACCAGGAGCTCGTGTTCCACGGCGAGGCCCAGTCCGGAGATCACTCGCCCGAAACCGCCGACAGGACGAACGTACTGCCCGCTCACGACGATCCACTGGTCGACGAACGTCGTGGGGGACTCGATGACCGACAACAGTTGCAGTTCGTGGTCGAGCGACGCCGGACGAAGAACGGGCGACAACGCCGCCGAGCCGGGAAGAGGAGGCTCGTCATCGATCCACAGGGAGTCGGCGGCGATCATCACCTTCCCATGATACTCCTCGAACGCCTCTGCCGAGACATCGAGCAGTGCAGCGAGTTCCTCTGCATCGAACCACTGGACCGTTCCCCGCGTTCCCACAGGAGCCCCTTCGGACGGCGGGGTGTCGATCAGCTCCTGGGTCGGTGCCAGAACAAGCAGCTCGTCGCTTTCGGCGGTGTAGGTCGTGTCCATGAGTGTGAACACTTGATCGGTCATCACCCTCCGGATGCCGCCCTGCAGTGCGACTTCCCTTCCGATGAAGCGCTCCGGATCCTGTGCGATGATCGGCAGGAAGGTGTTGGACAAGCCGACGAGGGCGTCCAGGGTGAGCACCTCCACCGTATCGGCCTCGATCACCGGTCCTCGAACGAACGGAAGATACGCAGGATCAGTCGGGCGGATTTCCCCCAACAGATTCTCCGGGGGAAGCAGGCGAAGCATCCCGACGACGCGGATCGGTAGATCGCTCTCAATGGCCGCCTCCACGTCCTCCTCGGAGATCCCGGTGACCAGGAGTTGGCGGCAGTCGAGCACGACGCAGCTGCGCAGACGAACGACGGCCGGCTCGAACCACTCCTCGATCTGTCCCACCGTGCTTACCACGGCCCCTTCATACTCCCCCGGGGATTCGAGCAACTGGCTGACTGTGATGAATGGGGGTTGCGCTGGGGAGACCGATTCCCCATCTGGCGCCGGGGTCTCTCGCTCTCCACATGCTGTTGTGAGGAGAAGCAGGAGTACCATCCATCCCAATAGGATGCTCCACAGGATGAATCTGCGGTGTATAAGTGTCTTCATACGACATACCTCCCTAGCGTTATCACGCCTCGGTGTCATGCGGTTACTGATCCGTCAGCCGGTAGATCGTCTCGAACCTGTTGAGCAAGTCGAGGTGGCGCTCCAGTAAGTTGATCAACAGGAACCGTTCCTTGACGCTCTTGCGAGCCTTCCGCCCCATGCTCTCTCGTAGATCAGAATCCTCGATCAGCTGTACCATGCGCTCAGCGGCCTGCTCCACCGTGGAGACGAGAAAGCCGTTCGCCCCGTCTTCGATCTGAAGGCGGATGCCTCCAGCATCGCCACCAATCACCGGTGTGCCCTTCCACATCGCTTCGGCCACGGTGAGCCCGAACCCCTCACGAATCGACTTCTGTACGACGACGGCGGCACGGGCTTGGAGCGCGTTGACCAGCGACGTATCCTCTTTGCTGATGACGAGAACCCGCTCATCCCGCTTCTCCAGGAGCGACTGATACACCTCCTGGCCTTCCGGGTCGTCGGTGGCGATGTTTCCCAGCAGCACGAGCGTTGCGTCCACCTGCTCCCGAGCGATGTTGAACGCCTCGATGACGCCCTCGGGATCCTTCCATCGATCGAACCGCGATATCTGGACCACGAGCGGACGGTCGGTGGGAATGTCATAGTGCCGGAGCCGGTCCTCGATCTCGTCTTGACTGAACTCGCGATTGGCGATCGAGAACGGATCGATCGCGGGCGAGAAGGCCACTTGGGGCGTCTTCAGCTCCTGGAAGTACTCGGGAAGCGAGACGACAACAGCATCATGTGCCTCCACGTAGGGCTGCAGGAATGCCCACACCTCCTCGTCAGGACGACTGAGATCGACATGGCATCTCCATATCCAAGGACCTCGCCGTGTGTAGTGCTCGATCATCGCCAGCGGCTGCGGATCGTGGACAATCACGAAATCGTGGGCCAGCTGGTTGCGGACCGCGTTGGCCCGAATGACGTCATGGTAGATCTGAATCTTCCGCTCGCTCAGGTTGATGGTGCCGCCCTGGAGGGCATTGTGGATCTTCTTCGTGATGGAGAAGAAGTCGGGCGAACCTTGGAGGACCCGCCATTCAGTCTTGATGCCGACGCTGTCAAGCAGCAACGTCAATGAGGACAGCAGCGTGGCGACTCCGCCCCCGTAGTAGGTGGAGTTGACATGGGCGATCTGCATGCCACGAAGCGGCTTCGCTTTGTCGCGAACGCGCTCAACCGTCTCATCGCCCACCAGTTGTCGGTAGTCCGTGACATCGATTGGCTTTGGATATCTCACAGCTCTCCTTCTGTCCTCTGTCCAGGATGTATCGGGGCACTCGCGAGCCGCAGCCCAGTGGGGTACGCGATGTGATCATGAGAAGGAAGGTTTTCCCCAGAGTGGATGGTTCGACGCCACGGAGCAGGAAACAAATAGCGGAAGGAAATACCTGGGAAAGCTTGAGAAGGATCCGAATCGCTCCAGTCTAGCAGACGCGTGCCGCAGGGTCAAATCCCGGCTCAGTTCGAGTTGTCAACCCTCCCCGGGGGCGCCGACCCGCGGGGAGGACTTGACAGCCCCCCACCGGCCTTCCACAATGGGATCATCTCAAACGTCCTACATCCGCTTCTCCTCATTGCTCTCGTCGAAGCACCAGAATCGTCTTAGGAGGTCGTTGTGCCCTGCGCTGAGGAGACAGAGCGCCTGCGTTCGCTCTCCAATGGCGCCCCCGGGAAGCCACAATGCTACCCCCAGAACGTGAGCATCCGAGGAGAGGACAACGAGCAAGACGAAGGGAGGAAAGATGAAAGCCCACGTCAACCGTGAACTCTGTGTCGGATCGGCGATCTGCGTACAGATTGCGCCTGACGCCTTCCAGCTGGACGACGAGGGGAAGTCGCACGTGGTGGATGCCTCGGCGGCCGACCTGGAGACACTGAAGGAGGCAGCGCGCAACTGCCCGGTGCAAGCGATCGTGGTGGAGGAGGAGTAAGCGAACCTCGGCCCAGGCACCTCGGCCGCGTGCGGATCGATGCCTCGCTTCGAGAACCGCGTGGCCGGGGTGCCACCCCCGAGGCGGGGACGTGCGAAGCCGGGGATCACCAGGACTTCATGAGCCGATTGCTCGCTCGAAGCGATGGCGCGAGCCCGATGGCTCGGAATGCGCCTCGACAGGAACACTGGCGACGCTTGCGATCTCGCACGCGAGACGTTGCTCCGTCCATCGTTCGCTCCCCAGGCACACGTGGATCTTGTTGCAATCCCTTGGTCGCTTTCGCTATACTGAGAATCTAGCTGATTCTTCAGCCTTCGCGATCCACGGAGGGTTGTTGCGATGAGAGGAGCGGGAACCGCCATTAGAAGTGTCGTGGTTGCTGGAGAGCTGACCTCTTTCCTGGAGGCGGCGAAACAGATGGGCGCCGAGCTGCCGTGGTTCATGTCGGCCTATCAGCAGTTCGTGCAGCGTCACCTGCACAGCCGGCCGCTGTTCTCCAAGTTCCTGGGCGACCGATTCGTCTTCGTCTACGAGTCCGCATCGCCGTCATTCGCCGCCAACGTTGTGCAGTCAGCGATGGTCTTGGAAGGGGCGTTTCGTGCGGCGCTCAAACGGCCGGTGCCCGGCTTCGAGACCCTGAGCACAGAGCCGGTACAGGTGGAGACACTCAATCTGGGGGTCTCCGGCGGACGCTTGTTTCAGCTCCAGACGAAGGGGCCCGGGCGAGATCAGCTCATCGGGCTCCCGTTTCTCGCCGCGCAATCCCTTGCTGAACGTGCGGATTCCGTACGAAGCCACATCCTTGTCGACGTGGAACTGGAGCTTGATCGTGTCTGCCAGCAGTACTTCACGGAGCAGGAAGGCGCCGTGGAGACGTCCTCTGACACGAACGAGTACGATGCTCACATCGTGACGGTGGAGTCCATGCTGCGCGCGTACCGCAACGATCGCGACCGGTATGAGGTGGTCAACGCCGTCGAAGCGTTGAAGGCAGAGATCGACGAGGTCGCACAGGTGGATGTGTTCAGCTTCCGACTGGAGCGATCCGCACGCCCGCACCTCGAACTGGTGTTCAACCCACTGAACCATCGCGGAAAGCTCGACCGAGGGGTGTCGTCCAGTATCCTCCTGGCGCACGTGACGCCGACGGTGATGACCCTCTACCCGGAGATCCTGATCCCTACAGATCGTGTGTACACGGTGCAACTGCCGCTGTATCCCGTGGACGACTACCAGATTGTGATCGGGCTCGTCATCCAATCCCCGGAGACCGACCTGATCGGCGAGGAGCTGCAGAAGATCCAGGGATCCGACGAGATCTGTGCGGCCGTAGAGGCTCTGCGGAGCATCTTCCGCCGTGCCGTCGTGTCGGATCGCCTATCGCACGCCTACTATCGGTTCTAGCCTACGAACTATGAGAGTGAACGCACGAACCCGCCACCCAGTTGGAGCTCTGCCTCGTGTACGCTCCGCTTGTTGTCTGCGATCACTCGTCCGACCAGGAGCTGAACAGATTGTTCAGCGCTTCGGCGAACGTCGGATGTGCGAACGGGACGTCTCGTAAGGCCGTGTACGGAAGGTCGGCGAGCATGGCGAGGTGGATGATGGACATCATCTCGCCTCCCTCTGCGCCGAGCACGGTAGCTCCGAGAATGCGGTCCGTCTCCTCATCAACAAGGGCCTTGAGGACGCCCGCGGTCCGTTCCGTCTCCAGTGCCCGTGCCACGTGCGACATCGGCATCTTGGCGACCCGATAGCGGAGGCCTTGTTCATCGGCCTGTCGCTGGGTAAGGCCGACCCGAGCGAGCTGCGGATCGGTATACACGACATAGGGAACCAGGCGATCAGTCGTTGTGCAGTCTCCCCTGTCCAAGAGGTTGTCACGTAGGATGCGGTAATCGTCGTAGGAGATGTGGGTGAACGGCGCGTTGCCGTTGACGTCTCCGATGGCATAGACGCCGGGAACAGAGGTCTCCAGACGCTCGTCCACCACGACATGACCGCGATCGGCGGTGTCAATCCCGGCCGACTTGAGACCCAACTGATCCGTGTTTGGCACCCGGCCGGTGGCGATCAGGATATGGGTGCACAAGACGACGAGGCCGCGAGCGCCCTGTGCACCCACGATCCGGAGCTTGCCGTTGGTCTTCTCGACGTACTTGACGGTGAACCCCGTGCGCACTGTGACTCCTTCATCTCCCAAAACCTGCTCCACGACCTCGGAGATGTCGTGATCTTCGCGGGAGAGCACATGGTTGGACATCTCGATCAGCGAGACGGCTGCGCCCAGCCGCCGCAGCATCTGAGCAAATTCGACACCTACGTAACCGCCGCCAAGCACAGCCACGTGTTCCGGCACCGCATTCAGCTCCATGATGGATGTCGAGTCGAGGGTAGGGACGTCGTCGATGCCTTTGATGTCAGGAATCGACGGACGGGCTCCTGTATCGATGACGATCGTCTCGGCCTCGAGGGTGCGCTGTCCTCCCCCGTCTTCCCGGATCGACAGCGCATGCGGTGCGGAGAACGACGCTTCGCCGTGGATCAGCTCCAGTCCGTCGACGCGTTCAAGATGCTCGCGGCTGTGCTCGCGGAAGGATGTCACGATATCGCGCTTTCGTTGGCGGACAGCGGTCAGATCAACGATTGGCGCGCCGGCCTGGACACCATAGGCGCCTGCGCGGCGAACCCAGTCAGCCGCCTCGGCGCTGGCGATCATCGTCTTCGTCGGGGTACATCCATAGTTGACACACGTACCGCCGACGAACGCTCGCTCGATCAGAACGGTGTTCCATCCTGCGTTGGCGAACGCCTCGGCCAACGGCACCCCGCCCTGTCCGGCGCCGATGATGGCTGCGTCTAGGTGCTCTGTGGGTGGTTGCATGCGATGTCCTCCTTCATGGAGTTGTGCTTCGGCGAGCGACGAATCCGTCACAAGTGGCTTCTAAGGCCGTGAAAAGTGCACGCCAGTGCGCGTTGAGGGTCACAGAAGAAGACGCCGGGGTGCCCCGGCCTTGTCGGTTGAGAACGACTTTCTCTATATGAAAGCGGAACCGGAAGGCAATGTCAAGTGGGGCGACTGTGCGACCGTAGGAGATCGTGGATGCTGACGAGCATGAGGACGGTTCTCCGACCGCAGAACTCGTCGGCCCTCACCG
>CAZQHD010000092.1:0-7381 GCA_964593295.1 uncultured Thermotogae bacterium | reverse complement strand
GCGGGCGGACGGTGGCACCCGTCCGCCCGCGGCCGTTCGCAAGGAGGAGGCTAGCCCTCCACCAACTCAATCTGGAACCAGTGATGTCGTAGATCTCGCGATCCCAACACCACCTCATAGATCCCCGGCGCGTACCCCGTCGTGTCCAGACTGCACACAAACCGCCCCTCTTCTTCCGAGTAGGTCATGATCTCCAGCGCCACAAACCACGTGTCGCCATTCTCATCCGTGTGCAGCACCGAGGCCGTCATTGCGCCCGTCGTGATCGGTTCCCCCGTCACCGGGTGCAGCAGCTCCAGCGAGAACGGAATCGTGTCTCCAACCACATGCACTTCCGTCTCGCCACCTCCTCCACCCGCCGGGCCGCCCAGCGCATACCCGAGGAGTAGCGTCGAGAACTCCTCATACTCCCCGAACGCCATCGACAGCGCATGGCTCACCAGGAACCAGCCGTACTCGTCCACGATCTCCTCAGCTTCTCCGCGCCCAAACCCGAACTCGCGCATCAGCTGAACCACCAGCAACGCATCCAGCTCATCCACGTTCAGTCCGACCATTTCCGCGTACTCGATCGCCTCCAGCGGCGTCAGTCCCAAGCCTTGGATGTACTCAATGATCGTGTCCGCGCATACAGGAAGCAGTGGGAAGATCGCCACATCCCCCACTGTGTTCGGGCCGTCTTCGCCCCAGTAGTTGAACGTCGCATCCAGCGTGTTCAACCCCTCGTTCGTCACACTGTCAAACAGACAGTTCCAGTTGATGTGGATCGTCGAGGCGTCGACGCCCGCGCCGACCGTGATCGGCCCCAGCACCGTGAACCCTTGCCCGAACCGACCGACTCGCACGTTCCCTGACGCGAGGCTCATCGGCCCCGTCAGCACCGTCTGCGCCGCCGAGCCCCCTTCGTTCAGAAGGCTCACTGCGTTGGTGACCGGCTCACTGGCATCGTACGTGCCTGCACGCACTCCGATCGTGTGTGCACCCACGCCGGTGATCTCGTTCGATCCTCCGATCGCCGTGTTCAGGTAGCCCCCCGTGGGTTCCGGTCCCACCGGCGCCACCACGATGTACAGCGGGTCCGTAATCTGGACCCCGGGCAGCAACGCATCCCCGTCCGGGTTCGACCCCAGCCACGGGCTGTAGATCACGTTGTCGCTCACCGCGTCGCCGGCACCGTCTGGATTGCCGGCGTGCGTCGGTCCCTCAGCCGAACCCCACCAGTTCAGGGCCGCGTCATCAGTGACGACAACGCTCGGATTCCGGTAACCCAAGATGCTGTTCCCGGTGATGCTGTTGAAACGGGCTACGATGACAGATGCATCTGCGTCTCCGTAGCCAGCAGCGATGCCGTAGGTGTTGTTGCTGAGGACATTCCCGATGATCGTGGCGGCTGTGCCAAGACCATACAGGTCACTCACTAGGATCCCTGCTGACGCGGAGCCGTCGGATGAGGCCGTTGCCAGGCAGTCCGTGATCGTGTTTCCGATGATCGTTGCACTTCCCCCGAAGCCAACCTCAATGCCGTAATCCAGGCTGTCTACGGCACCCTTGCCTGTGTACTGGTTTCCGGTCACCACGGCGTCTTGTCCACCAACCCAGATACCGACTCTCCCTATGTTCGTCAGAACGTTGTTGCTGACAGTAACATCATCAGCGTAGACGACCACTCCGAACCCTGAGTATGTGCCTGACACAATGTTCTTGATGATGTTGTTGTCGAGTGTTCCGGTTCCGGGTCCCGTGTACCTAACCCCCCCGTAGAGGTTGCCCGTGCCATCCAGCGTCAGATTGCTGATGTTGCCCTCACCCCCGACGATCCTGAATAGGTATGAACCAGCGAATCCCGGCCCTGGTGTCAGAATTGTCGTCTCCCCGTCAGTCCCGACAACATCCACATCTCCGCTGATGAGGATCTCCGTAGGCTCTGCGTAGCCCCCCGGTGCCACGTAAACCGTGCCGCCAAGCCCTTGGATCATCGAGACTGCTCGCTGAATCGAGGCGAACGGAACGAATCCGTAGCCAAACCCGCTATCGTTCCCACCAGGCCCCACAGCAATATCCTGCAAGTACACTGTGTGGATCCCCCACATCGCCTCGGCTGTGATCTCGTTGTTCTCACTGCTGGAGCCGGCGTAGTTCATCCACCCACCCGTTGCCAGCTGGAACCCGATCAACCAGTCCGCAGCGTCTTGAATGGTGTCGAGGTACTTCATGCGATCCACTTCGTTCAGCGCAAGGATTGCATAACCCGTCTCCTGGGTGGTCTCGTTGTCTTCCCCTGGGTTCAGGTAGTTGGCGTTCCAGGTGAAGCCGCCACTCGAAGCAATCTGGTACCCTGCCAGGATCTCCGCCAAATCCGCCAAAGACGTTGCGGCTGCATGTTGGCCAGCCGTGGGGTTGAACTCCTCACCCACGAACGCAAGCCCGTACAACGCTCCAGCAAGGCCCACGACGTCGTAGTAGCCACTGCTGTCCAGCTCGTCGATCTCTGCCTTTGCTCCATCGATCCATGCACTCGTGTCTGCGCCGCACGCAGCTGCACCCACAAGCCCCATCCCGATGTCCCAGGCAGCTAAGTTCGCGATCGTGCCAGATCGGTTCGTACGGATGAAGTTGACATACCCCGCTGCATCGTAGTTGGTGCCTTTCCGATCATACGTCCCGGCCTCCAGCTTGTCGTAGAAATTGGTCCTGAGATGGTCTCGATACGTCGTGCCACCAAAGACGCTGTCCAGCATCATGGCTAGGTACCCATCTGACGTAGAGAACGCCGTCTTCCCGAGCAGATAGTCGCCGGTCAGGGCAAGCGCCGCCGTGAAGGACGGGTCCTCCGTGTGCCAATACCCGCGTGCGAGCCCTGTCGCAATAGGTCCGATCGTATTGGAGGCGCTCGGACCTGTCAGCTGCCATCCCCAGCCGCCATCAGTGTTCTGCATCTCCACCAGACGCTCTCCGCCCGCCTGCAATGCATCATCGTCCGCCGCCGCAACTGCCGGCAGTCCAACCATCAACGTCGTTGCAAGAGCGAACGCAAGCAACACACTCCACTTCATCTCTAGCCTCCCCTTCCCCCTACGTGGAGGCACCGCAAGCCCTCCACCATTTGGCTCTGGCTTTCATCTCTCCGATCTTCGTCTCCCCATAGAAAGGAGGACCGCATTGCCGCAACGGCAGTGCGGTCCTCCCTCTCGGTCAGACTCGGAAAAACGATAAGCCACCGGATCTCCCTTCCTCCGGCAGCTCGACTGACCCCGTGGGTCTCGATGCTTTGTGCCCCTGGCTCGCACCAGGTTTACCCTTTTCGGAGATGGTGTGCGAAGTCTCTTCCCAGACCTTCAGCCCACCGCGGATTAATGTAGCAGATTCTTCCTTCTACGTCAACCACGATGTGAAGCCCTGCTTTCGGATCAATCGTCTCGTTCGCAGCGCTTGGAGAATGCATGCGGACGGACGCGATTCACGTCCGTCCGCAGCCGTTCGCAGGAGGAGGCTCGCGTTGGGTTTCCCTACACCTCCGATCCACTCCCTGATCTCTCCCAGGACGTTGACCAAAACCGAGCAGGAACCCAGCCCTCTGTGGCTCAGAGATCGAACCCACAAAAAGCACAGTAACGTATTCTATCTGGTTGGTCAACTCCAACCGCCATTCCATGCCGCTCATCTCACAGGGAATACGGACAGGAAGAGCACGGGCGGACGGTGGCACCCGTCCGCCCGCGGCCGTTCGCAAGGAGGAGGCTAGCCCTCCACCAACTCAATCTGGAACCAGTGATGTCGTAGATCTCGCGATCCCAACACCACCTCATAGATCCCCGGCGCGTACCCCGTCGTGTCCAGACTGCACACAAACCGCCCCTCTTCTTCCGAGTAGGTCATGATCTCCAGCGCCACAAACCACGTGTCGCCATTCTCATCCGTGTGCAGCACCGAGGCCGTCATTGCGCCCGTCGTGATCGGTTCCCCCGTCACCGGGTGCAGCAGCTCCAGCGAGAACGGAATCGTGTCTCCAACCACATGCACTTCCGTCTCGCCACCTCCTCCACCCGCCGGGCCGCCCAGCGCATACCCGAGGAGTAGCGTCGAGAACTCCTCATACTCCCCGAACGCCATCGACAGCGCATGGCTCACCAGGAACCAGCCGTACTCGTCCACGATCTCCTCAGCTTCTCCGCGCCCAAACCCGAACTCGCGCATCAGCTGAACCACCAGCAACGCATCCAGCTCATCCACGTTCAGTCCGACCATTTCCGCGTACTCGATCGCCTCCAGCGGCGTCAGTCCCAAGCCTTGGATGTACTCAATGATCGTGTCCGCGCATACAGGAAGCAGTGGGAAGATCGCCACATCCCCCACTGTGTTCGGGCCGTCTTCGCCCCAGTAGTTGAACGTCGCATCCAGCGTGTTCAACCCCTCGTTCGTCACACTGTCAAACAGACAGTTCCAGTTGATGTGGATCGTCGAGGCGTCGACGCCCGCGCCGACCGTGATCGGCCCCAGCACCGTGAACCCTTGCCCGAACCGACCGACTCGCACGTTCCCTGACGCGAGGCTCATCGGCCCCGTCAGCACCGTCTGCGCCGCCGAGCCCCCTTCGTTCAGAAGGCTCACTGCGTTGGTGACCGGCTCACTGGCATCGTACGTGCCTGCACGCACTCCGATCGTGTGTGCACCCACGCCGGTGATCTCGTTCGATCCTCCGATCGCCGTGTTCAGGTAGCCCCCCGTGGGTTCCGGTCCCACCGGCGCCACCACGATGTACAGCGGGTCCGTAATCTGGACCCCGGGCAGCAACGCATCCCCGTCCGGGTTCGACCCCAGCCACGGGCTGTAGATCACGTCGCCGTAGATCGTGTCGCCATCCCCATCAGGGTTCGTGGCAACCGTCGGTCCCTCAGCCGAACCCCACCAGTTCAGGGCCGCGTCAAGTCCGGAAACAACCGCGTTCGGCAGGTCATAGTTGACCACGCCATACGTGTTCCCCGCAATGCTGTTGAAACGGATAGCCGATCCAACAGGTTCCGCGCCACCCCAGCCAAAACCATTGATCGCAACGTAGTTGCCAGAGAGAACGTTTCTCTCGATCAGCGTGTTCAGCGCATCGTACTGAAGACTGATCCCGTAGTCCCCATCAATGACAGTGTTCCCGACGATCCTGTTGCCGCTCGCTGGCTCTCCACCCCACGGAGTGAGGCCCATAGCCGCAATCCCCGTTTCGTTGTCATGGACGTAGTTGTCGAGCACATCCACGTCATCGCTGCCGACCACTAGAATGCCGGTCGATGTCCAGCTTGGGTTATTCACCCAATGACCGGAGACGGTGTTCCCAATGATCTGACCCGTGGCACCATAGCCGATTTGGATTCCGTTCTCTGCCCACCAACCGGTCGACGTTTCAAGTCCGTTACCAGTTACAACGTTGCCGACGATATTGGCGGTTGGATCCTTCTCAGGCCCTCGTAACCAGCCGTTCAGATCTCCCGATACACCGATTCCACCGCGGCTGTACTCGGAGACAACGTTGCCGACGATGTCTACCACGGAGTCACCGTGCACAAGGATTCCGAACGTTTCCGCTGCGCTCCCTGCTCCGCCGGGGAGCAGGTTTTGTATGGTGTTCCCCTGGATCGTTCCAAACACATTTCGGTAGAGGACACCCACAAGCCGGGAGCCCCCGGGCGGGATAACACTCTGTCCATCAACGGTCAGGAACAAAACATCCGTGAAGCTAACTGCCGGCCCAGAGACATGGGTTCCGGCAATCGTCCCCCCGTAGGCGAAGACCACTGGATCGAAGACGGAACTAGATTCGGCAATTGTGTACGTCTGTGACCCCGGCGACTTCACAACCGCTCCCGGTTCACCGATGATCTGCACATCGACCCCAACCACTGCTTGGGTCAAATACTCTCCGGCCTTCACAAGAACCGAATCTCCGTCCCGCGCCTGGTCGAGAGCCGTCTGCAGGTATCCTCCCGGGGGCTGATTCCCAACATCGTCCACAATGAACGTCCAAGTTGGGGCGCAGATCGCGTTGGCAAGCCAAGGGCTGTAAGCGGAGTTTCCGCCGATCGTCCGCCCAGCCGCCGTGCCCCACCAGTTGCCGGAGAAGTCCACGAGGAACGAACCGGCGTAGTGCGCAATCCCATACCCGATGATGTCGTTTCCGATCATCCGCGGGACAGAACCGAAACTGGCCTGATTCCCAATATAGACGGCGACCCACGTGCCTCCCGAGCGTACGAAGGCGTTGCCTTGAATCGTCGTCTCTCCGGTCACCGAGAATGAGCCAAACCAGCCACCACTAATGTCCAACTCCTCCCAGCCGTTGGCGGTGAATGCAGAGTTCAAGATCGATAGAGATCCGGCAACCGCACCTCCACCGAGCGTGATCCCACTCTCACGGTTTCCGCTAACCATGACCCCGTCAAGAGTGATATCGCCGAGAACGTGCGCTGCCTGAACAACAGAGAGGCCGCATCCTTTGTTCCCAGAGAGGCTCCCGCCCGACATGGAGAACTCGCCGACCTGAGAAGGAGAAGAGACGAAAGAGATTCCCGAGTAGCCGTTACCTGTGGAGCCGTCGAAGCTCGAATCCTCGATGGAGAGGGTGTCAATCTTCGTGCGCACAAGCATCAGTCCGTGGCGTCCATTGTTGGAGACGTTGCTGTCTTTGATCACCAGGTCGTTGATCTGTAGCGCACCCAGCAGATGATCGATGATACTCATGCCTTCTCGGGTGTTGCCTATGATCTGGCATCGGTCAACCGTCAACGTTGTGAACCCATCTCGGTTGATCTGCATTCCCACCGTGTTTCCAGTGATCAGCAGATCTCGGAGGGAGAGCGTGCTGTAGTTGCTCGGCCCTCCGTAGGTCCGCACTCCGATCGCATACCCCTTGATCTCGAAGCCTTGGATAACGATGTCCGGCGCTTGTATGAGCAGTCCATTTCCGCCAGAGCCCTGGAGAACAACACCGGGAGCACCGAGAATGGACACCGACTTATTCACTGTGACATTCTCTGCATACGTGCCCGCCGCCACTTCGATCGTGTCCCCAACGACCGCCGCGTTGATCGCCGCTTGGATCGTTGCATGGTCCCCACCAGGACCCACCGTAATCGTCGCCCCGATTGCTACGAGCCCCGCGAACGCGATCGCGAAGCAAGCCGCAAGCCCAATCACCCTACGCATCTCCAGCCTCCTCTTCCTATCTTGTCTCGCCGATAGGCCATCCACCTGGCACAGATGGTGCTTGTCGCGTATCTAGGCCCAAGAAAAAGAGGATCGCATCGCCGCTTGGGCGACCAATCCCCTTCCCGATCCGCCTTGACAAGAAACAAGCCACCGGATCTCCCTTCCTCCGGCAGCTCGACTGACCCCG
>CAZQHD010000091.1:0-7608 GCA_964593295.1 uncultured Thermotogae bacterium | reverse complement strand
ACGGTAACGACGGGGGGATCGACGGGCGGTGGTTGCACCGCCCACGATCCCCCCTTATCATCGCATCCTTGCAACCCAACACCCTGATCCCAGCGTGAGAGGAGTCCATCGAGATCATGAAGGGAAATGCCTGGAGAGTCGCCCGCATGATGGTCGTTCGGGCGATCGTGTTGTTCATCACCGTGGTGATCGGTCTGTACTTGGTCATCATGATCGCCAACATGGGAGGGCACCTGGACGACGTGCGGCGGGCGGAGATCCGGCTGGGCGTGGCCACTGCGGTGTACATGGATCCCGCCAACGAAGGTTTGCCCGCGACGACGCTCAAACAGCTGACCGAGGAACGCGTCGAGCTTGCCTACCGGCGGTACGGACTGGATCGCCCGTTCTGGATCCGTAGCCTGGAGTACCTCTGGACCGCGGTCAGCCTCGACCTGGGGCGCGCCGAGAATCTCACCAGCGATCGGGGCTCCAGCGAGGTGCGTCGGATCCTGGCCGAACGGCTGGTGCCGACCCTGGCGCTGTTCGGAACGGCGAGCCTGATCCTGTTCTTCAGCGCGCTCTCCATCGCGCTCGCCCTGTCGCGCCGGTACGGAAGCATGCTGGACCGTGCGATCATCGGGCTGGCACCGCTGTCGGCGGCGCCGGGATGGTTCTACGGGATCTTTCTCATCCTCATCTTTGCGGCTGTGTTGCGGATCCTTCCCTGGCAGGGGATGGTGCGTACGCCGCCGCCACGTGAGCCGCTGGCGTACTTGCTCAGCATGCTGCGTCACATGATCCTGCCGGTCTCTGCCATCACGATCTCCGTCCTGTTCGCCAGCGTCTACTCCTGGCGGACGTTCTTTCTGATCTACTCCAGCGAGGACTACGTGGAGCTGGCGCGCGCCAAGGGGCTCTCCTCCAGGGCGCTGCAGCGACGGTACATCCTGCGTCCCAGCTTGCCGACGATCATCACCAGCTTCATGCTGATGGTCATCACCACATGGATGGGCCAGATCATCCTGGAGACGGTGTTCGGCTGGCCGGGGCTGGGCCGGCAGTACTTGATGGCGGTGAATGTGAACGACACGCCCGTGATCGTGGGGACGCTGGTGATCTTCGCCTATCTGCTGGCGGGGACGCTGTTCCTGCTCGACTTCATCTACGCGATTGTGGACCCCCGCGTACGGGTGGCGGGAGGAAGGCGATAGAGAATGAAGATCCTACGTGCAATGAATACGTTGCGGCAGTACCCGAGCGCGATCGGAGGACTGCTGATCATCGGGCTGCTCGTTGGGCTGTCGCTGTACGCCGTGATCACGATTCCCTACGGCGAGGCGATCCGTCTGTGGCGCGGGGGCGCCGGTGTGTGGGACGAGAATCCTCGCAACGCGGTGCCTGCCTGGTTTGACTACTTCACCCCGGAGCGGTTGGCGCGAACGATCCGCGTCGCCTCGCAGGACGATCCGACGACCCGCACGGTGACCCCGCTCGGCGACGGAACGGAGAGGATCCGCATCGAGTTGCCGGTGGATTTCCCGTACGACACCTTCCCGCGGGAGATCACCCTGTTCATGACGGCGACGTTCGAGGGGACCCGCACGCGGTACGACGTGACGTGGGTGCGGCCGGATGGGACGGAGATTCTGCTCACTGAGAACCGAGCGATGCGTTCGAGCGACGGCTACTATATCTCGCAGGATGGTCCGCTTCGCGCGAGGATGCCCAGCCGGGTCTCTCCAGAAGTCGGACTGCTGGCGGATTGGGATGCCTTGTCCGAGGGCACGCGCGTGCCGGAGAACGGCGTGCACCGGCTGGTGATCGAGACGGAGATTCCCGAGGGGTATGAGTTCGAAGCGCGGCTTCTAACGTACGGCCAGGTTCACGGCATCGCCGGCACCGACCACCAACGCCGAGACATCAAGGTGGCGCTCCTGTGGGGGGCGCCGTTGGCGCTCATGTTCGGGCTGTTGGGGGCGGTGGGATCGAGCGTGACCACGTTCATCCTGGCCGGCATCGGGACGTGGTACGGAGGCTTCACCAACTGGCTGTTCCAACGCCTGACGCAGCTCAACATGCTGCTTCCCGTACTGCCGATCCTGATCATGATCGGGATGTTCTACTCCAAGAGCATGTGGCTCATGCTGGGGACCATCATCGCGCTCAGCATCTTCAGCGGGGCGATGCTGACCTACCGCGCGATGTTCCTCCAGGCCAAGGAAGCGCCGTACATCGAAGCCGCGCAGGCCTACGGCGCCAGCAACATGCGGATCATCTTCCGATACCTGCTGCCGCGGATTGTGCCCGTGCTCCTTCCTTCGTTCGTGCTGGCGGTTCCTTCGTTTGTCTTCCTGGAAGCCGCACTCGCGGTGCTGGGTCTGGGCGATCCATTGCTGCCCACCTGGGGCAAGCTGATCAACGACGCCCGAGCGGCCGATGCGCTGTACAAGGGCTACTACTACTGGGTGCTGCAGCCGGCGGCGATGTTGATGGTCACCGGGTTCGGTTTCGCGCTCGTGGGCTATGCGCTGGACCGGATCTTCAACCCAAGGCTGAGGACGATGTGATATGGCAAACGCAGACAAAGTGCTTCGAGTGGAGGATCTGAAGCTTCACTTCCGTACACAGAAGGGCCCGGTGCAGGCGGTCGACGGGGTCAGCTTCGAGCTAGAACGGGGTCCGGCCACGGTGGTGGTGGGCGAGTCCGGGTGCGGCAAGAGCACCCTGTCGCGCGCGATCCTTCGACTGCTCCCACGGAATGTCCAAACGTTCACCGGGAACGTGTGGCTGAACGGCAACGATGTCATGGCCTACAGCGACGAGCAGTTCCGAAAACGAATCCGATGGATTCAGATGTCACTGGTCTCTCAGTCGGCGATGAACTCGCTCAACCCGGTGATCAAGGTGGGAGACCAGGTCTCTGAGCCGTTGCTGGTGCACAACAAGGCGGCCAACAAGAAGGACGCGCTCGATCAGGCGCGTGAGGTGTTCCGGTTGGTGGGGGTATCCACGGACTTCCTGGAGCGGTATCCGTTCGAGCTGTCGGGGGGCATGCGCCAACGCGCGGTGCTGGCGATGGCCCTGGTGACCAATCCGGACATCGTGTTCCTGGACGAACCCACGAGCGCGCTCGACGTGTTGACCCAGACGAACATCATGAACGTGCTCAAGGGGATCAAACGAGACCTGTCGGTGACGTTCATCCTAATCACGCACGATATCGCCACCTCCAGCGAGCTGGCGGATCGAGCGGCCGTCATGTACGCGGGGCAGCTGGTGGAGCTCTCGGATGCTCAGCATTTCTTCCGCGAGCCGCTCCATCCGTACTCCAGGAAGCTGATGGCCAGCGTACCGACGTTGCGCGAGGACAAGGAGTTGGAGTTCATCCCGGGGCAGCCGCCCAGCCTGTTGGGCCCTCCCACCACCTGTCGGTTTGCCGAACGATGCTCGGAGCGGTTTGACAAATGCGAGCAGGACCCGCCGCTCAAGGATGTGGGAGACGACCATTGGGTTAAGTGCTGGCTCCATGTATAGGCGGGTGACATGACACAAGAGACGTTGCTATCGGTACGAGACCTGCGAACCTGGTATGAGCTTCGTAAGTGGGGCTTCTTCCACGCAGGGTACGTGAAGGCCCTCGACGGCGTGACCTTCGATCTGCGGCATGGAGAAGCGATCACGGTGGTCGGGGAGAGCGGATCCGGGAAGACGACGATGGCCAAGACGCTGCTCGGTCTGGTCTCGCCGACCGGAGGAGAGCTGGAGCTTGCCGGCCACCGTTTCGACGCGAATGTTCGTGCGCCGCGGCGTGAGCGGAAGGCGCGACAAGAGTGGCTGCGGTCCAACGTGGGGTTCGTCCAGCAAGACCCATACGGCGCGCTGGCCCCGTTCATGAACGTACGCAAGATCCTCTCCGAACCGCTTCTCATCAACGGGATTCCTAAGCATGAGCAAGAGGCGCGCATTCGAGCCGCGATGGAGGAGGTCCGGCTGACGCCGGTGGATGACTTCCTCCACAAGTACCCCCACATGCTCAGCGGCGGACAACAGCAGCGCTTGGTGATCGCCCGATCGATCATCCTGGAACCGCAGCTTCTGCTGGCCGACGAGCCGGTGTCGATGCTGGATGCCTCGGTGCGTGTGGAGATTCTGCAGCTACTTCGGCGCGTGCAGGAAGTGCACGATCTGGGTGTGATGTACATCACGCACGACCTGTCGACGGTGCGGTACTTCTCGGAGTTCGTCTTCGTGATGTACGCGGCCAAGCTGGTGGAGAAGGCGAAGGTGGACGAGCTGATCCACAATCCGAAGCATCCGTACACACAAGCCCTGTTGACCGCGATCTCCGACCCCGATCCCGACAACGCACATGTGATCAAGGACGTGCCCAAGGGTGAGCCGCCCAGTTTGGCGCATCCGCCGTCCGGGTGTCGGTTCCATCCGCGCTGCAAGCACTTCATGGCCGATCTATGCGATGTGGAAGAGCCGGCAGCGTTTGAGCCGGAGCCCGGCCATCAGGTGGAGTGCTGGTTGTACCGATAGGGAGGACCATGCGAAGCTCGGCCCGCACTCTGCTGCTTGCGTTCGCGCTGCTGCTCATCGGTGCGGCACTGCCATTCCTGATGATGCTGGAGTGGTTGCCCAAGACGCTCCCGCTGGGCTTCGTCTCGTACGGGGCCTCGGTCGGGGGGCTGTTCGTGGGCATACTGGGTGCGGCCATGTACGTGGGGGAGCACCGCCGCGACGAGTGATCTTCCTCTTCTTCAACAGAGAGATTCCGCAGGCCCCTTCTCAAACCGAGGAGGGGCTTCCCTCATGAGGAGAGCGGGTGCGCTTCGGTCTTCCTCTCCAGCTGCCAGTGTCCCAACACCGAAGCGGGTACGATCCGCCAATCGGGGGAGAGGTCCAGCGTCCACCCTTCGGATGGGACAGGAGTTCCGTTGGCGGGATCCGTCTCCGGTGCGCCGACATGCGCCCTGGACCAGTCGTCGGCCATCCACAGCCCGCCCTGCGTGACACTCAGCGTTCCCCATGCATCGCTCATGTCGATGCGCGGGAAGACGGTTCCGGACCTGGGAATGGGAACTGCCGTCCGGGGATCGAATGCGCACTGAACCTCCGGGGAGATCGGAAGGGCGAGCACGGGACCGGCCAGCAGCTTCGCGCGGTAGTTGGCGATCTCCTCTTCCCGCGCGCTCTGGCGATCCAGCTCTTGCAGGCGCAAGGCCTTGCCTCCGTACGCTTCTGCGTGTCGGTTGCCGGCGTCCGAAGAACACGGATCAGGAAGCGGAAGATCGAGAGCTTGTTGGAGGAGGGATCCGAGATCGTGCTCTACGGTCAGTTCACGACGCCACTCAGGACAGACATCATCGAGAAGCAGGCCGTAGGCGGGGCCGTTGGCATACGCGAACGATCTGACGAAGCTGGGGTAGCGCGCGGCAGCGGTCTGGAGCTGTCGGCTCGCTAGGTCCGCCGTCGATCTGCTGAGCCGAAATCCGGTGTACTCAGCGAGGCCCTCATGCATCTCCAGCGAGCGCTCTTCCGTGGCCGCGGAGGAGAGCGCCGATCGACGAACCGCTCGAAACCTCAGCGCGTCCGTGATGGCGGCCGTTCGAGCCGAGTCACCGCTCTCCAACGCGGCCGACAGCGCGCGCCACTCCAACTGTAGCCAGTACCGCCCGTGGAGCGTGTCCAGGTGTTCGTTGGCGTTGGAGATCGTGGGCGCGGGAAGGCCGATGCGGTCTTGGATACGATGGAACGCTTCGTGGGCCATGAACCGGGCACGGTGCATCGGGTCTTCAGGGATCGACTGCCAGAGCAGGACGGTCCAGTGCACGCCGGACCAGGTCATGGCGGTGTTCGCCACGATCACATCTGCGGGAAGGGTCCCTGTCCACACGGTTTCTTGCAGCGTGAGCACGCTGCGGGCATCGGCCTGATTGGCCGCGGCTCGGCGTGTCTCCAGATCGACCAGAAGCATCGGACCGTCCAAGGCGAGGCCCCACAGGTGCCCTCCATCTCGGTCGAACAGGCGGTCCGCCTCTTCAAAGATCTGCGCGGCCCGTACCAGATCCCATCGATCAGGCATACGGCCCTCCTTTCATCCGTCGCAGAGACATCGTACGCAGGACGGCTTGCGACGTCCACTGCGATTCGATCAGAGCGTGAGGTTGAGGTGACGCGGCTGTGGCCGTATAAACGGAGCACGATGTACACGGAACAGCTTGAGCAACTACGAGATGCGCTCTCACGGATCGGTGATTCCCTTTGACCCGGTCTCCATGGAGTCGGAGATCGCGTCGATGGAAGAACAGATGGCATCGCCCGGGTTCTGGGACGACCGCCGTCGTGCCGCCGACGTCGCACAGCAGGTGGAGCACAAGCGAGCCTCTGTGGAGCGGTTTCGCGCCGTACTCCAAGAGCTAGAGGAGGTCGAACTCCTCCACCAGATGGCCCTGGAGGCGGACGACGAGTCGGAGTTGACGATGCTCGCCCCCCGGGTGGCGGCCCTGGAGCGAACCGTCCGGGAATATGCGGTCGAACGGACGTTCTCCGGCGAGCATGACGCGGGAGACTGCTACCTGTCCATCAACGCCGGCGCGGGTGGAACCGACTCTCAGGACTGGGCGGAGATGCTCCTGCGTATGTACGCGCGGTTCTGTGAGCGAAAGGGATGGAAGGCCTCGCTGCTTGAGGTGGGCGCAGGCGATACGGCGGGTATCCGATCGGCGACTGTGGAAGTCAAAGGATCGTTCGCCTACGGACATCTGAAAGCGGAGCAAGGGGTCCATCGCCTCGTTCGTCTCTCCCCCTTCGACTCAGCCCACCGCCGGCACACATCCTTCGCTGCGGTGAACGTCATCCCGGTGGTGGACGAGACAACATTTACCATCGACCCGAAGGACCTTCGCATCGACACATACCGCGCCTCGGGAGCGGGGGGACAACATGTGAACGTGACCGACTCTGCCGTGCGGATCACCCACCTTCCGACCGGGATCGCTGTCTCTTGCCAAAACGAACGCAGCCAGCATCAGAACAAGGATCGCGCCATGCGTGTCCTGGCGGCGCGCTTGAACGACATTCTGCGAGTACAGCAGGCGGAGGCGCTGGAGGAGATTCAGGGAGAGCTTCGCGAGATCGAGTGGGGAAGTCAGATCCGGTCCTACGTGCTGCATCCCTACCAGATGGTGAAGGACCACCGCACCGAGCACGAGACGGGGAACATCGAGGGGGTCTTGGACGGAGACCTCACCGGGTTGATCGAGGCGTACCTGAACCAGGCGCCGACCGCCTCCTAGTCGGAGAAGCGCGGAGCGCGCGGAGAGGGAAGCCGCTTGACGAGGGGTTCAGCCGTCGTGCGCACGGCTGTTGAGGAATCCCTGAAGGATTAGCGTGGCCGCCAGACCGTCGCGCAGACGCTTGCGGTCCCGGCGTCGGAGATCTCCCTCCAGAAGCACCCGCTCTGCCTCGTGAGTGGTCAGACGCTCATCCCAGAGAAGGATCGGTCGATCGAGCGTTTCTCCAAGCTGCGCGACGAACGTCTCAACCTCCTGAGCCATCTCCCCGCGGCTGCCATCCATGTTGAGCGGATGTCCGATCACCAGCGTGGAGACGTTCATCCCT
>CAZQHD010000090.1:0-7624 GCA_964593295.1 uncultured Thermotogae bacterium | reverse complement strand
CCCGGGTGAGTATGGCGGTGGCGATTCTCTTGTCCAGCCCGTGCTTCTGTACGCTGATCGAGAGCATGAATCCGCCCAGCAGAAGAGCGATGACCGGATGGAAGAACGGAGCGAAGGAGGCTGTGGGGTCGAGAATGCCAAAGACGACGAGAAGGGCCGGGACCAAGAACGCCGTCGCGAAGAGCGGAATCGCCTCAGTCAACCAGAGAATGGCGATGAACAGGAAGATCGCCAGCATGCGGTCTGCGTCCGCAGCCAAGCCGGACACCGGGAGCGCATAGACCGCGCTGGAAACCCCAGCGGCAAGGAGGATGCCCAACACGCCACGGACGGGAACCGAGCGTCCTGTTGCTCCGTTTGCTCTCCGCATCACGCAGTCACTGTCTTTCGAGGAAAGCCATCTCTACCCAGAGAGCTTCCTTGTGCTTGGAGTTACACAACCAGCGCCATCAGAACGCGCAGGTCGCCCTCGACTCTGTGCTTCTTGGTCGCGGATCTTACGTGGCCTAGGCTTCGGTGTCAAGAAATCCATACCCCAAGAGATGATCAGCTCATACGGCGACAACAGCCGTGGGGACACATACCCATTTCTTGCATCCCAGCCTGGCCACGTGGCCGGATAGCGATTCATCATTCTGCTAACGCGGCGTTCCCGACGGGCTCAACGGCAAGAAATGGGTATGTGTCCCCGCGCCTCTCGCCTAGTCTGTGACGATCAGACCCTGTTGTAGCACGATGAAGTCGAAGGCGATCTCGATCAGGGGCTGCCCCTCGATCGTGGCGCTCCACGCGCCGTGTCCCGCTCCTACGAGGGTGTGAAACTCGAAGGGCACGCCTGAGCTGGTCCAGATCCGCGCCAGTTCGAGTGCCTCACTGTACCGAACGGTTGGATCCTCCGTACCGTGGACAATGAGTAGCGGGGCATCTCGCGAGTCGAAACGCGTTACACCGTACACTTCCTCAAGCAGCTCGACAGCCACGGCGCTCCCCCAGAAGTCGACGATCGAGTGAACCTCTGAAGGGGCATCCAGGTTTGCCGTAGCCAGCGTCGGATCCTCGAGCACCGTGAGTTCGTCTCGGAAGTCCTCGGGCTCGACCACACCGAGCATGATGGCCAGGACAGCCCCGGCGGATCCGCCCAAGGCTGTCAGCTTGGTCGTGTCGATCGAGAGCTCGTCCGCATGCGCTGTCAGCCATCGAAGCGCCGCCTTGACATCCCTCGAAGCAGCATAGATCGCACGCCCTTGGTCCCGCGCCTTTGCATTCAGCGGTTGCTCTTCGACGAACTGCATCCAGCGTTGAGGAAGCGTTCCGCGGTCGCCTGTGAGACGGTAATCGACGGAGATGCAAACCCATCCACGGGCAGCGAGCGTCTCCGCCATACGCGAGAGCGCGCCGAACGCTCTGGAACCGCCGATGAAGCCGCCCCCGTGGATGAAGATCGCTGCAGGGCGCAAACCTGGCGCTCCTTGGGGGACGTAAAGATCCAGTACAAGATCGGTCGCTGTGCCCTTCGGATCGCCCCAGTTGGTGTGGGTCAACGCCTGGGCATAGACGTGCGTCGTCTTCGTCACGACAAACGTGCCGACGGCGGCGACTTGCGGAACGATCGAAGCCGTCCCATCGCCGGCCCTGTCACCCAGAGCAAACGCAAGGACACTGGCGAGCATCAGCAGGGAGGCGATGGGTGCTGTCAAGATGGGCCCGATGCGTCGAAGCATCCTCGAAGCCCTCGAGTGGTTCGGCCGAGCTCTCACGATTGTGATCCGTTCCCTTTCCACCATTGTAGCGCGGGCTCTTCCGCCAACGCGATCATCGCGTGTGTCGCCAAGAGATCCAACCAAGATCGGTACGGTACCCAGGCTGCGCCAGCGCTTGCGCAGCCTGGGGGAACGAGGATCTTAAGATATCCCGTTTTCTAGCTGCGGGCCACTTTGTTGAACGTCGATTGGATGATCGCCATTCCGATCAGCCCAAGCAGCCAGAGGAGAAGGAACGCGACCCCGGCGGACAACCTGCCGGAGGTGACGCGGTCTACACCTTCAGCGTATTTCCACGTCCACCAGATGTTTGCAATCGGGACTATGATCAGCCAAGCAGTGGGAATCTCCTCGCCGCGCGCGTTCATCTCCCCCTTGGTGGCAACCATCCAGTAGACGGCATAGATGCCGAGTGTGACGATCGACAGAACGACGACCCCAGCTACGCTGCGCTTCCTCATCGCTCCTCCCTTTCAGTGCCTTTCTGACTGGGTCTGGCCGCGTGAGCACCCTCGCCGGTTCGCAGGCCAGGTTCTCAGTGTAGGGTGCACCGGATCATCCTGCGGCAAAACCCTGGCCCTCGACAAGTAGGACGATCCCCGTGCTCCCGAACCCACCGATTAGCACCCGGAATACGGAGAGAACGAGATGTCAGCCACCGGCATGGCTGGGTGGGTGCCGTCGCGAAGATGATTGCGACAAGCAGGGACCCTCGCATCGTCCAGGAAAGGGGGGGACCCGGGGCTATCTAGGTTCCGTGCTCCTTGCCATGCCAGATAGGGACTCTCTGGCAGTTCCTGCGCAACGTGCTTCATCCGGAGGCGTCTCTGCCCTTAGGGATCTCATCGGCGTCTATACCCTCATCGGGAAGCCAGTGGCGCCAAGCGCGGGCCCACCGGGGCACCTGCGGGGATCTGGCCCCGTCATAGTGAGGTATATCAGGCTTGAGATCAAGCACAGGCGTCTCGTCATACGCATCGATGGCTGAGACTCGACCAGGCCGCTCTCACGATCCACATGCACAAGGAGAACGGTTGAGATGGAGATCAAGGCTGGGTCGAAGCGGCGATCGGGAGGAGAAGACCCCGCGCTGGGGAGCCTCAACGAGGGTCTGAACGTCACGGCTGGCTTCGGCAATGAGATGCCTCACTCCAGAGTGGCTAGACAAGACAGTTGTGTGTACTTGCGATGTGATTACGTTCTGGAGGTACGAGACGGCGAATTGATCATCTCGCCTTCCGATCCGGTTCGCGCTGGGTGGAGTGAGGCAGCCGAGCTGTTGGCAGAGAGGGCGGAGGATCAGCTCCTCGATGCCTCCTCCCTGCCGACGCGCTTCGACGCTCAGGAGTGTAAATGGTAGCAATCCAGAACGTGCAGCGGGGACACGTCTATGTGGTGTCACTGGAGCCGACGGAAGGAAGCGAGATTCGGAAGACCCGCCCTTGTGTCGTCGTGTCCCCGGATGAACTCAACGAGCACATGCGTACGTACATTGTGGCTCCGATGACGACGGCAAGCCACAGCTACCCGTTCCGGGTTCTTTGCCAGTTCCAAGGCAAGAGCGGACACATCCTGCTAGATCAGCTTCGGACAGCAGATCGAAGCTGGCTGGTTCGAGAGCTCGGCACGCTCTCCGAGCAGGCCGTGGAGAGATCGCTGTGCGTGCTGAACCAGATGTTCGCTCCATAGCCAGGGAGTCAGCGGAGGGGGTCGCCTCATGGCTTCCTCATCCAGCCTTCCAGAGTCCTCGCGTGAAGGGATGGATTGGAGACAGCCTTGTGGAGCCCGTGGGTTGAACGCAGAGCGAGCTCGTTAGGCACCTCGCGTTGACGAACGGCCCGCCCGCCGATGACTGTGGCGATGATGCGGATCGGGTTTGTGTTCGTGAGAGTGTGCCAGCTCGGCATGCTCGTGTTAATGCCCATGAGAAACGGCTTCGTTGAGAAGGCCGCCATGCGTATGGTCGTGGTGCTCGTCATCGTGTCGGTGCGGATGTGTATGGATCATCGCCACGTGCGTGTGCATGTGAACGTGTCTCTCACGACCTAGCAGGATCGTGGCGATGGCGATGAGGCCCAGCGCAACGTAGAAGAGCCACGCAGGTGGCTGCCTGAAGACGACAAAGGAGAGTGCGACACCGACAAAGGGTGCGAGCCCGAACAAGACCCCCGTTCGGGCGGCTCCCACTCGCCGCAGGGACATCACGAAGAACGAGATGCTCGCGCCGTAGCTGACGGCACCGAGAGCCAGGGCATAGAGCACACGAACCAGTGAAGGCATCGGGCGCCCGAGGATGACCCCCAGGAGAAAGGAAAAGGCTCCGGCGACCAGGCCCTTGATCAGCACGATCCGGCGAGGGTCTTTCAGCGAGATCTTCCCGGTGAGGTTGTTGTCGAATCCCCACGCGAAGCAGGCCCCTATGATGAGCAGCGCGCCGGGCGAGATCGCGAACCCACTGGACAGGTCAATCGAGAGGATGGCCCCTCCAACAGCGACCGCACCGATGGCGATCCATGCCCTTCGGCCCACCGATTCGCGGAACAGGAGGAAGGCGATCCATCCTGTGGCGACAATCTCGAGATTCAGCAGCAGAGAGGCCGCCGCGGCATGAGTCAGCTGGAGCCCGAGCAACAGCAAGATGGGGCCCACAACCCCACCTGCCAGCGTTGCGCCCGCAAGCCAAGGAATGTCCCGTCTCTCGATGCGTGCTGCGGCATCGGCAGACTTGAGCATCTTCCCCGACAGAAGCAGCAGCGCCATCGCGGCCCCAGCACCCAGGTAGAGCAGCCCGGCAAAGATGACCGGATCGATGCCCTCAAGAAGAAGCTTGGAGAGAGGTGCGCTAATACCGAACAGTGCCGCCGCCAGCATGCCGTAGACCATGAAGACCTCCTCAGAGACACCAGTGTAGCCGAGCAAGGAGTGAGGCATCTCCGATTCGTCAAGGCGCGTCAGTCCCTGGCGGATCGGGCTTTCGAAGTGCTGTTCAGCAACTCGGAGGACTGAATGTAGAACGCGTTCGCGTAATGCGGTGCGGTGATGAGTGTCCAAGCCATGGCGCGAGTTCGCTCTAAGTGGGTCGCCGAATTGTCCCTGCGCGTTGCTGAACGATCCTCTCGACGACAGCGTCGGGAAGTGGAGCATCTGGCTGGAAGCGAATCGTCCCCTTGCTTGTCTCGAAGGCGCTCAGCTCTACCAGGTGTTCCTCGAGGACTTCGGGATCCATGGGGTAGAAGGCGCAGTGCTTCTTGGTGGCCCCGTATGAGACCAGGGGCCTGCCATCCAGACAGAACGCTGGAATCCCGTAGCTGATGCACTCCTCGGCTTCCGGTACGGCATCTCGGATCACGGATCGAAGCCTCTCCAGCGCGTTCCGTTGATTCTCCGGAAGCGCTCCAAGATAGTCAGCGACCTTCTGCAGCTTCGGAGTCATGGGATCACTATACGCGCATCGAGAGTATCGTTTTGGAGCCTGGGGGACTCGAACCTCTCTGCGAGGACAAGGCCTGAGGGCCCTTGTACGCGCGATCGCCGGGCAAGAACCTAAGCGGCGCCTAACTTGCGGTCCTCCAGCCAACGCACTAACTCGGCGCGCAGGGCTTGCGCTTCTCCTAGGGCTTCCTCGGCTTGGCGGACTGTGATGTGGATGCCTCCCGTGTAGAGCCCCTTGTTGCGGAGGTCGCGCAGCGTCTGGAAGTAATCGACACGACCATCCGCAGTTCCGAGGGTATGGCCGAGAGACTCCAACGCAGCGACGTGGTGGCCTCGGCGATCCGTTGGTCTCAGAGCAGTCGCGCGAAGTCCGGCCAAAGCGCAGTTGAGGATTGCATGGTATGCCTGCTCCAGCCTCGTCTCCGGGTGATTCGCCTCGTTCCCAGCATCCGCAAGTCGACGGTCAATGGCCTCAAGAAGACGCTTGAGCTCCCCGGGCGCCTCGGGCTCTCGCCGGAGTTCATCGCGAAGCAGCATCTCTGCCAGGCTCATGCGCTCCCTCCGATCACATCTATGCGTGGCCCATTGTGGACTCGGTCGACAAATGAGTCTTGCTTGCGCAGTTCTGCCGCATACTCCTCAGACGTGTAGGACGTTGGATTGATGACGCGTCGAAGTGTCCGCCCAGCCGCCCGGATCGCCGAGCTAACGTCGCGCAGTGACACAGCACCTACAAGCATGAGATCTACATCGCTATCCGAGCGCGCCTCTCCTCTCGCGTGACTTCCATAGACATAGGCAAGATGAAGTCGGTCCGCAAACGGCTCAAGGGCCTCTCGTAGCACTCCAGCCAATCCGACCGTCTTGCTGACAATGGATCGGAGCTCGTCGCATATCGAGCATTCCGGATTCAGGCGGTAGATGATCTGGTTCCCGACTTGCGTGGAAACGAGGATCCCGGCGTCCCGCATCGCATGAAGCTCGCGCGCCAATCCGTGCTTGTTCAGACCGCTCCGGCGTTCGAGTTCGCGCAAGTGAAGACCATCCTCCGCGATGGTCATCCACTGGAGTACTGCCAGTCTCGCTGCCGAGAAGAGAGTCGATGCAACTCGAGATGGGGACATGATGTATCCAAGTGTACACGGATTGTCCCCGCGGTCAAGTACCGCAAAAAAGATGGCGGCGTGGATGGTCAGCAGAAAGACTGAACCGCCAGCCATTTGCCGACGGTTCGAGTCTCTTCAGTGGAGCCTAGGGGACTCGAACCCTTGACCTCTTGCATGCCATGCAAGCGCTCTGCCAGCTGATCGCAGGGCAATTCGCCTAGTGGTTGAGGGCTCGCTCCAGACGTTCAAGTGTCTCGCGCCGTTTGTCCGGATCCATCTTGCGGATGTTCTGGAGTTTCCACTGAAGGGCGGGAAGCTGTTCGAGATGGTCGAAGCCAAGTCGGCTCCACTCCGGGTCGCCCTGCTTCAGCGACAGCAAGAACTGGCGCTCATCGTCATCGAGTCCTGAGACGATCATCCGGGGGAGCCGATGCTGGATCTCAACAAGCTCCGCGAGCGCTACTGGCTCTTCCGTCATTCCGACGAATTGCGTCTCGAATGCCTCGGAGATGTCCTGGAGGTTTGGACTGAGTAGTTCGTGGATCGGCCGGTTGTGACTCGCCAAGTAGACGACAAATGCTCGACGGATCTCAGGTGTGATGCCCTCCTCTTCGAGCAGCAGCTTCACGTCGAAGAGGTCGCATGGATGCTGGCGATCCAACGCTGCGCACAGCTTGCCGCCGTACAGATCGGCTTCTGCCAAGCACACGACACGAGCGAATGCCTCGAAAGACCGTTGAGCTCCATCGCAGACTGGTCTTGATGCGGGCGCATAGTCGCTGCCGCGGAGGACCAGGTTCGGTTCGATCTTGATCGAAGCCTCCGCCGTCATGACCGTCAGCTTCATGATCCTTCCCCTGATGTGATGCTCGCGGATGGAGACCTGTGGGATGTGGTTCGAAATGTCGCGGCCAAGGGCTTGCAGCTCATGGCTGATCTCATCCAGCGACTCGTCCCTGGGACGGAGCGGGAGGTAGGTCAGATCGACATCGACGGAGATCCGTGCAAGTCGTGCACAAACAGGTTAAGCGCAGTGCCTCCCTTGAGTGCGAAGCATGGATGCTTCTCCAACTGAGTCAGACAGCGCAGAAGCAACCGCGCTTGAGCGATGTAGCGTGGATCAAACATCCGGCAGCTCCTCTTCTTCGGGCACCGTAATCTGGTATTTCGCGTCGAATCGTCCGCCCTTGTAGAGCTGGCGCTTTCCAGACCCAAGCTCGATCCGATCGACATCCAGATCCTCCGTCCACGCATGCTGTGCTCGCTCAGCGCTCCACAGGAACAGCCGCTTTGCCTTGATTGATTGGCATGCCTCAAGAAGCTCTT
>CAZQHD010000089.1:0-7763 GCA_964593295.1 uncultured Thermotogae bacterium | reverse complement strand
CCCGGACGGCCGGCGACCTGCAGGCGAAGCTCGAGTCCGATGCGATCGACATGGGGTCCGCCGGAAAGGACAACATCTACGGGTGGGGGCGGCTCGATCTCGAGCCGGAGCCACTGGGTCCCCTGCGCGCGTACTGGCGGTTCGACGAAGGAAGTGGAACGACGGCGACCGACAGCTCGCCGAACGGGAACGACGGGACGATCTCGGGAGCGAGCTGGACGACGAGTGCGGACGGGAGCGGGGCGTTGAGCTTTGACGGGGTGGACGACTACGTTCACGTACCGGACGACACGAGTCTGAACATCGGTGGCGATGAGCTTACGATTGAGGCGTGGATCCTGCGATCGAGTGCGAGTGGGAAGTTTGAGCGGTTGGTGTCGAAAGAGAACAACGACAACGCGTACGACGTAGGATACTTCCTCGAGTTGAGCAACGAGGGGAAGCTGCTGTTCGGGGTTGCGACGTCGGCGTCTTCCTACGTATGTGCATTTGGTGGGACGGTGGTGTCGACGGGGGTGTGGCACCACGTTGCGGGGGTGTACGACAGGAGCGCGCTACGAGTATATCTGGACGGCGTGCTGGACGGGGAGAAAGTGCAGGCGGGGAATGTGTACGGGAGTGTAGGAATTGGGGAGCACCCGGTGTCGATCGGGAGGCTGAAGTTCTCGGATCGGTACTACTACAAGACAGTTGCGAAGATTGACGAGGTAGCGGTCCACGCACAAGCCCTCGATCCGAGTTCGTTTGGCCTGTTGTCGCGGATGACTGAGCGGCATCATTCACTGAGCATTGCGTCGACGGTGGATGTCATAGTGGCGCCCAATCCGATCGACACAAGCGCCACCTTTCGCTCTAGCGCACCGAATACAGTTCGGCTCCGTGTCTCCGTGTACGATTTCTCTGGCCGCCTCGTCTTCGGTACGGGATGGGTCGACGGCGACAGCGTTGAGTGGAGCGGGCGTGACGACCTCGGGCGTGTATTGGCCAATGGTCCCTACATCTACGTCGCGCGGATCGAACTCGAAAAGGATCAGGTCGTCACTACCAAGCCTCAGAAGTTCTTCATTGCCAGGTGAACCGAGGCGAAGCGGGGGCTGCGGCGAGTTGCTCTCCGCCTACTCACGTGGGCTCACTACCGAGCGTTCCATCGCGCTTCGAATCTGATCGGCATGTGGCTACGAGTCGATCAACTGATAGAATCGGTGGAGAACCGCGTAGGTGTTGCGAGCCCATGGCACTGGAACTCAGCCGGGAGAAAGGGTGAAGCCGGGAGAGCCACCGTGCTTATCACGATCGATAGGAGGAACGTGTGCAGTTGAGGCTGAGTCGACGAGGAGGCCTCGACGCGCCCGAGACGACGATCATCAAGCCCTCTTCTCGTCTGATCTCGATCGGGCTGCGAGAGCTGTGGTGCCACCGCGAGTTGCTCTTCTTCTTCACCTGGAGAGATGTCAAGATCCGCTACAAGCAAGCGGTGCTCGGCGTTCTCTGGGCGTTGATCAATCCCTTCCTGAAGATGGTGGTCTTCAGTGTGATCTTCGGACGGCTTGTCGGCGTGAGTTCCGAGGGGTATCCGTATCCGATCTTCCTGTATGCGGGGCTCCTGCCGTGGCAGTTCTTCTCCGATGCGGTCACGCGAAGCGGGCAAAGCGTGGTTAGCGGCGCTGGGATCCTGAAGAAGGTGTACTTCCCCCGGCTGATGCTTCCGGTCTCCGCGATTGGCGCGAGCCTGGTCGATTTTGCCCTCTCGTTTGCGATCCTCGTCGGCCTGATGGCTTTCTACGGATTCGCCCCGGGCGTTCAGATTCTGACGGTTCTTCCGCTGACGTTGCTCACGATCCTTGCGGCGCTGAGCGTCGGCATCCTGATCAGCGGATTGAACGCCATCTACAGGGACTTCCGTTATGTCCTGCCCGTGGCGGTTCAGATCTGGCTCTACGTGACGCCGGTCATCTATCCGGTCTCTATCGTGCCGGAGCGCTTCCAGTGGGTCCTAAGACTGAACCCCCTAACTGGGATCATCGATGCATACCGGTACGCTGTGTTGGGTCGACCGTTGGATTGGACGAACCTCGGGATCTCGTTGGGGATGCTTCTGGTGATGCTGGTCATCGGGCTGACGGTTTTCCGTCGGATGGAGAGGCACTTCGCGGATGTGGTCTGAGAGAATGGGACGGACAATGGATTCCTCCATACGGATTCGAGCCGAGAACCTGGGCAAGCGGTACACAATCGGGCACCTTCGAGAGCCTTACAAGACCTTGCGGGAGAGCCTGGTCAACGTTGCCCTTGCGCCGGTTCGACGAATCCGGAATCTCGGAAGGGCCTCGCACGATGTGACCGACACGATCTGGGCGTTGCGTGATGCGACCTTCGAGGTCCGAGAAGGCGAGGTGCTGGGCGTCATCGGCGCAAACGGCGCAGGCAAATCGACGCTTCTGAAGATACTGACACGAATTACGGAGCCGACCGCAGGACGAGCTGAGATCCTCGGGCGCGTGGGAAGCCTTCTCGAGGTCGGGACCGGATTCCATCCGGAGTTGACCGGCCGGGAGAATGTCTTCCTGAGCGGCGCCCTGCTGGGGATGTCCCGGCGTGAGATCCAGGGGCACTTCGATGAGATCGTGGGTTTCTCCGGTGTGGAGCGATTCATCGATACCCCGATCAAGCGCTACTCGAGTGGGATGAAAGTCCGGCTGGGATTCGCTGTGGCTGCTCACCTCGAGCCCGAGATCCTTCTGATCGATGAGGTGTTGGCGGTCGGTGACGCGGAGTTTCAGAAGCGGTGTCTGGGAAAGATGTCCGGGATCGCCCAAAGCGGAAGGACCATCCTCTTCGTCAGCCACAACATGTCCGCCATTGCGCAGCTCTGTTCCAGTGTCCTTTGGCTTCGCAAGGGCGAAGTCGAGGCCACGGGAGACGCGGAGGAGATCGTTCGCCGCTACCTTCTCAGCACTCGAAACGAAGGGGCGATCGATATCCCGCTCGAGAGCCGAACCGACCGTCGAGGAAGCGGATTGGTCCGGTTCACCGGGGCAAGGGTGGTGGACGCTCAAGGGCACCCTCAGGCAGGGGTCATGGTCGGTGACAGCCTGCGGGTCATACTCTCCTATGTCGCGCCGGCCGAACGACCTCGCCACGTGAATCTCTGGGTGAAGGTCATGTCCGAAGACGGCCGTCGGAGACTCCTCTCTGCGTGGAGCCCGAACGTGGGAGTCACGTTTGACGACATCCCAGAGAAAGGCAGTTTCACGTGCGAAATCCCCCGTATGCCTCTGAGACCCGGGACCTACTCGATCGACCTCTGCGTCTATGCAGAGGATGTGCTTGCTGACTCCCTGAATCAGGCCCTGAGCGTGGATGTTCTGGAAGGCGGTTTCTACGGGCCGGGTGTCCCCTATCGCATTGGCGAGTACTTGCACGACTTCACATGGTCGGTTGAGGCGGGAGGGGACTAGCGAAAACGACGGAGCAATTCCCGAAGTCGACGCTCGGGAAGGCGTGAATGACGACGGACCCACAGTCCGGGCTGGCTCTGGCCGAGCCATTGAAGCATCCGGACCCATGGGCTACCGGACGAGTGATTTCGCAATCCGCGCCGCTTTAGCGCCCGGACGATGGCGAGGTTTTGGCGTTTCGTCTCTGCACTCTCCTCCGGAACGCGCCACGCTCTGACGGCCTCTTCGTCCTCTTCTGTCATGGGTTCGACCGACTCCAGAATCCTGGCTGTCACCGTGTCCCGGTACTTGCGTGGAATCAGACAATCGGAAGGGCGGTACCAGCGCTCCATCCAGTCCGTCCGGATCGAATCGCACCGAGTCTTGCGTCCGAGCAGATCCAAGACAGGATGCGCTCCCGGGTACCTCGCCAGCGTGTAGGCGATGACGTTCTCGTGCTTTACCGGATGGTGCAGGATCGCAGCCTGAACTTCTCGAGAATCGAGAAGCTCATCGATCGCAGAGTCTGGCACCGTGTGCTCTCCGAGGGCAGCTTGAAGAAGTTGCTTCCGAAAACACTTGTAGCAGTGCATGCAGGGACTGCCGGGCATGCCCCGGACACATGCTTGAGCGATCGTTCGATACGGGGAACGAAGCACGATGGACGATGTCGCCACCTCGCTCAAACCTGCGACAGGAAGGTTCAGCGGGAGTCCGGCCGCGTCGAAGATGGCGCTCCACATCTTGTAGTAGGAACTTGCAGGGAATTCCAGGTAGACCTCATGGCCTGTGCGGTAGCCTGACTCCATCACCGTGCCAAAAGCGACACTATCCAAGGCCTCCTGATCTGCCATGAGCAGGAGGGGAATCGCGTTGGACCAATCCACAGGGAAGCCAATGGGTGCTCGGATCTCCTCTAGGTCGGAAGGCAGCTGAAGGACCTGTCGCCCCTCCGCGGCGAGTCTTCTACACGCCGCCCGCGCCGCTTCGGAAGAGTAGAGCCCGGTGTACTCGGAACCTAGAGGGCGAACCATGAAGAAGAGGCGAGTGTCCTCCGGCATCACGGCCATGGCAGCGGTGGAATCCATGCCTCCGCTGAAGGCGAGACCTGGAACCCCCGGATCGGGGATCTGGCGAGGGGATCGATGTGGATCGATAGGTCCGATGTCGAGCCGGGTCCACTCTGACGTAACCGCCGCGAAACGAGGGCTTACGCCCCTGGGCAGCTCGATTCGTTTTGCGGAAAAGGGATAGACGAGCAGGAGGATCGAGAGCGCGAGCAGGTCCGGATGAAGGTCCTGGCTTGTCCACGTCTCCGGAAGCGTCACGTGGCAACGATCCTTTGCCATCCTGCCGCTCTTCCCGGCCTTCTGCCCGTCCCCGAGATCGCGTGTGAACGAGAATACAATCTGCCCGCGTGATTCATTGATCCGGGCCTTCACAGCTCCTCCCGGTTCTTCCAGAGCTGCGTTGCCTTGCGCCTTGCCGCGCGGACGTACCGAAGCGCTCGAGGAGGTGCAAGCAAACGTCGCAAGAGCCATGCATAGAGTGCTCTCCTCATGAACACGATGCTCCCGGGCGAATCCCACGTCTGCAGGCTGTGCTCCTCCTCTTTGGACATGGGCCTCAAAGCACGCTTGATTCGTTCGCTCACGGCCAACTTGTGTTGTGTTGCGAGCAGTTCAGCTGATGGGGAGTACCACTTCTCCATCCAGAGCATATCCCTGGAACGTCCGCGTACTGTGCCATTCAGTAGGTTCATAAGCTGGTTGTCGCCATGGTAGTGCGACGAAATGTAGGCATAATCGAAGGAGTACGGAAGAGGGTGTTGTCTGAGGTACATCCGGACCTTCCGTGCTCGAAGAAGCGGGGCTAGGCTAGCTTCTTCGATTGGCTTGTTCTGACTGATTGTCCAAATGATGCCCTTCCGAAAGCACTTGGGGCATGCCATGCATGGCGAAGCACTATCCCCGCGAACGCAGGAACGAACGACATCACGATAGGAACTTGACGATACAAGTCTTGCTGTTGCTGGGGCTGTGAGTCCCGCTGTAGGGAGGTGAAGGGGAAATCCCGTCGCGCGAAAGAGGGGTAGCCACAAGCCGTAGATTGGATTTCTCGATGGCTCAATGAAGTTGCCTCTGGCGAGACCATAAGCACCGGGTAGGTTCACCCCAACAGCCAATGCATCTAGCATCAGTGAGTCAGCCAATAGGACTGCGGGAATGCCGCACGACCAGTGGGTCATGAAGCCCACGGGGCTTCGCAGGAACTCCAGATCCGACGGGATGACGTACACCTCCCGCCCGCGGGCACGCATCTCATCACAAGCTTTCACGCCTCCAGCTGTTTGGTACTGGGTTGTAGCCCCGTCTGGGACCTCCCTTCGCAGATGGATCAGAGGAGTGTTGTCTTCCATGAGAAGCATCGCTGCTGTGGAATCGACGCCGCCACTAAAAGCCAGACCAGCCCTGCCACTCTGCGGCAACCGGCGAGGCAGGATTGACTGGTCCACGGGGCCTATGTGCAGGCCTGCCGCAGCCTGAGCAGCCTCGGCTAATGCTGGGCTCACCGGCTGTGAGAGGGTCAGAGAACGCACGGCGGATGTGTCGACCATCAGAAGCACCGCGAGTCCTACGAGATCCGGATGCGCTTCAGCCAGCCGCCAACCACCGGGCATCTCGAGGAAGCATGTGGATCGAGCTGTCCTGCCAAGATTCGAAGAGGTGCCGGGTACCCCGCCCTCCTTGTGCACCAGAACGTGAAGCATGTTCCCACGTTGGTCCAGTTCTGCTCGTACCGTCAAGACCATCCTCCCAGCGACCTGCTGCAAGCTGAATCACCACCCGCGCGTCGCGAGTCGGATTTGGGCCATTTCAGCACCGCTTGGTCTTCTCGATTGTACATGCTTGGAATCGCGCCGAGCACGGCGGTCTGGCGCGAGTCGTGAACTGGCTGTATCGTGTGAGGACACCGATCGGGACCGCAATGGCGTCGGCGGTGGAAAGGTGGAAGACCATGATGAGTGAAGAGAAGCGACTCCGTCTCCAGCACGCTACGACCGACTTTACCGAAGCGGATGAAGCGAAGGAATACTGGAGTGCCACGGAGTTTCAGTCACGGAGCTTCTCTCGCATTCTGCCGATGAACGCCCGGATGCTCTTGAACATCGCGGCCTCACTTCAGCCTGATAGTGTCTTCGAGTTTGGATGCAACGCAGGCCGAAACCTCGGGCTTCTCCGGGATCGTGCTGTCCCCGCACCGAGCCGTGTACAGGGATGCGACATCAATAGGGAGTCGGTGGCGCACGGGAAGGAGGAGTGCGGCCTTGACCTTCATGTGGGGGACGAGACGTTCCTGGCGTCGCTCGACAGCGATGCCTTCGACCTGGTCTTCACGGTCTCCGTCCTCGATCACATGCCCAACTACCCCGATGCACTGGTCGAACTGGCACGCATCACGCGAAAGCATCTTCTCCTGTTCGAACCGACAAGGAGCGACCTGAGTCAGGAGAGCTCCAAGGCGGAGGCGTTCGAGAACGACACTCCAGGAACGTGGGAGGATGCCACGCCCTTCTCCTACTTCCATCCGTATCATGTCGCCGCGATGCTGCTTGGATTGCGGACCCGGACCCATCTCCCGACACCACTTCGGAGATTCCGCTTGGGACCGTACTACGAGATCCATCTCTACGAGAAGGTGCAAGGGGAGACATGCCTTGCCGATCGGATTCGTCGCCTGGCATCCGACCAAGGAACGTCCTTGTCCTTCCCTTCCTGCCGATACCCGGATCTTGCACAGCTTCTTGGGAAGGATGCACCGGAAGCCGGGACGAACGGCGAAACGGCCGTCCGGTTTGTTCTCGATCCTCGCGATATCGAGGCGTTTCGCGCCGAGGCGGCCGCGCCAGACACTACTGGACTTGTGGTGATCTGTGATCGGACCCTTGTGCCTCGCATTCTCGAAGTCGGCAAACGGGCGGGGACGGCCCTGATTCCGGTTCACGGGGCGGGCGAGGTTGTTCTGTTGACCGACCTTCCGCTGGGCGAGACACGGGAGAGGGATCCACTGGCGGACCCGGCGGCCCTTCGCGCAGCGTTCGACCAGATCCGAGAGTCCCGGCAGTTGGCGAGAGACTATGGGCTCTCGCTCTTGGATTGGAACCACGAAACCCTCGAGGCGGCTCGGCGAGCCAGAGCCAAAGTGGAGGCGGCCGATCGGTCGCTGAAATATCGGATTGGCGAGGCCATGATCCGCGCCGCCCGGCCGTCACGCGAAACGGTTCTTCTCCCGGCAAGGCTCTGGCGCTTGTACAGAGAGGCCAAG
>CAZQHD010000088.1:1443-7976 GCA_964593295.1 uncultured Thermotogae bacterium | reverse complement strand
GATGACCGATGCCGGCTCAAGGCCATTTCGCAAGAGCTGTTCCACGTCTTCGCTCCACCGGATGAGGTCGATCTTCTCTCCCGACAGCTCTCGCGTGACCACACGCACCCGCGCTCCCCCCGCACCGACACATGTTCCCACCGGGTCGACGTTTCGGTCGAGGGACTCTACCGCGACCTTACTCCTTCGTCCCGCTTCTCGCGCAATCTTCCGCACGATCAGGGTGCCATCTTCGATCTCTGGAACCTCAAGACGAAGCAGCTGTTCCACGAAGGCGGGCGCAGCTCGGGAAAGGACAATGCGTGGGTCCCCCTGCGTCTCCTCAACCGAAAGCAGGTAGCAGCGCAGCCGCTCCCCCGCATGGTACCGTTCCCCGGGGATTCGCTCTGGCTCCGGAAGCACCGCCTCGGCCTCGCCCAGGTTCACCCAGACATCCTTCCCCTCGAAGCGATGAATCGACCCGCTGATGATCTCCCCGACACGATGGATATAGAGGTTATAGATGATCTCACGACGACGTTGGACGACTTCCTGTCGGATCGTCTCTTCTGCCTTCTTCGTGGCGATCCGTCCGAACTTGGCCAGTTCGATTCGCTCGCCGTTGATGTGGATATCCCCGGAGTGCGTGTCGATCTCGACTACAGTCTCTTCCTGAGGACCGTGTTCCTCTTCGTAGGCAACAGCCAATCCCTTTCGGATCGCGTCATAGAGATCCTCTCGCGGGATCCCCTTCTCCTTCGCCATCTCTTCCAGTGCTTCGATAAACTCGATGTTCATCTCGGTCTCATCCTCAGCCTGCTCTCGTTTCTTCCCCGCTCCGGGCAGAAGTATCGGCTCCCATTGTACTAGAAAAGAATGTCGCCATTGGGGGCGACACCGTCCTTCTCGTTTCACACGAGAATCTCGTATTATACGAAGATGCGTAAGCATCGACAAACACCGGAAGGAGCCTCCCGTGCCCGAGCTCATCCTTACAAACGACTCCGATCAGATCGGCCGGCGTCTCGACCAGGTTCTGGCAGAGGCACACTCTGATGCCTCACGAACCGAGATCCAACAGGCGATCCGCTCCGGCCAGGTGATGATCTCCGGGAAGGTCGTCCTCCGCCCCTCGCAGCGTCTTCAGCCGAAGGACGTGATCTCCTGGGATCCACCGAGTAAGGCTTTGCTGACGCCGGCCATGATCCCTCTATTGCTGCTGCATGAAGACGATTCGATCGTAGTGGTCGACAAGCCCGCTGGCTTGGTTGTCCACCCCGGTGCGGGCACTCGTGAGACAACGCTGGTCGAAGCCCTTCTGGTAGATCGAGTATTGCCTGTCTCCGATGATCCCGCCCGTCCGGGCATCGTGCATCGGCTGGACCGTGAGACCAGCGGCGTACTCGTGGTCGCGAAGATACCCTCTGCCCTGGAAGAGCTCAAGCGTCAGTTCTCTCAGCGCACCGCACGAAAGGACTATCTAGCTGTCGTCGATGGGCGATTTGATGAGACCGAGGGGCTGGTCGATGCCCCCATCGGAAGAAACCCCGTCCAACCACAATCGATGCGCGTGCAACATGGGGGACGACATGCCGAGACAGCCTTCACGGTGCTCGCCACCGTCAACGGCCACAGCCTGCTGTGGATACGACCTCGCACCGGTCGAACACACCAGATACGTGCCCACATGCGGTACATCGGGCACCCTGTGCATGGAGACACGAAGTACGGTGGTTCCGAAGCCCATCGCATGATGCTGCACGCGTGGCAGCTGCGAATCGATCATCCGTCGCACGGAGCAGCGATGGAATTCTGCGCGCCGGTACCCAACGGGTTTCCCGATTACCCCTATGATGTTCTACGGGAGAGCCGCAGCGCGCCGCGCAGGTAGTCCAGCGAAGCCACGTAAGTTACGGCAATGGCAACGTACAAGAGCGGTATCCTCGCCGGCCACTGCATGATGAGGAAGCCCAGCGCAAGGAATGAAGCGAACGCCGCCGCCTTTCCAACGCTGCGCGCCGACTGCACGGCACCCATCCCCACCCGGAGGACGAGAGCTCCGATGCCCAGTGCAACTGGAGGGATCACGAACAACACGAATGCTGGCAGAGGAACCTCCCCCAAGACGAACAACAGGCAGATCAGCGATACATACAGCGCCTTGTCCGCCATGGGATCCAAAACCTTCCCCCAGGTAGTTATCTCATTGCGAGCCCGTGCGACCCATCCATCCAAGACGTCTCCGGCACAGGCGAACCCAAACAGGAGCAAGGCGGCCAGCCGTTCGTCAAACGCCAGACACGCAACAGTGGGCGGAATCAGTAACGCACGCCCGAGAGTGATCTTGTTGGCCAGCGACATGATACAAGATGATACAGAACCCACCGTGAACCTCAATCCGCACGGGCCCGCGGCCAACGATTCAAGCGTCGTGGCGAACCCACGCCATAGGCTACTCCTCCGCCCAGCGACCCAAGGAGCCGCCTGGCCGTCGTGGCGAACCCACGACGGCCAGGCTATACTCCCTCGACCAGGCCAGCAAAGGGGGAACGCCGATGATGAAGAAGCGCGTGGTCATCATGGGAGCCGCCGGTCGCGACTTCCACAATTTCAACACCCACTTCCGTAAGGATGAGAGCTATGACGTCGTGGCTTTCACGGCAACACAGATTCCGGACATCGAGGGCCGGATGTACCCACCCGCACTCGCGGGCGACCTCTATCCGAACGGTATCCCAATCGTGGCAGAGGAGGATCTCGTTTCTCTGATCGCTGTGAAGAACGTCGACATTGTTGTGTTTGCCTACTCCGATGTCTCGCACCAGTACGTTATGGAGCGTTCAGCGATCGTGAACGCAGCTGGTGCCGACTTCATGCTGCTCGGTCCTCAGTCGACGATGGTCCGTTCCAGCAAGCCCCTGGTCTCGGTGACGGCAGCCCGTACCGGATCGGGAAAGAGCCAGACCACTCGTCGTGTCTCGGAGATCCTCAAAGCAAAAGGCAAGAAACTGGCCGTCATTCGCCATCCGATGCCGTACGGCGACCTGGTCAAGCAAGAGGTCCAGCGCTTCGTCACCTATGACGACCTCGATGCGCATGCGTGCACCATCGAAGAGCGCGAAGAGTACGAGCCGCACATCGAGACCGGGACCATTGTCTACGCAGGTGTCGATTACGAGAAGATCCTCCGTCAAGCGGAGCAGGAAGCCGATGTCATCCTGTGGGATGGAGGCAACAACGATTTTTCCTTCTATCACTCAGACCTGTCTATCGTGGTGGTGGATCCACATCGCGCCGGACATGAGCTTCTCTACTACCCCAGCGGGGTCAACGTTCGCATGGCGGATGTCATCGTCATCAACAAGGTGGACACCGCATCGCTGGAGGACATCCACTTCGTTCGCGAGAACGTACATGACCTCAACCCCCATGCCGTCGTGATTGAAGCCGCATCTCCGATACAGGTGGACAATCCGTCCATCATCCGTGACAAGAAGGTGTTGGTGATCGAGGACGGCCCGACCCTCACCCACGGCGGGATGGAATACGGTGCAGGGATGATCGCTGCACAACGGTTCGGCGCCGAATCCATCGTCGACCCTCGACCGTATGCCGTGGATTCGATCGCAGCGACGTACCGAAGGTACCCCAAGATCGGAAGACTGCTTCCTGCCATGGGGTACGGGGCGAACCAGATCCGAGACCTTCAAGAGACGGTCGATCGCGTCGAGTGCGACGCCGTCATCATCGGCACACCGATCGACCTTGGCCGGCTCCTGAAGTTCCCAGTCCCGTCGACACGTGTTCGCTACGAGCTTCAGGAGATCGGTCTACCCAATCTGGAACGCGTCATAGAGAGCTTGCTCGCAGACAAACTCTAGCCCGGGAGAGCACGTCGGCGGAGACAAGACCATCGAAGAAGGAGAAGCGGCGGCATCCCGTGGCTCACACGCCAGGGGGTGTCCTGCCGTTGTCTCTTTTCCGTCGCTTGGTCTTACGTGGGGTTGCGCACAGAGAACAGAAGACCGTAGAGAACCCCAAGCACGGCACCGGTCAACAGCCCGAAGCCGACATCACTGAAGAGAAACCCGACAACCCCGCCAACAGCGACTCCCAGCAGCCCCAGGAGCGCCATGTGTCGCCACCGGCCGGTGGTGCTGATCCTCCTACACACCGGACCGCTCCTCCAGATCGTCTTCTCTCCTCTCAGTGGGGTCCCGCTCGGAGATCACCTCGATGAACGCGCGAACCACTTCGGGATCGAAGTGCGTACCCGCGCTCCGACGCAGTTCTTCGATCGCATCCCGTTGGGCCTGTGCCCTCTGATACGGCCGTGTGGAGGTCATCGCATCGTAGGCGTCGACCACCGCCACGACCCGAGCACCGATCGGGATCTGTTCCGCTTTGAGCCCACGTGGGTATCCACCGCCATCGTAGTGTTCGTGGTGCGCACGCACGATCTTCGCCGCCCCTTGAAGGAGCTCCTTCTCTTTGAGCATCTCCGCACCATACTCAGGGTGCTTACGCATCTCAGCCCACTCCGTGTCGTCCAACGCGTCCTCCTTCTCCAGGATCTCGCTTGGAACCAGCACCTTGCCGATGTCGTGGAGAAACGCCCCGTACGACAGATCGATCAGATCTTGTCCGGAGAGCCCGAGCCTCTCGCCGGTGACGACGGCCAACTGCTCCAGCCGTTTGCAGTGCCCCTCGGTCACCGAGTCCTTCTCTTCGACGGACTTCGCGATGGCAAGCATGTCCTGGATCTCGCTCTGTCCGAGGTAGAAGCTGGGCGAGGTGGAGAACACGAGGAGGTGCACTTCACTCTGCGCGCGGAAGAACTCCTTCTCGGTCAGCCCATTGTGGTAGAGGAAGTCGCCGGGCTCCAGCAGGATCTCGCCGGTAGAAGGCGAGTCGTGGAGGAGCTGTCCTCCCAGTACATACAGAAACTCAAATCCAATCCAGTCTTCCTCGCTGCGCAGGTAGAAGTGTCGTCCAGCCTGTACGGTCTGACGGATGACCTCAATCCCCTCACTGCTGACCAGCAGCTCAAGGGACGTCCCGCCCTTGGCGATCCGTTCCTTCGCCGCGCCATGACGACCGATTGTCAACCGCTTTCCCATGGCTGGGCACCCCTCATCGACTCCGCTGCCGCGGCTCTTCTTCTCGATCCTGTTGCGCCGCTCTTCTCCTTAACGACGCCGTGAGATCCCCCTCACACCAACACAACACGGGACCACACGAACCGTCTCTTAAGAACGGCTACATGCGGTCCCGTGCTCAGGTACTACGAACCCGAACGGGCTTCCACACGTCCTTCCTCTTCTCCTCCGCTAGGATCCGCCGACGACAATGGGGGTACTGGTCGTCGAGTAGTTAGAACCTCCAACCACAATCGGGCTGTTGGCCAGCGCGTAATTAGATCCTCCAACCACGATCGGGCCGTTGGCCAGCGCGTAGTTGGATCCTCCAACCACGATCGGGCTGTTGGCCAGCGCGTAGTTAGATCCTCCAACCACAATCGGGCTGTTGGCCAGCGCGTAGTTGGATCCTCCAACCACAATCGGGCTGTCGGTCATCGCGGTCGCGTAGTTGGATCCTCCCACTACGATCGGATCAGCCCATGCACCTAATCCAACCGCCAACACAGTAACGATGATCCCTATCAGGGCGAGCTTTCTCATACTCCTCCTCCTGTCTCTCCAACTCGAACAGACAAGCGCGAACGAACCCCATTTTACCACGAATCGCCCTACGTTTCGACCCCCCAGATCCGTACTCCGGTCGGAGAGAAACCGTGTCCGAGCGTTGAGGACCATTTGGCGGGTCGGTACAATCCCCGGCGAAGAGCCTATGAGTCCAACGCGATTGTCTTGTGTGAATGAGGAGGCCCCCGGAATGCCAGCAAGAGTGCAGCACATGAAGTCGATTGACGGGAACACGGCCGCTGCCCACGTTGCGTACGCCTTCAGCGATGTGGCCGCGATCTACCCCATTACCCCCAGCTCCGCCATGGGAGAGATTGCAGATGCTTGGTCGGCCCATGGCATGAAGAACCTGTTCGGCCAGCCACTGCAGGTCACGGAGATGCAGTCCGAAGCCGGCGCCGCCGGCGCCGTGCATGGATCGCTCTCCGCCGGTGCTTTGACGACAACATTCACCGCATCTCAAGGTCTGTTGCTGATGATCCCCAACATGTACAAGATCGCCGGAGAGCTTCTTCCGGCCGTCTTCCATGTTTCGGCGCGCGCGCTCGCCACCCACGCACTGTCGATCTTCGGCGATCACTCCGATGTCATGTCCACCCGGCAGACCGGTTTCGCGCTGCTCTCTTCGGCCTCCGTACAAGAGGTCATCGACCTGGGCATGGTTGCCCACCTCGCCGCGCTCACATCAAACGTGCCATTCCTTCACTTCTTCGACGGATTCCGCACGTCTCACGAGATCGTCAAAGTCGATGTCGTACCGCACGAGGAGATGGCCGCACTGATGCCCTGGGATGCCGTCGATGCGTTCCGCAAGCGCGCCATGAACCCGGAGCGTCCGCATCTTCGCGG
>CAZQHD010000088.1:0-1433 GCA_964593295.1 uncultured Thermotogae bacterium | reverse complement strand
GGGACCGCACAGAACCCGGACATCTTCTTCCAGGCTCGCGAGGCTGCCAATAAGTACTACAACGCCGTGCCCGATCTCGTGCTTGCAGCGATGGAGAAGGTCTCCCAGCTCACAGGGCGAAGCTACCGTCTGTTCGACTACATCGGAGCACCGGACGCCGATCGTGTGATCGTCGCCATGGGATCCTCGTGCGACGTTATTGAGGAGACCGTCAACTACCTCAATGCCAGCGGCGAGAAAGTCGGCCTGATCAAGGTTCGCCTGTTCCGTCCCTGGTCCTCCGAGCATTTCCTCGCCGTCATGCCTGACTCTGTCAAGAAGGTGGCCGTGCTCGACCGCACCAAGGAGCCCGGCGCGCTCGGCGAGCCGCTGTACGTGGACGTCCGCGCAATGTCGTATGGCTCTCCGGAGCCCCCGGTGATCGTCGGCGGACGGTATGGTCTGGGATCGAAGGACTTCACCCCGGCCATGGTCCAAGCCGTGTTCGACAACCTCAAACTGGATGAGCCCAAAAGCGGCTTCACTGTCGGCATCGAGGACGATGTCACCCACACGTCGCTCCCGCTGCCGCCTGAGCCGGACGCCACCCCCGACGGCACAATTCAGTGCTTGTTCTGGGGGCTTGGCTCGGACGGAACTGTCGGCGCCAACAAGAACGCGATCAAGATCATCGGCGACAACACAGACATGTACGCCCAAGGCTACTTCGCCTACGACTCCAAGAAGTCGGGCGGGATCACCATCAGTCACCTGCGCTTCGGCGACAAGCCCATTCAGTCTTCGTACCTGGTCAAGCGAGCCGACTACGTCGCCTGCCACAACCCCGCTTACGTCGATAAGTACGATCTGCTCGCTGAGATCAAGGACGGCGGAACGTTCGTGCTCAATTGCCCATGGGACCTTGAAGGACTCAACGAGCATCTGCCCGCGTCCTTGAAGCGTACGATCGCCGAGAAAAGCCTCAGCTTCTACACCATCGATGCCGTAAAGATTGCAGGAGACGTGGGTCTGGGAGGTCGCATCAACATGATCATGCAGACCGTCTTCTTCAAGCTGTCCCAGGTTCTCCCCGTCGAGGATGCTGTGAAGTACCTCAAGGATGCCATTCAGACGGCCTACGGCAAGAAGGGCGAGAAGGTGGTGCAGATGAACTACGACGGCGTCGACGCTGCACTCGATCCAGATAACCTGGTTGAAGTCAAGATCCCGGAGGACTGGGCGACCGCCACCGGCAGTGCAAGGAAGCCGGCATTGCCCAAATGGGTGCTCGATGTGATGCGCCCGATGAGCCTGCAGGAAGGCGACAAGCTCCCCGTCAGCGCATTCAACGCCGAACTGGACGGATCGTACGAGTGGACCGGGCCAGACGGATCATTCCCGGTGGCTACAACGCAGTACGAGAAGCGAGGCGTGGCCATCCAGGTGCCTGAGTG
>CAZQHD010000087.1:0-8090 GCA_964593295.1 uncultured Thermotogae bacterium | reverse complement strand
GTTAGAAGCGTTCCCCTCCTCATCCCTGCCAAGTACTCCTCTTGGGGCGTGCTGGGGGCGACGGGTGCGTTCATGTTCTACCATCCGGAACTGGACGCGTACTTGATCGGCTGCTTCAACCATCTTGCGTGGCAGAGAAAGTGCGTACGATTCATGTTCAAGGTGATGGACAGACTGCGAAGGTGACCCAGGAGAGGGGAGAGCGTGTGCGTGAGATCCTAGCACGATGTGGGTACCGCCGTGACCTCTGCTTGGCGCATCGTCCCAATGTGGATGAGAACCCCGCGAACCAGCAGGTTCTGAGCGATGTCTGGCACAGGGTCTTCGGCTTTCGCATCGAAGCCGAGGACATCATCTGCGATGGGTGCATGGCAGAGAATGCGCGCCTCATCGACAAGGACTGTCCGGTGCGTCCTTGCGTGATCGTTAAGGGTATCGCTAGCTCGCGGAGTACGGCGATGCTGCCCGGTCTGTCGAAGAGCATAGTTCATCGCATGCGTAACAATTGCTGGTCGGCGGCGAGATGAGTATTCTAGCGATATGGATAGAACGCACACAAAGCTTGGACGGATGCCGGACACGAGGACGAGCGAGGTCGTGGCCGGGACGCCTGCGGAACGTATCGGCCTCGTCTGGCCTCTCACCCGTGAAGTCGCCTCGCTGAGCAAACGCCACGATGTTGAACGAAGACTACAGAGACATGTTACGCGCGTTGGCCGACGAGAAGGTTAGATTCCTTCTTGTGGGGGCATATGCGCTGGCCGCCTACGGGTATCCTCGTGCCACCATGGATATCGACATATGGGTGATGCCTTCGCCCGACAATGCGGATGCTGTCTTGCGGGCACTTCGCCGCTTTGGTGCCCCTCTGCACCATGTCACCAGAGGCGATTTCGCGGAAGAGGGGACTGTCTTCCAGATCGGAGTCGCGCCCAGACGGATCGACCTGATCACTTCGGCTTCCGGGCTGCGGTTCGAGGATGCGTTCAACGACTCCATGGCGGTGGACATCGAAGGAATCGAAGTCCACATTCCTTCAATCACCGACCTTATCCGCAACAAGCGTGCATCCGGAAGAACCAAGGACTTGGCTGATGCAGAAGCCTTGGAAGAACTCGACGACTCAGAACCCAGTGGTCCAGGCGACGCTTGATCGTTTACCTGAAGGCAGTCGGCCGGTGGACACTGCAGGTTCGTCGAGATCATGCAAGCTGCGGGCAGCGGCCGCTGAAGCCAATGCATCAGGGAGGGTGAAGTGGGCCGGCGCTTGTCTTCATCCGATGCTGTGAACAGACCGCCAGACGCGATGGATTGGCGGGTCACGGTCACCGAACCGCTGCCCGATTGCCCGAGCGTCGAGGCGGGATGGGAGAGGATCGCCACCCAGTCAACGTGGGGCGAATGGCGGTCCGAGAGCAAGATGAGAGGCCGGCACGTCATCACCAACGTCGTCCCGCCGGCGACAGAGCCGCTCCAGACCGGCGATGAGTACGTGGTGAAGGTCGGACGATGGATGAAGATCCGCTGTCGCGTTCTGGATTCTTCGTCTCCAGACACCCCAACAGGCGAGCATGGCGAGATGGTCTTCGAAGCGGACGCCAAGGCCTTGGGCGGGATGCTCAGGGCCCGGTTCCGTTTCACGGTCTTCCAGGGGGAGGGTGGTACGGTCATGGCACGGGCGGAGGAGACGATCATCGCGTTGCCCTTTTTGGTGCCGCGCAAGGAGATGCTTGAGAGGGAGCATCTGCACACCTTCCGAGAACTGAACAAGAGCTTCGTCTGCCCGCCCGCGTCCTGCTGATCGCGTCCATGTCGGCCCGGTCGTCTGGAACGCGATCCCGGCAGAAGCCTACCAGCTTCCGGGTGACTGGCCTTCCACCAGGTCTCCCTTCATCCCTCAGCAGTCCTCCGACCTTCGCCACCGCTGAGCAACGGGAAACCTTTGGTTCGGCGTTGCGACGTGGCCCGCATCTCTGCTTCGACGACTCAGGTGACTCGCACGATCATCTCAATCTCCACAGGGATGTTGTGCGGAAGGCTGCTTGTCCCCAAGGCGCAGCGAACGTGCTTTCCGCTCTCGCCAAATACTTCTCCCAGGAGATCCGACGCACCGTTGACTACTTGAGGCTGTCGGAAGAAACCGGGGGCTGAGTTCACAAAGCCACGGAGCTGAACAATCTCCGCAACTCGGTCCAGCGATCCAAGAGCTTGCTTGATGGCGGCCAGGGCGTTGAGGACGGCCATGCGCGCTGCTTCGGCAGCCTGCTCGGGTGTCACATCTGAGCCAACCTGTCCGACAAATAGTGGCGTCCCATCTCGAATCGGACCCTGTCCGGAAACGAACAGCAACTCCCCAACTTGCTTGGTGGGAACGTACGTTCCTCCTGGTTTCGCCGGGCTCGGCAGCTTGAGGCCCAGATCCGCGAGTCGTCTCTCTATCGCACATGCTGTCATCTGTTCTCCTGTCAATCATCTAGCCTATCTCGGCTGATAGCTCGCCCCGCGTCCCGATCACTACAGCGAACTGTGTTCAGCGCTCCATTGAAGCGTCTTCATCGGAGTCTCGGATCTAGGACATCACGGAGCGTGTCGCCGAGGAAGTTCGTGCCAAGGACCAGCATCATGATGGCAACGCCGGGAAGTGCCGACAACCACCAGGCAATGTCGACGTACTGTCGGCCGCCTGCGATCATGACACCCAAGGCGGGCGTGGGCGGTTGGAGTCCGACCCCCAAGAAGCTCAAGGTAGCCTCCAGGATGATGGCGCGCCCAAACTGGAGAGAGGCAATCACAAGTACTGACGAAAAGACATTGGGGACGATATGCCGCACGAGAATGTAGGAGCTCGGTGCCCCGATCGCCCGCGCCGCTTCGACGAATCCAGCCGCCCGAAGGGACATCGTCTGAGCCCGAGCGACCCTTGCGTACTGTGTCCATGTCCACAACGCAATGACGAGGATGATATTCATCAGTGAAGGCGTTGTGAAGGCGATCCAGATCATGGCGATGAGGATCAGCGGCAGACTCAGTTGGATGTCCACAGCTCTCATGATCAGTGCGTCGAGGAACCCTCCCAGGTACCCCCCGATGACCCCAAGGGTTGTGCCGATGAGCCCGCCGATTCCCACGGCTACAGCAGCGACAAGCAAAGATACGCGCATACCGTGAAGAATCCGCGCCAGCATATCGCGGCCCAGCTGATCGGTGCCCAACAATGAGAGCTGGCGTTCATCGCCGAGTCTGCTTAGCGGTGGCTGATTGCGCCACCGCAGGTTCTGCTCCAAGGGGCCGCGACTTACAAGATACGGGGCCAGCAAGGACAGCAGAAGGAGGCCAACAAGGAGAAGCACTCCTACGAATCCCTTGGGCCTTCGAAGGACACGCCATGCGGTCGCCCGCAAGCCGATCTGCCTCATTGTCGGCTCCTCTCTGGACTAGTCATACGATATCCTCGGGTCGAGGACCGCGTAGCTGACATCGACCAGCACGTTCATTAGGGAGAAGATTGCGCCGAAGAGAAGAATCATTCCAAGGACGACGGGGTAGTCTCTCCCCAAGACAGACTCTGCACTCAAGCGCCCTACGCCTGGCCACGCAAACACAGTCTCTGTCACAACGGAGCCCATCAGAAGCGTACCCAACTGGAGGCCCCAGATGGTTACGACGGGCAGCAGAGCGTTTCGGAAGGCATGCTTCATGATCACCGTCCACTCTGCGAGACCTTTGCTTCGTGCGACCTGGACGTAGTCCATCTCCAGGACCTCAAGCATGTTGGAACGGATCACGCGCGTGAGGAACGCTGTGCTGTACCAACCCATCGTGACTACGGGCAGGACATAATGCTGCCAACTCGCCGCGCCCGAGACAGGGAGCCACCTGAGCTTCACGCCGAACAGAAGCATCAGGAGGATGGCCAACCAGAACGTGGGCATAGACTGGCCTGTCGTTGCGCCCAGGATCGCGAGCGTGTCCACCGCGGTGTCACGGTGAAGCGCTGCCAGAACGCCAAGCACCATCGAGATCATCGTCGCGAAGAGGATGGACAGGCCCGCGAGAGCCAATGTCTTCGGCAGGTAGGTCGCGATGACCGTTGCGACTGGAAGCTTAAGTCGGTAAGACATGCCCAGGTCGCCGCGGAGAACATTCCTCACATACCTCATGTACTGGATGTAGATCGGATCTTCCAGCCCAAGGTGCTTGGACATCTGCTCGACTTGAGCAGGTGTCGCGTTGGCGGGGAGAAGAAGAGCCGCGGGGTTCCCGCTCAAGTGGAGCAGGCCAAACACCAGTCCGGAGAGAATCAGCATGACGAGAAGGAACTGAAGCAGGCGCCGGAACAGGTATGAGATCATCCAGGGGCCATCCTTTCTGCCCGATCTCCTCAGTGCGGGAAGTCACACGAGAGGTTGACAGGAAGAGTTGAGACCTCCCCAGACCTCCCTGCCTTACGGCAGGGAGATCGGGGTGTCTTCGCTACTCCACCACCAGATTCCAGTAGATGATATCCTCGACCGGCAGTGCATTGAACTCGACGACTCTCGAGCTGACGCCGTAGATCAGGTTCTGATCCCATAGGAAGATCCATGGAGCCTGCTCCGTGAAAAACTCGCTGAGTTCGGCAAAGATCGCAGCTCTCTCTGTCGGATCCAACGCCTCTTGCTCACGGCGGATGAGGTCATCGGAGATGGGCGAGTTGTAGTAGATCCCTCGCCTTTCGCTGTCAAGATGGTATCCAATGAGATCATCACAGTCTGGGAAGGAGATTCCTGCGCTCAGGTAGAAGAGATCCATGTTGCCTGCAAGGAAGTTGTCCCAGTACTCCGGCCATGCCGGCGCATAGATCTCCACATTGAGGCCGATGGCCTCAAGCTGTCCAGCGATCGCCTCGGATGTCTCAAGGTCTTTGATGTACTTCCCTCGAGGAGACCATAGCGTGACGGTGAAGCCGTCTGGATATCCCGCATCGGTGAGAAGCTGGCGGGCCAATGCCGGATCGTATTGATACGGCTCACAATCCGAACAGTAGCCGAAGCTACCGACGCCACAGACCCCTGGGTGTGTTGTGGCTTGGCCACTCAGGATGGTGTCCACGATCAACTGAGGATCCACCGCGTAGTTCATCGCCTGTCGCACAAGTACATTGTCAAACGGAGGACGCCACGTATTCATCCCCACGAAGAACGTCCGAAGACTCGGTGATGTTGCGATTCGGAGCGTCGCGCTTGCTGCAATGCCCGGAATCCTCTCCGGCGCCACCTGTCCGACAATGTCTGCCTCGCCACTCTGAAGCATGGCAAACCGGGTGAACTCCTCAGGAACGGACTTCCGGATCACCATGTCCGGACGCTTTTCCCGGTCGACCCAGCCCCACCAGTCCTCATTGGCTGTCAACTCGATATACTGGCCGAGCTCCCATCGGGTGATGCTGTACGCTCCAGTTCCAACGGGGTTCTGTCCGAACTCCGTCTCTCCCATGCTCTGGAATGCGACCTTCGGGATCACAAAGATCGTGGCCAGTCGCGAGAAGATGGGAGCGTAGGGGGCAAACGTGTGAAGGACGATCGTGTAATCGTCCTCGATGACGACGTCTTCGATGATGCTACTCACCAGTGCCCCGACCTTGGTGGGGACATCGGGGTTCAGCACTCGGTCAAACGTGAACTTCACGTCCTCTGCGGAAAACCCGTGACCATCATGCCACTTCACGTCTTGCCTGAGGTGGAAGCGAATGGCTGTGGGTGACAAAACTTCCCATGAGACGGCCAGTGCTGGAAGTGGATTCTCTACGTCATCCCAGTTGATCCGGACCAACGGATCAAACACATTATGAAACAGGGATCGAGATGTTGCCTGAGTATCGTTGAGCGGATCGCCAGTCCACAGATCGGTTCCTCGAACCACAGTGATCGTGACGCCGGATCCCTCCGCCAACGCCGTGCCTACCAAAACCAGTGGAAGAAGAGCCGCGAGGATTACTCCAAGAATGCTTGCGTGCCATGCGCGCCGTATGATGTACTGCATCACTCCTCCTTTTCTGCTCGTTTTGCCCGTGAGCAAGCCAGGTGTTGCCAGGAAACGCGGTTTCCCTTGCTGATCACCTCCCTGATTCTCTTGAGTGCGCCAAGGTCTTGTGTTGGGTCCTCTTCGAGCAGGACAAGGTCGGCGACCTTCCCTTCCTCGATGATCCCGACGCGATCCTCCATCTCTACGATTCTCGCGGACTGCAACGTCGCAGCGGCCAGTGCCTCCGCATTGGACATGCCGCATGTTGCCAACATCTGGATCTCATCAGAGATGGCGCCGAGTGTGTCAGTTCCTGTGCCGATGAGAATGCCGCGCCGAATGCATTCACGGACAACGTCTGCTTGCGGTTCAATGACCTCTCGCAGCATCTCAGCCACCTGCAGACTCCCGCCATCTCTCTCGCGTTCGTAGACCTTCCGGATTCCAGACATCGTCGGCACGAAGGAGACAGCCCGTTCTGACATCATGTCCATTGCCTTCTCATCAAGTAGGTTTCCGTGCTCGATGCAGTCGACGCCCGCCTGAACCGCCATCTTCACGCTCTCAGCGGCCATGCCATGCACCATGACTTTGCGCCCCCGCTTGTGTGCTTCGTAGACTGCGGCCTGGACCTCCTCTGGCGTGAACTCGACGATGGAAGGGTGGTCGCCCTTGTGAATCCCGGCCAGGCCTCCACTGACGCACAGCTTGATCCAATCGGCGCCGGCTTTGAGCACGCCCCGAACGACTCGCCGGACGTTGTCTGCGCCGTCCACTTCCATGCCGCCATCGAGGCCGCGCGTCCCGTGCCCCCCGGTGATTGCCAGAATCGGTCCGGTCGCGATGATGCGCGGTCCATCGAAGACACCCTCTGCGAACACGTCGCGCAGCTCGATGTTCAGGTAATCCTTCGAACCTGCCGCTCGAATCGTTGTGACGCCCTCATCGATGAGCTCTTGCCAGCTGTTCTGAATGGCATAGAGAAGTCGCTGAGTGTTGGGCAGTGCCTCCACCGCCGCGGCGCCGACGCGAAATGGAGAGCGTGGGCCCATATGGCGTGCGTGTCGACGCTGTGGATGAGAGTGCAGGTTGAACAATCCGGGGATGATCGTGCATCCGGCGGCATCAACGACCTGACCTTTGGGGTGCTGGCTCTGCGCGGGGGTCGATACTCGGTGGACGATCCCACCACGGATCTCAATGACCACGTCACGTCGTACATCCAGGGTCCTCGGATCGAAGAGGGATCCACCACGGATTACAAGGTCCATTCTAATGCACACTCCTTCTCTTCGCTGGTGCACAGCGAAGGCTGATGCGGGGTAACTGAGAACGCTCGAGGATGCTGAGGGTTCTACGGGCAAAGCGAAGATGCACGCGAAGAGCGCCTAAGGGATCGCGAGGTTCCATCATGATCCCCACGTTGCAGCCCTCACTTCCTCCACGAAGCTGAGCACGTGAGACTTCAGAATACGCACGGTCTCATCGGCGTCTCCCGACGAAAGCACGTCGATGAGACGCTCACGGTCCTCGATGAGCGTCTCCCAATACGCATGGTCATTCTTGACGAAGTGCCACAGCCTCATGAGATGGTTGCGCATGAGCTCAGCGACCTGGGTGAGTGTGCGGTTCTTGGAGGCCTGGTTGATGATGTGATGGAACTCAGAGTCGAGTTGGATGAGTTCGCGGCGGTCCTGCACGCACCGCATCTTCTGCAGGATGCCTCGCATGGTATCGAGTTCGGCTGGCTGAACGCGCTGAGCGGCCAGGCGGCCGATCTGTTCGACAATGAGCAGCCTTGCCTCAAGAACATCCTTGAGGTCATGCAGGCGCACGTCGGCAACTCTTGGAGTCACGTTTGAAACCCTCTGCACCAGACCTTCTGCCTCCAAGCGGATCAGTGCCTCTCGAACCGGTGTGACACTGGTGTTCAATTCCCTGGCGAGCGCAGCATTGCTTAGCGCCGCACCGGGCTGAAGATCAAGGGCCAAGATGCGATGCTTGATCTTCTCGTAGACGTCCGCGCTGACTGAATGGTCGACTGCACACATCGCATACGTATCGTATATGCATAGTGTACGGTTGTC
>CAZQHD010000086.1:0-8183 GCA_964593295.1 uncultured Thermotogae bacterium | reverse complement strand
GAACCGAACCGCCAGTGTCCCCGGCAGCTCGGCCACTCGGTCTGAGTCCGTAGCTTTGCGCCCCTACTTTCCAATAGGTTTGCCTTGGACGAGGTGCTTATCCAATGGACAAAAGTATAAACAACGAGTACGAAGGTGTCAAGCGCCCGCTTTGTCCATGTCCTTTCGCCGGATGGTGGCGCTACATCGAGGAGACCGGCAGGTACATGTCGACGTTGATGCGTCCGATGCCCACCGTCAGTTCGATCGTGCCGATCCCTTGTCCCAACGTCACCGTGCCGGTCTTCCCGAGAAAGCCGCGTACGCCGCCGATCATGGCCGGAAAGCGATCGATGGAGACCTCGCCGAGGCCGGCCTCGGCCGTCAAGCGAGCGGAGGTGCTCGGCGGAAGCGAGAGCCGGATGTCGCCGAGGCCGACGTCGGCGACCAGGGACTGCGCGCTGATCGCCTGCAGAGAGATCCTTCCGATGCCCACCGAGGCGATCAACGAGGCGGCCTGGGCATGGCGAGCCACGATCTCGCCCACCCCGGTCTCGAGCAGGAGTGTCATCGCCTGGTGATCGTCGAGGGTGATCGTGCCCGTGCCGTTGCGGACGACGAGATCGAGTCCAGCCGGCACGTGGACCACGTAGCTGACGCGGCCGGTTCCTGCCGTGGTCAGGGTGGCGCGCTCCGGAGATGCGCTGGTCTCGACCGAGAGGTTCTCGATCTCCCGGGACGAAGCCGTTCGCTCGGCCTGCCAGACCACAACCCGCGGCGCAGTCTGCGGCTCCACCGTTTCGTAGGAAACGATCCGGATGTCGCCGACGGTATTCTCGATCAGCAGTTCTCCGTGTGGTCCGACGACCAGATCTCCACCGGAGAACGCGGTGATCGAGTCATAAGTCCCTCCGGCGGATCCGGCCTCGTCGTTGAGGGGAGCGATCCCGCCGAAAACCAGTCCGAAGCTGACGGTGGGACCAGCGGGGTGTGGTCTTACCGCGGGGATGCCCACCGTCTCCCCAAACGGAACGGTCAGCAGGGGAACGAGGTACCCGAGTCGGAGCTCAAACCCCATCCAGGGAAGAAGCTGCGCAGCCATGCTCACGTATGGATGCGCGAACGCCACGGCCAGACCCAGCTCACGCGGCTCAGGCAACGGGACGACGCCGGTCGGATGAGGCTCGGAATCGCCGCGGAGCAAGGAGAAGTTCAGGACACTGGCGCCGCCGCCGAGGACAAGTCCCACGGTCAGGACCGAGCGATCGTCGCCCCCGATGGCTGCGCCCAGATCGAGCCCACCGCCACCGAACACCCATTCCGCTCGACGATCTTCCCCTTCAGAGGTAGCCCATAGCCCCCACCCGATCCCGCCGATGGATGGACCCCGCAACACGCCGCCACGTCCTCCCCCCCCGGCGCCGACCAACGCAGTCCCCATGGACGGCAGTCCATTCTCGGAGAGGAAGGCGCTGACGCTTGTCATCTCTGGGAACAGGGCCATGCCCATTCCGCCTCCGTAGCCGAAGCCTCGGAGAGTGAGCTCAGATGCCGATACCATCAGACCGAGCGTGAGAAGCCCTACGACGAGGAGAATCTGCCTGCATGGGTGAGTCATCCCGTCCTCCTTTTCTCTGGCGATTCGAAAAACCGCACGACCTAGGATATCTCATCCAAGCGCAGGCGTCAGACAGAAGGCCGCGCGGGGGCGCACGCTCCGGTGACGGAAGGTGTCCTTCTCCGCGGGCACGATGCCCACGTCTGGAGGCTGTTTCCATGAGGCGAGCGAGCAGCAACTCGCGGAATCTGTCGCCAATGCAACCTTCTGGTTTCCCCGCAGAGCGTGCTCTGCCTCTCGGTAACGCGCCAGCCCCTTCGATCCCGTTCCGATCGAGGGGGTTTGCACTCGGCGGAAGATCCACTCTAGACTATCCTTCCCATGACAGATTCGCACACGGTGCAGGTGATCGTTGAGATCCCCAAGGGAAGCCGAAACAAGTACGAAATTGACCACGCCACAGGGGCGGTCATGCTCGATCGAGTGCTTTACTCGTCGGTTCATTACCCCACGGACTACGGGTTCGTGCCCGGGACGCATGCAGCCGACGGTGACCCGTTGGACGTACTCATCATCACCGCGGAGCCGACGTTTCCTGGATGCCACGTCGTGGTCCGGATTATCGGCTTGCTGCGCATGCGTGATGAGAAAGGGGTCGACGAGAAGCTGCTGGCGGTCCCGGTGGCGGATCCTCGCTCAGAAGGGCTTCGCGACCTGTCCGATGTGAATCGGCACCTCCTGGTCGAGATCAAGAACTTCTTCGAGACCTACAAGGAGCTGGAGGGCGGGAAGACGACCCACGTCGAGGATTGGCGGGGCGCCTCGGATGCATGGGACGTCTTGATGCGCTACGCCACCGAGCGCATGGAAGACGGGCCGCGTTTGCCGCACGAACGCGACGCCGGTCAGTCCGCCTGAGCCAGCCCGAGCACGGCGAGGACGCGCGCATAGCCAGGATCGCTGCGTAGCGGGGCCGCCAACGGGTCGACCGTGATCTGTGGGAGCCAGGGATCGTGGACAGCGATCGCCTGATCGAGATAGCTGAAGGCGGTGTCCATCTCGCCCAAGAGCGCATGGATCAGCGTCTGTGCCGACATCTTCTCGAGGAACTCGTCGCCGGCGACGACTGCACGAACCTTCTGCAGGGCCTCATCGCGCGCTCCGCGAAGCGCGTCAAGGATCGCCTGCGTGTACGTGATGTACGGACGGAGACGGGGAAAGATCTGCGGCGACGCTGCCTCCATCTCTGCCAGCACACGCGCGGCCGGTTCGAGCTGCCGGCCCTCGATCAGAGCGAACGCGATCAGCATCTGCCACATCGGGTTCTCCGGCTGCTCAGCGGCCGCCTCCAGGTAGATGGCGAGGGCTTCGTCTGTCTCGCCCAGATACCGGTGATATCGCGCCAGCGGCTCGCGAACGTTGAACTGCGTAGGGCCGAGGGCCTTCGCTCGCTGCATAGAGCGCGTGGCATCGTCCCCCTGTCCGAGGATCAGGAACAGGATGGCCTGTGCGGCAAGAGCGGAGGCGTTGTCCGGGTTTCGTGCCAACGCCTCCTGGAGCGTACGCTGCGCGCCGTGCCAATCCCACAAGATGGCCTGGGTCTTGGCGAGATCCGCGTAGGCGCCCTCAAAGGAGGGTTCGGACTCGATCGCCTGCTCGAAGTACGTCTTCGCCTCCTCGAACGCCCCCCGCTCCAACAAGAGGTTGCCCACGTTGACGAGGACGATGGGCGTACGTGGATCGAGTTCGGCGGCCTTGCGCGCGTGATGCAGCGCTTCGTCCATGCGATTCTGAACGTAGAGCACGCCGGAGTACCACTGATGCGCGGACGCGTAGCTCGGGTTGAGTTCGAGTGCCCTCAGGAAACGACGTTCCGCGCCCTCGGTGTCGTTGCGGAACTGGAGGTCGGAGAGCCCCAGAGATGCGTGCGCCTCGGCCAGATCAGCGTCGAGCGCCACCGCCTTCTCAGCCGCGCTCTGTGCATGTCGCAAGGCAACGTCCGGCGCCCTATACCCGAGGTTGGCCATCACGCTGTAGGCGTCCGCCAGGCCGGAGTACGCCTTGGCGAACGTCGGATCCTGGGCGATCGCCTGCTCGAACGCTTCGATCGCCTGTTCCAGCCCGTGGCGCGTTCGTCGCTGCCAGAAGTGGCGGCCCTTGAGGTAGGCAGTGTACGCCTCCACGTCCGTGGTCGGCTTGCGAGCTGCATGCTGTGGCTGTCTCTCCAGCAGCAGCTTCAGGCCAGAAGCAACGTCCTCGGCGATCTCCGACTGGATGTCGAGAACGTCTGCCAGCCGGCGGTCGTAGCGATCGGCCCATAGGTGTTCCTCGGTCTCGGTATCAATCAGCTGCACCGTGATGCGGATCCGCTCTCCGTGCCGGCGCACGCTTCCCTCCACAATGCTGCCTACACCGAGATCCTGTCCGATCTGGCGGGCCGTCTTGCTGGTCTCTCGGTAGGCAAGGGTGGAGGTGTGGGCGATGACGCGCAGTCCTTTCAGCTTGGAGAGCGTGTAGATCAGTTCCTCCGTCATCCCGTCGGCGAAGTAGGCGTCCTCCGGCTCTGCGGTGGTGCCGGTCAGCGGCAGGACGGCCAGCCGCGTTCGCTCTGGGCGCGCCGCAGAAGCGGCCTCCGGCGCTTGGTCCCACGGGAGCAGCAGCCGATAGACCTCCATGGGATACTCGACGTTCTTCAACTGCTGCTGTCCGAGAGAGATCATCGGTCGATCGATCTTGTTGCGAATCTGGGCGTAGGCCGCTTCCGAGAGGCAGATGCCCCCCGGCTCGGCGAGGGGTTCGATACGAGAGGTGATGTTTACGCCGTCGCCGAAGATATCGTTCTCACGGTGGACGACGTCGCCGATATGCAGGCCGATCCGGATCTGGAAGCGTCGCTCCGTCTCCACGGCGCGATTCCGATCGTGCAGCCGACGCTGAATGGCAAGTGCTGCAGTCACAGCTTGCAGTGCGCTGGAGAACAAAACGAGGAAGCCGTCGCCGGTGGACTTGATCTCCCGGCCTCCGTGCGCGACCAGGATCTCGCGGAGGATTCTGTTGTGCTCCTCCAAGAGCGCCAGCGCAAGGGACTCGTCCTGTTGCGACTGACGTGTGTACCCGACCATATCAGTCAGCATCAGCGCCGAGAGCGTTCTGATCTCATCCATGCTTGCCCTGTCCCCTCCCCGTGTGATGACCGTCGAGGCCCGTGAGCATTCTACACGAACCTGTCCTGCGGACGGTATACTGACGCCATGGCGGCGAAGACAGCGGGGGCTCCAGGCGCGTTGGTCACCGGGAGCTCACGAGGGATTGGATCGGCTGTTGCTGAGCGGTTGGCCTCGGCAGGGTACGGTGTTTGCATTAACTACCTGCGCGCCGCTGAGCAGGCGGAAGACGTCGTGCGACGGATCGAGGCAGCGGGTGGACGCGCATTCGCGCTGCGGGCTGATGTGGCCTCGCCCGTGGAGGCAGCGCGGCTGGTGGAGGAGACCGTGGAGCGGTATGGCGGGATCCGCGTCCTGGTCAACAATGCCGGGTTCTCTCACCATGCCGCGATCGAGGAGCTGACGGCCGAGGCCTGGAAGCGTTCCCTCTCAGTCAACCTGAGCGCGGCACTGCACACCGTGCAGGCGGCGCTTCCCTCTCTGCGGGAGCAGCCCTGGGGACGCGTGATCAACGTCAGCTCCCTGCGCGCACACACCGGATCAGCGCATGGTGTTCACTACGCGGCGGCGAAGGCGGGCCTCATCGGCCTGACCCGATCGTTGGCGCTGGCGCTGGCGCCTCGGATCACGGCGAACGCGATCTGCCCTGGGTATACGCGCACGGACATGACCGCCAAGGCCTTGGCGGAGCAGGAGGCTGAGATCGTGGCACGGATTCCGGCGGGTCGAGTCGCGGAGCCCGAGGAGATCGCCGCCCTCGTCGGATTCCTTGCGTCCCCGGAGGCGGCGTACATTACGGGCCAGACCGTCTCCATCAACGGCGGCCTGGACATGCGGTAGCGTCGCCGACGGACGATGAACCCGGCGTCGCGAGCGAACAACGCATCGTGTGACGTTGAACCGCACCCCATCCAGCGGACACATACGTTTTGAGCGTGTCCGATCTCCTCAAACGTGCGGACAAGACCAGTCTCGGCGCGTGGGGAGACATGCGGAGAGAAAAGGAGTCGACGGTGTCCGAGGCGGGTGATCTCTTGGCCAAGATCGCGAACAAGGATGGGGTGGCGTTCGAGCGACTCTACGACCTATTCTCCAATCGAGTCTACCGATACGCCTTCACGATCCTGCACGACGAGCATCTGGCCGAAGAGATCATGCAGGAGACCATGATCGCGGTGTGGAAGGGTGCGGACCGGTTTGCCGGACGATCGAAACCGTCGACGTGGATCTTTGGGATCGCACGAAACCAGGCGCTGGCGCTGCTGCGAAGAGAGCATCGGGTGACGCGCCGGGAGTTCACGGAACGGGTCGAAGACGATCCCGCCCCACGACTCCTGGCCGAGAAGAAGGTCAAGGAAGCGTTGGATACCCTCTCTTCGGACCATCGCGAGGTGCTCTTCCTCACGTTCTTTGAGGGGCTCTCCTACGGGGAGATTGCGGCCATTCTGGAGATCCCGGCGGGCACGGTGAAGTCGAGGATGTTCCACGCAAAGCGAAGAATGGCGGAGGCGCTGACATGAGCGGTACGTGCGATCCAATTCGAGACCTCTTGCCCTGGTATGTCAACGGGACCCTGCGGTCGAACGAGGCTCGGCAGGTGACGGCACACCTTCTGGAGTGCGACAGTTGCCGAGGAGAACTGGCGGAGTGGATGCAGCTTCAACTGGAGGTTCGGCATGCGTACGGATCGCAGGCCAAAGCGAGGCGAGAGGCGAAAGACGCTGTGTTGCACCGGACGGCGGGGACCTCGCTGGCTCGTCTCGACGTGGGCTCGTTTCTCCTGGGGTTGTCCCTGGGCGCGAGCTACCAACGCGGACGTCTCCCCTTGCGGGGAGACCTACGTTTGTTCGGGCGGAAGATCCGGTTGATCTCGCCCGGGAAGGAGGAACCCGATGAGCGATAACGATCTAGTCAAGAGCGTAGATGACATCAAGGAGATTCTCGGTGTCGTCACGGACAAGGTGCCCGGGATTCTTCGAGGATTGCGCGACGTGCTCTACTCGAAGGAGGCCGCCGAGAACATGGGGGAGGCGGTGGCGACGTTCTACTCCAAACTGGTGAGCGCAGGTATCCCCAAGGAAGAGGCGATGGCGATGACCAAGGGGTACGTCATCAACCTGCGTGACATCTTCGGCGGGAAGCATGGGTTCAACGTGAACCTCAGCCGATCGGATGACAACGAGGACGACGAGTGATCGTGTTGAGACAGCTGTGTCGAATCGTGCGCAACGTGTGGGCGGGGATTGTCATCGCCGCCTTGATCCCCGTCCTCATCGGGCGCATCGTCGGTGTTGTGCTGGGGTTCTTGCCCCGCGCACACTGGGCACGCTGGAGGTACCGACGCGCTCTGTCTCGCTCCGGTCTGAGCGCTGAAGAGGTCGAGGAGCTTCTCCCGCTGTATGATCCTCGGTTTCCCCCGCTGCGACAGATCCTCCGTCACCGGCGATGGATCCGTACATAGGGGCGTGCCCGGGTTGTGCTTGCGTCCTGTTCAGACTACCATGGGGCTGTCGGGACGTGGCGCAGCCTGGTAGCGTGCTTGCATGGGGCGCAAGAGGTCCCCGGTTCAAATCCGGGCGTCCCGACCAGTCTACTCTACTACTTCCCTTCTCCCCGCAGTCGCACAGAGAACTCGTCGATCGGTCGACCGGTTGCAGAGGGAATCACGGTCTCTCCGTCGACGGCGGCGACCGGGAATGCTTCGACGGTCAGTGTGTCTTGGGAGAGCGTAGCCCGAACGTAATGCAAGTACCCGTATCTTCGGAAGACGGTCCCAGACGCCACCCTCGTGGGGGGCGTCGCCAACGGCGCCCCGCCCCCGCCGGTGATGACGTAGTGGGTCCCATCGGTGTAGATGTGTTCGTAGCAGTGGATGGATGAGCTGAAGACGATGTCGACGCGATACGCGCGGAACAACGGACCCCACCGGTCGACGATCGGCTCGTTCCTGCTCGTCCGATAGGAGCCGCTGTACGGAGCATCCGCGCAGAACACGACGATGACCTTCCCGGTTGCACGCTGCAACTCCTCCTCCAACCAGGCGGTCTGCTCGGCCAGGGCTTCCGGCTCGGATTGAGAGAACAGCGTGGAGTCAAGCCCCACGAACTGAACGGGGCCCCAGGAGAACGACCACCACTGTCTTGATTGAACGCCCCCTCCCGTGGGGGGTGCAAATGCCTCGTAGTACAGCTCGTTCTCCGCGTCGCGACCGCCGATCACGGTGAGGTAAGGGACGGATTGGCCGAGGGCCGACATCGCCCAGAAGACATTGGAGAACCGATCGTCAGTGGGAGCATCGACCAACCCTCCGGTGTGGATGACAAGGTCGACATCGGACTGCGTACGGATCGCCTCAGCCACCCATCGGTGATGGTCGGGCGCCGTGGCGGTCGCGCCGTACACCGCGAACGAGAAGTCGTCCTGGTCGGGGGAGAGCGTGCGGAACACTCCGATCGTGGTCGTGTACTCGGCATCTCCCTCGA
>CAZQHD010000085.1:0-8253 GCA_964593295.1 uncultured Thermotogae bacterium | reverse complement strand
GTCCCAGCCCATCGGGTTGAGAACATGCAGTCCGCGCATGATCTTCAGGCGGGTGATGAGGTCGCCGATGATGTAGTTGCGACCGTGCCCCACGTGTAGGTAACCGCTGGGATACGGGAACATGTTGAGGTAGTAGTACGTTCCCTCCCGAGTCGAGGTGTCGGTGCGGAAATGCCCTCGCTCGCTCCAGACGTCGCGCCATCGAGCTTCGATGGCGGCAAAGTCATACGCGTTCTGCCGGTTGTCCTGAGCCATTGGAGCGTCCCCTTGATGCCGCCGGTGGATTCGTCTGCTGCAGCCGGGCGGCATGTCCAGATGTTGGGTGATTCGGCCGGGAGCGTCAAGGAAACCGGGCACGCCGTCCAGGCGCGTTGGCACAACGGCCGAGGTTACAGCTTGGCGACGTCCTGGGTGATCCGATCGCGAAGCGAGCGCAACGCCTTTTCTGAAGAGCATTCGAGGTAGACGCGGATCAGCGGCTCGGTGCCCGACGGCCGGATGTGGAGGAAGTTGTTCGTGCCGCCGGTCTCGTCGGCGAGCCGGAACTCGGCGTACTGGCCCGGCGTGCCTCCGAGGTACACAATCGGGCAGCCGGCCAGCGACTTCGTACCGGGGGACGCGCCACCGAACGTCTGCAGGTAGCCGTCGATGAGCACGGAGGATGCGTTGCCCGAGGCGGGCACGAAGATGCGGTCGAACTGTGGTTTCCAGTAGCGGGCGGTGACATCGTGCCAGATCTCGTCCAACGAAGCCTGATTCCGAGCGATAAGGTCGAGCACGAGGAGCACGGCCCAGATGCCGTCCTTGTCAGGGATATGGCCGCGCGTGGTCAGCCCGGCGGCCTCTTCTCCGGCCAGCAACATGTGGTTCATCCAGCACTCGGGGCGCGGGGAGAGGACTTGATAGTCGCGGTCCATCTGCGGCACCAACACGAGGTTCTTCAAGCCCGTGGGCACGTAGAACGCGTGCTTCGGCGCCAGATCCTTGGGATCTCCCACGTAGACGGTGTAATCGCCCTCGCGCATGTGCGGCGGAAGGCTGCCTGGGAGTGGCTGGTTCTCCTCGTTGCCGGGGATGTCGGCGGCGATGTCGTCCACGAGGTGGGTGGTGACGAACGACATCGATAGCCGTCCGGTGAGCCCACGCTCTACGCCGAAGGAGTGGGTGAGCAGATTCAGCAGCCGGTTGGGCCAGAAGTACTCCCCATCGGCCGTGACGATGCCGTACCGATCCGCGTCCGCGTCCAGTCCGAACCCAACGAACGCCGAACGCTCGCGCACCGTCTGCTTGAGTAAGTCAATGTGCGGATCCTCGGGGTTGGCGGCCTGCAGGCCGCCCAGCAGGGGATCCTTGGTGCCGTGCAGCAGTGTGTACGAGATCCCCAGCTGATCGAAGATCCACGGCAGGTAGCCGCGGCCCGCACCGTGCATCTCGTCCAGCACGACATGTCGCGTTCCGGAAAAGACGGCGCGGATGGCGTCGGCGTCCACCGGGATGCGCGCGTCGTCGGCTCCGGCGTCGAGAAGCCACTGGCAGTACTCGATCCTCGGGTCGAACCGTAGCAGCCGCTCCTGGGACGCCGCCGCGATCAGGTCAGCCGAGAGCAGACGTTGGGCATTGGGAAGATGCTGATTGGCGTAGCGAGTGACCGCATCCGTGGCCGAGGGGGGAGCCGGCTCGCCGCTTCCAGGAGAGAACTTGATGCCATGCCACTCCACCGGATTGTGGCTGGCAGTGCAGTTGATGATCCCGGCCACGGTCTCGTCGGCCAACGCCTGCGTGGCGTAGTAGGCGAGGGTTGGTGTGGGCGTGTCACGGGAGCTCAGATGCACGCGGTAGCCGTTGCCAAGACAAACCTCGGAGGCCCACGCCGCGGCTTGGTCGGCGTGGAGGCGACTGTCGTATCCGACCACGATCGACGTTCCCGCCAGGCCTTGATCGTTGAGGTGGTCACAGATCCCTTGCGCGGTAGCGCGGACGCTGGCCTCGGTATACTCCTTGCCCCATCGCCCACGGAAGCCGGAGGTGCCAAAGCGGATCGGCTCAGGGCGGACTCCGTTGCTTCGAGCCACCGGTCAGTCCCCCGCCTTGGACTTTGACCTTGCTTTTCGGCGTTTCCGGCGCTTCGCGGTGCGCGTGCTGCCACCGCTCGGGGAGGACGGCACCGACGCACGGGCGCGGACGTTGGATTTGGTGTTGATCCGTTCCACGTTCCCGGGCAACACCAGATCCTCGACCTTCAACACACGATGAAGGATCTCAAAGGGAAGCGAGGTCTCCACCCAGATGGAGTCGATGCTCACCACGCCGTTCTTGACCGGAATTCGTGTGATCGCGCGCTCCACAGCCCGTTGATACGCCTTGGCCAGATCCTGCAGATCCTGGTCCGCTTGCAGGGGCGTCGTTTGCTCTGTCTGTGAGATCATCCGTCGCCTGCCTTTGTCCTTGTCTGGGCATGGGATGGAGCGTCCGATTCCCATCGACGATCATACCATAGGCCCACTCTTCCTGTAAAGCCGTGCGGTGACGCACGCCCTCCTCGGAGCCGCGTGGACTGCTGTCTTTTGTCCCGTGCACGGAATTGGCTACAATGCGCCATGCTTCGAGGGGGACATGCAGCAAATCCGTCGCAAGGCCGGAGCCTGTGGCTCGCGGTCTTCCTTTGTCTTGCCTTCTTCGTCGTCCCGGTGTCGGCGGAGGATGCCAACGCACGCCTGGATCCGCACCTTCGCTGGGCATTGGCCGAAGTCTTGGAGCACACGGGATCTGAGATCTCCGTCTCGACACTGCTCCAGTCACAGTCCTACGGCCAGCTGGCACACGCCGCCGAAGAGGATGAACGGATTTTCGATGTGCTGGTGAAACTGTCCGAGCCCTGCTTCGACACCACGCTTCACGGGCTCCCGGTTACGACGTCCACGGGGACCATCGTGACCGTCTCCGCAACACTGCCCGAGATTCTCTCCCTGCTGGAGAACGAGGGCATCCTCTACATCGAGACCTCGCGACGGGTGGCACCCCATCTCGATGTCAGCGTGCCGTGGGTGTACACCGAGGCCGCATCCGGCGGCAGTTCCCGTCTGACCGGGGAGGGCGTAATCGTAGGCGCGGTGGACACGGGCATCGACTACATGCATCTGGACTTCCGCTACGATGAAACGGGAGACGGGGTCGAGGAGTCGTCACGCATCGTGGGCCTGTTCGACCAGACATCCGGACTCCTTGGCGTGAAGTACACGCAAGAAGACATTGAGGCGGATCTGGCAAGCGGACACGGAGGCAACACCGGGATCGTTCGTCAGAAGGACACCGACGGACACGGAACGCACGTCATGAGCATCATCGCCGGAGATGGATCTTCCTCCACCGACGGCTTCGTGGGGATGGCGCCGGACGCATGGATCGCGGTGGTGAAAACGACGTTCTACACTTCGGACATCCTCTCCGGTGTACGGTACATCTTCGATCTGGCCGAAGAGATGGGGCTGCCCGCCGTGGTGAATCTCAGCCTGGGAGGGCATGATGGGCCGCACGACGGGACAAGCCTTTTCGAGCAGGGCATCACCGAGCTGTCGGACGACCCGGGCCGCGTGGTCGTGATCTCGGCCGGCAACGAAGGGGATCTGTCGATTCATGCCTCGGCCACCCTTCAGGGAGACGACTCAAGCTTCGGAATCAACGCCACGGGATGGGAGACCGACCTAGTGCTCTGGTACCCTGGATCCTCTCGGTTCACTGTCTCCGTGAAACCGCCCTCCGGCCCGGAGATCGTCGCCGCGTGGCGAACCCAGACCGGCGCGGTGTTGACGCCGTTCGGCTCGGTTCGCATCGACAACGCCTCCTCGGGCGCTAACCCGAACAACGGCGATCATGAGGTCTCCATCCGACTGAGCGGGCTGTTGGGCACAGGAACCTGGCAGGTCACAGTCACTGACGTGGGCAGTCTGGGAGGAACCTACCATGCGTGGGTGGTGCGAGGCTCCTCCACACTGGCAGGCGGCGACTCAAGCTACACGATCGATGAGCCGGGGAATGCCACCGGGGTCATCACCGTGGGGTCGTTCAACACCAAGGCAACCTGGGCATCGCTCGCCGGCGAGCAGGACTACCTTGCACAGTTCCCTCTCGGCGCGTTGTCGTCGTTCTCCAGCCAAGGACCCACGCGTGACGGACGCACGAAGCCGGAGGTCTCCGCTCCCGGCGCCTGGATTGGCGCGGCATTGTCTCGGGATGCCCCGTGGCAGGGCCAATGGGTGACCTCGGATGGCGTACACACGATGCTCTTGGGAACAAGCATGGCCTCGCCGCATGTGGCGGGCGCGGTAGCGCTGATGCTCTCGGTGAACCCAACGTTGGACGTAGATCAGGTGCGCACGCTGCTCACCGAGACCGCAACCCGTGACGCCTTCACCGGCGCGGTCCCTAACATACGCTGGGGTTGGGGAAAGCTTGACGTTGACGGCGCACTGTCCCGTGTTCATGCGCCGCCGGTTGATCCGCCCCCCGTGGATCCTCCAGGCCCCGACAGTGCTCCCAAAGCCAGACTTCAGGAGAACCCGGTCTCCTCGGTGGCCGTCTTCCTTCTGGAGCTCCCCGACGCCGCACGGCGGGCAGAGCTGCGGGTGTACACTGCGGCAGGACAGCGGGTGTTCCACACCTCAGTCCATCCGGGCACCGAGCGGGTGGACTGGGGGTTGGTCAGCTCCCGGGGAGATCGGCTGCCGTCCGGTCTTTACTTGTACGTTCTGGTAACCGATGTCGGTGTATCGGGGGTCGGCAGGTTGGTGATCGTTCCATGAGGCAGCACAGGCTGTGGATGCTTCTCTTCTTAACATTGATCCTTGGCTCCGCCGCGACGGCAGGGACTCCGGTCGGGAATGTCTTCGAACTGGGCGCGTCGGCGCGTGGGCTCGGCCTGGGAGGAGCATTCGTTGCGCTGGTGGACGATGAAACCGCGGTGGTCCACAACGCGGCCGCGCTGGGAAGGCTGTCCACGATGGGGCTGTCCTCGTTCTACGTACGGCAGTTCGGCGGGGTCACGTACGGATCACTCTGTCTCGCCATGCCGTGGGTGGGACTGAGCGTTTCGTTGATCGACTCGGGATCGATCCCCGGCACGCAGGGAACCTTCCGATACGCCTCCCAGGCGTATGCACTCTCGGTAGGCGTTCCGTTGGGACCCGTGGGAGTTGGCGTCCGTTGGAGATCGGTGCACGTATCGTCCCCGGTCTCGGGACGGGGATGGACGCTCGATCCCGCTCTTCAGGTCGATCTGGGAAGCCTGCAACTGGGCGCGGTCTTGGAGTCAGCCGCTTCCGCGCCGATGGCATATGTCTCCGGATCAGAAGAGGAGTTCACGACATCGTTGCGGCTCGGCGTGGCAGCCACCCTATCTCCGGCTCCTGATGTTTGGTGGAACGCTGCGTTCGAGGCCATCGGACTGCTCGGTCGGGAGCCGGGGTTCGGCGCGGGGCTCGAAGCGTGGATGCACGGCCTGGGGGCTCGCGTGGGGTATGATGGTCACGGCCCGACGGTGGGACTCACGCTCAAAGTCAAAAACGCCCAACTGGATTGGGCGTATGCGATACGAAGAGACCTCGGCGAGAGCCATCGCGTGTCGCTCGCGTTCCGGTTCTAGAACAGGAGACCTATGACTCGACGAACCGTTTTCCAATGGATCCTCTTGAGCACGCTCAGTCTGTGTCTACTCTCAGGCCTCACCGTGGCGGCACAAGAGGAACCCGTCTCGCCTGTGCCCGACGTCGTGCCGACGGAGACGGACGAACAGGCAACAGAGCACGTCGAATCCGACCCGACCCACGAGGAGGCGTCGCTGGATGACCCCATCGACACGGCCGCGGACGGGCCGGCTATCCAAGAGCGGTCCCCGCAGTTCGACGTGGATCTCAAGGGGCGGAAGACGTGGACAATCCGATACGGCTTCGGCAGTCCGATCGCGTTGGCCACAGCCGGGGTCACCCCCGGCAGTATCACCCTGGATCAGACACTGTCCGTCGATGTCACTGGGGAGATCCTGTCCGCGCTTCGCATCGAAGCGCATTACGACGATCAACTCCCCGACATCATGCAATCAATCGCTCTGTACCTAGACACGGAGAACCTCCGTGGGGTGTTGGGCGACTTCAACTTCTCGCCGGTTCCCGGGTTCACCAGCTACATGCGGTCGATGAAAGGGTTGATGCTGGAGTATCGGCGAGGGGACACCACGCTCACTGCTGTGGCATCTCGTGCCCAAGGAACGCCGGTTTCCAAGGTGTTCGTCGGACAGATGTCGAGAACCACCGTATCGTATAGCCCCTGGCTCGACGAGGAGTCTGGCACGCCCGCCCCGTATCGACAGAACCTGGAGGGGCTGCACGCCTACCCGTTACGGACACTGTACGCAGAGGCCTTCTCCACCGTGGAGTTTCGCTTCGCATCCCTCGCCCCGCTTCAAGCAGTGCTCGCGAAGTACGAGATCGGCGACCTGTTGGACGCGCTGTCCGAGGACCCTCACTGGGAGATGAAGGCCCAGGATTACCGTGTCCTGGAGACGGACGATGAGCAAGTCCTGTTGCTGCGAAGGAACCCTCTCTTCCTGGTGCGAGACCGCGTTCGCGACCTGTTTGCGCTGTACAATGAGCGGTTCGAGTTGTCAGGCTCCCAAGCCAGGAAGTACCCGTTCTTCGTCGGAACGGAATACGAGTTGGCGTTTCTTGCGGACGTGGCCGTGCACGCGCAGATCGTGGTCGACGAGCAATCCTACCCGCTGCCGGAGGCTCAGCTCCGCCGGTTCTACAGCCTGGGACAAACTGATGTGTGGGCGGCGACCGCCGTGGTGGAGGTCAGCACGGACGGACGTCGGTTCGAGCAGGTCACCGCCTTGGGGATGCCGGAGTTCACCACCGTCGTTCACGAAGCGGAAGGTCTTCTGGAGTGCGACTTCCCCACCTCGTTCTACACCGAGACCAGCGAGATACGTGTCACGTTTGACTATCGCACCACCGAGGGCGCGTTCATGCTCGGCCTGTCGATCATCCCCGGTTCCGAACGCGTCACACTCAACGGGGAGGTCTTGCGCGAGCCGTCACAGTATGTGATCGACCACGAGATCGGGATGCTGTTCCTGATGGTCGAGATGGGGGAGTCCGATGTCTTGCAGGTCGACTATGAACGGTACTCGGGCGGCTTCGGCGCCGCCACCGACTACGCAAGCTACTTCTACGGACTGACGCTCGATCATCCCGCGACGGAGCAGGTCCATCTGCGGGCGAACCTCCTTCAGATGGCCGACGTCGCGCGGGCCACCGCCAACCCCGAAAGCATCTCCACGATGCCCAATCGCCACACTGTGGCCGGGGTCCAGGCACAGATCTCCCTGGACGACCTTCAGGCCACCGTGCTGCTCGGATACAACCACGATCTCTTCCCTTTTGACGACAACGAGCGAAGCCCTGTCCGAAACGAGATTCATGCGATCGCGGCCGGGGAGGGATACGTTCTGTTCGGCCATCGACGGGGTGTCACCGTCTACGATGAAGGGGACTGGAACACGTTCGGCATGGAGTCGGGCTTGTCCGGGGAGATCGTCCAGGCGATCACCGTCCACAACGGCGTCGTCTACCTCGGAACCCAGGCAGGCCTGACGATGGTCCGGCTGGACGGCGCCTCACCGTTCAACCGGGCAATCAACTGGACACAGAGGTTCGTCGGCGGCGAGCTGTCCTCGGCTTCGATCGCTGCGCTCTGGGTACACGAGCGAATGCTCTGGTTGGGAACGGAGGACGGACTGGTTCGCGTGTCGCTGGATGATTTCAACGACTGGGAGCGGCTTCGCGGACCGGGCTTTGGTTCGCTTCCTCCAGTCACGGCCCTTGCAGGAGAGGGCGAGACCCTGTACGTGGGAACACAGCGCGGCGTGTACGTCTACGAGCTCGACACAGAAGCACTCAGCCCCCTTGAGGAGTCCGGTGCGGACAGCGTCCACGATCTTGCCGTCGACACCGGAACCCTATATGTCGCCTCGGAACGCGGGCTACACACATGGGTGGCGGACCGGAGTACGGGATGGTTGTTGCTCGGCGAGCCCACTTACAGTGTGCTTGCAGTGGAGGGAGAGGTGTACTACGGAACCGAACGGGGGCTGTATTCGGATGCGGCAGATCCCTCCTCTCTCCCCCGCAATGCCGCGGTGACTGAGCTCGCCCGGGGACCCGAGGGGCGCGCGATGCTGGTGTTGTTTCCGCCCGGTTC
>CAZQHD010000084.1:0-8284 GCA_964593295.1 uncultured Thermotogae bacterium | reverse complement strand
GCCAGCCAAGAGACGAGCGTGAAGTTCTCGTAGTGTGTTCGGGCCAGCCGTCTGCAGTGAACGAAGGCTGACGATGAGGAGGGAGGCCGGGCCGGGAGATCGGAAAGGATCCGAACGTCGTCGATCACCATCCCTGAACTTGAATCACGATTTCTCGATCGCGCGGCCGGTCCAGTTCGATCACGAAGACACTCTGCCATCGCCCCAGCAGGGGTTCTCCGTCGAGGACAGGGATTGTCTCGCTGGCCGAGAGCAAGAGATGCTGGCAGTGCGCATGCCCGTTCGGGCACTCATCCTCGGTCATATTGGCGGTCCGGATCTCGAAATCGTTGTGGCTGTACTCGCCACTGCGAGGCGCACACCGCTCCAGGAAGCTCGCCATGTCTGCCAGCAGGAGCGGCTCGTTCTCGTTGATCTTCACTGCGGCGGTGGTGTGCCGAGAGAAGACCGTGACCGTGCCTTCCTGAATCCGAGCGGTCTCGACGGCGGAGCGAACCGACGAGGTGATGTCCATGAACTGCGGTGCGGTGTCGGCACGCAGTCGGATCACTTGACGGCTGAGTCTGATCTCCGGCGTCCTTCGCAGCAACGGTGCCGTGGTCTCACGTTCAACTCCCCTCATGTCTACCAACTCCCTCCTTGGGTCTCTCCATGGTCAGGCGGCGCACGACATCCTCGATGACGGCATCCGGGGTGGAGGCGCCTGCGGTCACCCCGAACACCGGGTATGTCTCAATCCAATGATCTTGGATCTCGTCCGCGGACTCGATCAGATAGGTGGTGACGCCTGTCCCGCGGCAGGTCTCAGCCAGCTTCCGCGTGTTGGCGGAAGTCCGACTGCCGACCACCACCAGGGCGTCGACCTGCGAGGCCAACTCCTCGGCGGATTGGTACCGCTTGCCGGTCTCAGGACATGTTGTGTCGATGATGCGAATCTCGGGTACACGCCCGGCATACCGGCGCACCAAGTCCTGAGCGAACGCGGCGAACAACGTCGGGCTCTTGGTTGTCTGCGAGATGACAGCGATCCCCTTGGGGCCGGGCTGAATGGCCACATCGGTCGATTGGGTGGCAATGCCCTCGCCCTTCGTCCAGGAGAGAATGCCGCGGACCTCAGGGTGCTCGGCCTCTCCGTACAGCACCAGGCGGAACCCCTCTTGGACGAGCTGTTCGGCCACCGACTGAGCCCGTCGCACGATCGGGCAGGTGGTGTCGACCAGTCGTAGTCCGCGGCGTGCGATCTCGGCGTACACGTCTTCCCCGGCTCCATGGGCGGTGATCGCCACGGTTCCTCCGGCGGGGACCTCGTCGAGATGGGTGGCCATCCGCGCTCCCTTTGCAGCCAGGGCATCCACCACATGCGCGTTGTGCACGATGGCACCCAGCGTGTGCAACGGGCCGCGGTCGGCAAGCTCCGTTTCGATCCGCTGGACGGCCCGTCGGACCCCGCCACAGAATCCGAGAACCTTCGCTTTGATCAGGCTCATGCCCCCGCCCTCCGTGCTTCTCGGTAGCGCCCCAGGGCACTCAGCGGAAACACATCTCGATAGATGTGGTAGCGGATCATGAAGTCGGTGGGGAACCCCGTGCCGGTGAAGTACGGCTCATCCCAACCTCCGTGCTCCTGCTGTGTGGCGACAAGGAACTCAACCCCTTGCTCAACGGCTGCATGATCTGCTCGTCCTGATGCGATCAGAGCCATCAGTGCCCATGCCGTCTGCGAGGCGGTCGACGGGCCGCGTCCCCGCCACGCGCGGTCGTGATAGCTCTCGATACGCTCTCCCCAACCGCCGTCGGAGTTCTGGCACGAGAGCAGCCAGGAAACAGCGCGGTTCACCTGCGCGGTGTCCATCGACACGCCCACGGCTTGGAGCGCGGGAAGCACAGCCCCGGTGCCGTAGATGCGGTTGACGCCCCATCGACCAAACCAGGAGCCGTCTTCGTCTTGCTCTTGCGTTAAGTAAGCGAGGGCACGTCGGATCGGCGGATCCCCAGAGCGCCACCCGAGTCGGCCCAAGCACTCGACCACGTGTGCCGTGACATCCACAGACGGCGGATCGATCATCTCTCCGAAGTCGGCGAATGGGATCTGTCGCGGCCACGTCCGTGTGTTGTTGCGATCGAACGCCCCCCAGCCGCCGTTCGAGCTCTGCATTCCGAGGAGCCACTCCACCCCGCGATCCAGGGCGCCGCGTTGGGCGGTTAAGTCCAGGCCGACCGTATGTAGTGCCATCAGCACGACCGCGGTGTCATCGGTGTCCGGGTACGTGTCATTCTCGAACTCAAACGCCCATCCGCCCGGCCTGGCTTTGCAGCGAACCTGCCAATCTCCACCACACAGGATCTGTTTCTTGAAGAGCCAGTTGCTTGCGGCGCGCACGGCGGGGTGATCTCCGGAGACGCCGGCGTCCGCCAGGGCAAGCAGGGCCAGCCCGGTGTCCCAAACGGGAGAGAGACAGGACTGGAGACGGAAGGAGTGCTCGTCCTCGATGGAGAACCCTGTGGGCCCATGGAAGCCGGCCATGCCCCGCTGAACCACAGGATGGTCATTGCCGTACCCCAGACAGCGCAGAGCAATGAGCGAGTACACCCACGGCGGTTGGATTCCACCCCAGGATCCGTCGGCTTCCTGACGGTCGAGGATCCACTGCTCCGCTCTACGGAGGGCGAGCCCCCGAAGCGGCTTCCACGGAAGGCGTTCGGCGATTCGGAGAATGGGGTCCGCCTTCAGGAACAGACGGCTCAGCAGGGTAGGGTGGGGGGCATGGGGGCGCCCGCCGGGCTCCTCCGGGCTCTCGACGGACAGGGAATCCAGGCCAAGGTTGGAGGGAAGCGGAACGACTGGGCGAACGGTCATCACGACGGAGAGCGCGACCACGGTCTGGCGAGCCCAGCACGCGAAGTCGTAGATGCTCAGTGGTCCCCACGAGGGCAGGAGGATGATCTCGGGAGGAAGGATGGGAAGCCCGTGCCAGGGGAAGACACCGAGGAGGGCAAGCCACAGCTTGGTGAAGACCCGGGCGCGCTTCACCCCGCCGTGGGTGCGGATGTGGGCCAACGCCCGTCTCATCAACGGGTTGTCCGCGGGCACGTCGGCCATGCGCAAGGCCACATAGGCTTCGATGGTTGTCGAGAGGTCAGGCGGACCGTCGAACCAGTTGGTCCAGGTTCCGTCGTCGCGCTGCTGTGACAGGATGTAGCTCGCGGCCTTGGCGGTTTCGCGACGGTTGCGGACGCGCATGACGTGTCGGAAGAAGACCTGCTCGGCGGTGATGGTGACGTTCGACTCCAGCTCCGCCCACCAGTACCCGGTCGACGATTGCAGGCCGAAGAGGTGCTGGGTGGCCCTGTGGATAGCCTCATCGACGCTCGAGCGCGTCACAGTACGAACCGGAGGGTGAACATTTCGTTCAGACGTCATCGCTGCCGCCCTCCGTGGTGGCGAGCGAGTGAACAGCCAGCACGATGCGCTCGGCCAGCACGCGCTGAGGGAGATTGGGCTCAACGCAGGCTCCGCGCACGTACAGTGAGCCGACTCCTTCGCCACCGATCAGTCCGATGTCGGCGTGCCGAACCTCCCCGAGGCCGTTTACGATACATCCCATCAGCGCCACCGAGACAGGAGATGGCCAATCCATCAGCTCGTGACGAACCTGCTCGGCGATGGTTGCCAGGTCGATCCCCGTGCGCCCGCAGGTGGGACAGACGTGAAGATCCACCCCTCGGCTCCGGAGCCCGAGGAATTTGAGGATCTCGTAGGCGGTGCGCACTTCTTGCACCGGATCGCCAGTGAGCGAGACACGCACAGTGTCGCCGATCCCCTCATACAACAGGATGCCCAGTCCCACCGCCGATCGGATGGCACCCTCCCATGGACCGCCGGCTTCGGTGATGCCGACATGCAGTGGATAGTCGACGGCTTTGGCCACGGCCCGATAGGCTTCGACGGTCAAGGAGACATCCGTGGCCTTGAGGGAGATGACGATCTGGTTGAATCCCTGTCTCTCCAGCAAACGTACCTCATCCAGTGCGCTGTCCACCATGCCGCGCACGCTGGCTTGACCGTTCGCGTCGAGGTAGCGAGGAGCGAGGGACCCGGAGTTGGCCCCGACACGCAGCGGAATGCCGGCGGCGGCGGCCGCGTCGACTACACGCAGAATGTCGTCCTCGTGAGTGATGTTCCCCGGGTTGAGCCGGAGTTTATCGACACCGGCAGTGATGGCGGCCAGCGCGAGCCGATGGTCGAAGTGGATGTCCGCGACCAGGGGAATATGGGTCTGCTCCCGGATCAGGGACAACGCGTCGGCAGACGCCTCGTCTGGAACTGCCAGACGGACGATCTCGCATCCGGCGGCCTCTAGTGCGCGGATCTGGGCAAGCGTGGCCTCCACGTTAGAGGTTGCGGAGGTGGTCATAGACTGTATGGCGATCGGTGCTCCGTCTCCGATCGGTACGCTTCCGACCCAAACTCGTCGGGTCATCGTCTGCCTCCTCGGGCACCTCGCGCCAGCCGTAGCAGCGCGCGAGGATGGTGGAAGGCATCGAGGACGCTGGCCCCCTCAAAGGAGGAGTGCATCATACAGTTGGTGCATCGCTTGTCCCGTCCCGGACCGTACCGTTTCCAGAGCTCGTCCTCATACAGCTCTCGGAGATCGTCTGTGTGACGATCGGCGATGGCATAGCAGGGGACACGCCACCCCAACACTGTGTACGTGACGGTCGTCCACGCGGCACAGTCGTACTCTCGCTCCCCACGAAGGTAGTCCAGATAAAGCGGATTGTTGTAGAACGCATACCGTTGCGACGGGTCCAGGACACGCCGGAAGACATCGATTGACTCCTGTCGTTGCAGGAACAGCTCCTGGTGCGGGGCATCCTCGTAGGCGTAGCCCGGAGAGACCATGAGTCCCTCGACGCCGAGGTCCGTGAGCGTACGGAACAGACGCTGGACATCCTCGACATCGGTGCCGTGGAATAGCGTGGTGTTGGTGCTGACACGATGGCCGCGAGCCATCGCTGAGCGGATCGCCGACATTGCCGTGTCAAAGGCTCCTGCGTGGTCGGTGACCGCATCGTGTACGCTCCGGGTTCCGTCCAGATGAACGACGAAGCACAGCTGGGACGAGGGCGGAATGCGATCGAGCATCGACTCGAGCAGCAGCCCATTGGTGCAGAGGTACATGTACCGGCCGTCCTCGGCAATGGAGCGGACGATCTCGTCGATCTGCGGATGTAGCAGCGGTTCGCCTCCGGAGATCGAGACAATGGGGGCTCCGGATGACCGGACGGCCTGCATGCACTCCTCTAGCGACAGTGTGCGGTCCATGACATCCTGATACTCCCGCACGCGTCCGCAACCAACGCACGACAGGTTGCATCGTTCCAGCGGCTCCAGCATGGTCACGAACGGAAATCTCCGAACGCGGGCAAGCTTCTGGTGCAGCAAGTAGCGCGCGACGCGCAGATCCAGCATTCGGGGTCGGCTCATCGATCTCTCCGTTCCAAGTACTCCAATAGGGCATGCAGCTTCGCACGTCCCTCCCGCGAGAGCGGGAGGTCGTCCAGCGCCTCGGTGGCACGCGCTGCCGCCGCGTGCACGCCCTCCCGACCCGACTGTCGAACGTCGAGGCGGGTCATCAGCTCCACGACCTGATCCACCTGATCCTCCTCAATCGGCGCTTCCTGCATGTATACGTTGCTGAGCAGCTCCAGGTCCCTTCCAGTGGCTCGTTCGAACGCAAGCACGGCAGGGTACGCCTTCTTGCGTCGACGGATGTCGGAGCCCGACGGTTTTCCGAGAACCTCGGCGTCTCCCCAGATGCCCAGCAGATCATCTTGAATCTGAAAGGCGCGTCCCATAGCGTGACCGAGTCTTCCCAACGTGGACAACACCTTCGGGTCTGCGTCAGCGATCAGCCCAGCCATTTCCAGGGCGGCCGTGATCAGTGCGCCGGTCTTCTTGTCGATCATCTCAAGATAGGCCTGCAACGCGACGCGCTGCGACTCGAACGACAGGTCCTCGGACTGGCCTTCAATCATCGTCGCGGTGGCGTCGAGGAGCCTCTGGGCCGCCTGTCTTCCAGAGCGCAGCGCCTCGCGGACCGCGAGCGCATGCAGAAGGTCCCCTGCGTTGATCGCCTGAGGGATCCCCCACAGCGTCCACGCGGCGGCGCGTCCTCGCCGTGTGCGGTCTGCGTCCTGGATGTCGTCGTGGATCAGAGAGAAGGCATGCACCATCTCAAGCGCCACGGCTGCTGGCATGGCCGATCCGATGGAAACGCCCAGTTCCTCCCCGACGAACAAGAGCAGGCTTGGTCTCAGAAGCTTCCCTCCGTCGCGCGCGGGGTATCCGTGCTCATCGCACAGGCCGACATGGTACCGAAGGATCATTCGCAGCGAGGACGTTCCGTCCAGGGCGTGCGCCATCGCGCGTTCGATCTGTGAAGTATATCGCTGCAGCAACGTACTCATTTTCCGAACGCCTCTCTTCCTTGCGTAGAGACAACCAACCCTCGCTGCTGGGCGACATCCAGCAGCTGAGGCGCGCTTCTCGCGCCCAGCTTTCTCATCAACCGTGCGCGATGGGCGCGCACGGTGTGCACGCTTCGAGACATGATCTCTGCGATCTGCGCATTCTTGTGACCCTCGAGGATCAGCTGCAGGACCTCCTGCTCGCGCGGTGACAGCAACGGCTCTTCCGGCGAGATGTTGGAGGGCAGGCAACGCGCCCCCCCGGCTACTCGCTTCACGACCCTCACCAGATCGTCGAGCGCACGATCCTTGGCCACGTACCCCCAGATGCCGGCCCCGATCCCGCGGGCGATCAGCCGTGAGTCATCGTGCATGGTCAACAGCACAACCCGTGTCTCGGGGCTGACGACGGGGATGCGTCTGGCCGCTTCGAGACCGTCGAGAAGCGGCATGGCGACATCCACCACCGCGACGTCTGGCCGATGCCGGCGGACGCTTTTCAGCAACGCTCGTCCGTCTCCTACCTCGTCAACGACCTGGAGACCTTGCCCGGTGAGAAGCGCCCGCACGCCGGCGCGAATCAGTGCATGATCATCTGCCAGCAACACCCGGATCGTCTCCATCGCATGACATTGTACGCGGCATGGCACGGAGACAACATGGGGAAACCGCGCTAATTGGAACGCTTGACGGCGTGCATCGACCGCTGAGCGTAGCGGATCAGCCCCACTCGGGTGTGGAGGCCGGAGCGGCTCATCATCCGTTGAAGGTGACCGTCGATCGTTTTGGGGCTCAGACCAAGTTTTTCTGCGATCTCATGGTTGGAATCTCCCTGAGACAGCAATGCCAGAACGTCTTGCTCTCGCTGGGTCCATGGCATCGGCTCGGCATGAAGCTTCCGATCACACACTACATCATGGACGGCGTGCAGGAAGGCCTGAGGGGTCGAGGTCTTCGGTACCAGTCCATGCGCGCCTCGCTTGAGTGCGGTGGCAACATACTCAGGTTCTGCGTACATCGACAGCATCAGAACTCGCGTATTCCGGCATTGCGCTTGCAGCGGGGCAATCAGATCGAGTCCGCTTCCGTCGGGCAGTGCGATGTCGAGGAGCACCACATCCGGCCGGGACTCTTGAGCTAGACGGAGAGCGGAGGCTGCGTCGGACGCTGTGCCGATCACCTCCAGCTGTGGATCAGTCGCCAGCAACTGGCAGAGCGCGTCTCGTACGATGGCGTGGTCATCCACCAGCAGGACACGGACAGTCATAGTATGGCACCTCCACCGTGACGCAGGTCCCTGAGCCAGGACCGGATCGGATGTCCAGCGCGCCGCCGCACAGCTGGACCCGCTCCTGAACCCCGCGAAGGCCAAGTCCCAAGCTCTTCTTGTCGGGAAAACCCTGTCCGTCATCCTGGATCGACAGGCGGGCTCGGCCGTCTTCGAGCTGGAGATGAACATCCACGGTCGTGGCGTCAGCATGGCGGACGACGTTCTGCATGCACTCACGGGCAACGTGGAAGAGCAGGCTTTCGATCGCGGTATCCAATCGTGCATCACTGGAAGACGTCACGAGAATCTCCAGTCCCGTCTCCTGGCTGAGGCTGTCGGCCAGGCGCTGAATCGATGGGAGCAGTCCCAGATCGTCCAGCAAGGGAGGACGCACGGAGTACGCCAGAGTGCGCGTCTGCGCGATGGCGCGATCGAGGATTACATCGCGCTGCCCAACGAACTGCTCGCCGTCGAGGTCCGTTTCGGGTTCGAGGGGATCGCCCGAGTGGACGACATGCTCTATGTCGCGGTCCAGCGCGAGTG
>CAZQHD010000083.1:6221-8580 GCA_964593295.1 uncultured Thermotogae bacterium | reverse complement strand
TTCTCCAAACTGGCGGATTCGGCCGCTCTCCAACCCCTCCGACAGGTGGGATTCTAGGGCAACAGCTCTGCGCCCGCAACACCATGTGACGGCGGAGACGCATCGCGTGCGCCGTAGGCTGAGGCCATTGGTAAGGGATTGCCGTGTGCGCGTAGGCGCTTGTGGTCCCCCTGCAGGAACGGCGGCATGGGTTTTGGAGGTGCAACGCCCCATGAGCGCGGATTCATACGGCTCCCATCGCATCTTCTGCACCACCCGGTACGCTGTGGGCCGGCCATGGGGCGTTGCGTAGGCACACGACTCACTGTAACTCTTTCGCTTCTCTTTGTCAAGTTTTGGCTGACAAATGACTCTTATTTATATCCTTCATGCGTGTTCGCTTTTGGAATTTTGCCTTCTTTGTTTTTGGTTCGTCTTTGTACACTGGAAGCATCATCATGCCCAAGAAGTACTACCGCATCGTATCAAGAGGAGACGCGGTTCGCCGGGCCCGCATCTTCGCTGGCCTCACCGCAGAGGAGATGGCGAGTCGCATCGGACGATCCCGCCCGATGCTCTCCTCAATCGAGAACGGTGCAGGGACGACCGTCAAGACAGCCCACCAGATCGCCCGCGTCCTCGGCAAGACCGTCGAAGAGTTGTTCGAGATCCTAGACGTTCGTTAGCGGTTGCACAGGAGAGACTCTGCGAGGTCTCGGTAGAGTCGTTCAGCAGTTCTCAGTTCTTCGAGGGGGACGTGTTCCTGCGGTCCGTGTGCGTGGACAATGCTCCCCGGACCGAGGATCACTGTCTGGATGCCGTGTGCGGCCAAGTGTCCCCCGTCTGTCCAGTACGGAACACCGGCCGGCGTGTCGTCCAGATCCATCGCGCAGCACGCCTTCTGCACGACGCGAACGAACTCGGTGCTTGCGGGGATCTCCAGCGGCAGATGAGGAACGCGAGCGGTCTCCTCCATCTCCTCGACACGCCAGTACAGCCCTGCGACTCCACCCAACAGGGCGGAGACACCCTCCCGAATCTCCCCGACCGCTCCAGCGTCTCCCGGAACGGTCCGTCGATCCACCTCAACCACGCACTGCTCGGCCACGATATTCGGCTGGGTGCCTCCCACGATCCGGCCCACACTGACCGTCGATGCCCCTAGAAGTGGATGGGTTCTCAGAGCACAACGGTCCTTCAGCTCCGACTCCAGCCACTGCACGACCCGGGTGGCATACGAAATCGCGTTCACCCCATCCTCGGGACGGCTTCCGTGAGCACCTCGTCCCGAGATCGTGACGCGAAGGAAGCTGGCGCCTTTGTGCGCCACCCCGATCCGAAGCGATGTAGGTTCGCCCACCACCGCGTAGGCACACGGAACGCCTCCCTCGACCAGCGCTTTGACGCCGATGGAGCCAGTCTCCTCACCGATCGTCCCGGCGAAGATGAGATCGCCGCCCAGCGCCCGCCCAGTCCGTTCGCGGGCGATCGCGGCCATGGCACACGCCATCGCCGCGATCGCACCCTTCATGTCGCAGGCGCCGCGCCCCCACACGTTGCCGTCTTCCAGGCGAGGGGTAAACGGCGATCGCATCTGGCCCCCTGGCACGGTGTCCAGGTGCCCGTTGAGCAGAAGGCCTGGGGCATCACCCCGTCCCGGAATCCGCGCCACGAGGTTGGCACGAGCCCCCTCCACCGCCTGCAACGTAGCCTCGATCCCCCTGTTCTCAAACCAAGCGAGCAGAAACGCGCCCACAGCCTCCTCCCGACCCGTGGCCTCGGCATGGCTCTCGATCGAGATGAGATCGTGAAGCAGATCCGTGACATTCGCGGTTCTCAAGCTATCGCCCTCCTCGCCTACTTCTTGCTGGGCGAGAGCTTCCTCAGAGTCCCCGAGGCCATCTGTTCGTCCGCAAGTTCCCGCAGCCGGAATTTCTGGATCTTGCCCGACTGTGTCATGGGGAACTTGTCCACAATCTGAACATAACGCGGAACCTTGAAATTCGCGATCTCCGCTGCACAGAAGTCGACAAGGGATTGCGGATCCACCGTGGCGCCCGCCCTCGGAATCACGTACGCAGCCGCCACCTCGCCCATGACAGAATCCGGAATCCCGATCACAGAGACGTTCTGTACATGGGGGTGGGTAAACAGGTACTCCTCGATCTCCGCCGGGTACACGTTGAAGCCTCCGCAGATGAGCATGTCCTTCTTCCGCCCGACGATCTGCACATACCCTTCCTCATCCATGGTGGCAAGATCTCCTGAGTACAGCCATCCGTGTTCGTCAATCGCCTCCGCTGTCTTGTCCGGCATCTTGTAGTAGCCCATCATGACGTTGTATCCACGACATGCAAGCTCCCCCATCTCACCCGCAGGA
>CAZQHD010000083.1:661-6211 GCA_964593295.1 uncultured Thermotogae bacterium | reverse complement strand
GCGATCTTCACCTCGATCTCGTCCAGTGCACGACCGACGGTCTCCACGCGGCGCTGCAACGGGTCATCAAACCGTGTCATGGTAATCACCGGGGAGGCCTCCGTCAGACCGTAGGCGATCGATACATTGCACCCCATCTCCTCCATGGTCCCCCGCATAACCTCGACGGGACATGGAGCGCCCGCCATGATCCCGGTTCGCAGCGAGCTGAGATCGTAGGGACTCCCGTTCGCCTTCCCCTTGCGGTACTCTTCCAGCTCAAGCACGAACATGGTGGGGACACCGTAGAGGACGCTGACCCCAAACCGCTCGATCCACTCCAGCGCTTCCACCGGCTTGAAGATCTGCATCGGGACGATCGCAGCCCCCCACGTAACCGCCCCGGCGATACCCATCACGCAACCGAAACAGTGGAAGAACGGCACCGCGAGGAGGAAGACATCTTTCTGGGATGCATGGAGCACCTCAGTCACCTGGCGAGCGTTCTGAGCGATGTTGTGATGCGACAGCATCGCGCCTTTCGGGTTTCCGGTGGTTCCCGAGGTGTACAGAATGAAGACGTTGTCCATCGGATCGCAGACATCTTCTCGCGCACGGAGCCGCCCATCATCAAGCCGCTCCGTGCCGCATGCGATCACCGTATCGAACGAGTGCATCCGTCGTCCGGTCTCTCCGCGGATCACTACATGCTTAAGACGAGGAAGCCGAGAACGAATGCTGTCGATCATCGAGAGATAGTCAATCCCAGCGAACGCATCCACCGCGAACAACGTCGTGGCCTCAGAATTCTCGAGAATGTATTCGACTTCGTGCGCCTTGTATCGAGTATTCATGGGAACCACAACCGCTCCGATCCGCGCCACCGCGAAGTAGACCACGACCCACTCCGGAACGTTCGGCATCCACAGTCCGACCTTGTCTCCCTTGGCCACCCCCAGTTCGAGTAAACCGCGTGCCAGCTGGTCCACCCGTTCGTCCAGCCGTCGATAGCTAAGCGTCAACCCGTCAGGATCCAGGATGGCGTCTCGTTCGGGAAAGGATTCCGTCGTATCTCGTAGCACCCGGGAAAGCGTTCTCATGGGTCACCTCGTCCGTAGGGGGATTTGCGTTCCATTATCGAGGACCATACGGAACCACGCAAACGTGCAGCCCCTGTCGCAGATGCGTACAATGATCATCTCGCGCAATGGGAAGGAGGACGCTCGATGAACGCCTCGTACGGACGCTACCTGGACGTTGATCTGACGACACAACGGATCTCGGAACACACCATCCCTGAGCACTGGCAACAGAGGTTCCTTGGAGGCAAGGGTCTCGCCGCCCGTCTTCTTTTGGATCTGCTCCCCGGCCCCGTCGATCCATTGGGGCCTGACAATCCACTGGTCTTCGCCACCGGCCCGTTGCAGGGAACACGAATGGTCGGCGGCGGACGTCATGCGGTCGTCTCCGTGTCGCCCAAGTCTCGACGTGTCGCAGACTCGTATTGTGGAGGGTACTTCGGACATGAGCTGGCGCTCACCGGATACGACGGCCTTCTCATCCGAGGGAGTTCTCCGACCCCGGTGTTCCTGTCCGTGATCGATGGGAAGGCGCGCCTGCACGCCGCCGATGACCTTTGGGGCAAAGGAACGGGGCAGACAGAAACGACGCTTCGTGAGCAGTTTCCTGGATCGAGAGTCAGCTCAATCGGTGTGGCGGGAGAGCGGCGCGTCGTCCAGGCATGCATCATGAGCGACCGATCTCGTGCCGCCGGACGACCGGGACTCGGGGCGGTGATGGGATCCAAACGGCTCAAGGCGATCGTCCTCCGCGGTGATCAGACCAAGCCGTTGGCGGACGCCGCTCGGTTCTCCCGCGAGCATGCCGCGTACCTGTCAACGTTCTCGGACCCTGCCACCCGACGGTTCGGGCAGTACGGAACCGCGGGAGGCGTGACCACCCTCTCCGAGATGGGGATCCTGCCCACTCGCAACTTCCAGCAGGGCATCTTCGCTCATGCCGAAGAGATTGGCGGTGTACGACTTCACGACACGATCCTCGTCGAGCGTGAGACATGCGTCGGCTGTCCGATCCGATGCAAGCGCGCGGTCAAGACATCCTTCGACGGACACGAGGTCGAGCCCATCTACGGAGGCCCCGAGTACGAGACATTGGCCGCACTAGGGTCGCTGTGCATGAACCACGATCTCTCTGCCATCGCCTGGGGAAACCAGCTGTGCAATGAATACGGTCTGGACACGATCTCTGCCGGAGTCGTGGTGGCGTTTCTCATGGAGGCATCGGAGAAGGGACTCATCAACGAAACGATTCCCTGGGGAGATGCTCAGGGACTGATCCGACAGATCCACGATCTTGCCCACCGTGAGGGCATCGCAGCACACGCGGCCGACGGCCTCTCGCTCTTCGCAGAGCAGATCGGGGCCGATTTCGCTGCGTGCATCAAGGGGGTTGAGATCCCCATGCACGAGCCTCGGGGGAAACAGGGCATGGGGCTCAGTTACGCCACCTCTCCGCGTGGGGCCACACATATGGAGGGGCTCCACGACACGATGCTCTCGGTGGATCCTCCGTGCCCCGAACTCGGTATCGACCACACATACGATCGGTTCTCCCTCGAGGACAAAGTCCTCCCCGCCAAGACGTTTGAGGACTTGCGATCCTTCGATAACTCTTTGGTGGTGTGTTGCTTCACGACGCGCTCGGTGGGCGAACGCTATAACTACCCGGCCATCCGGTCTCTGGTGGAGGCTGCGACCGGGCGAACCCTCGACGTGGAAGAGATGCTGCGGATCGGCGAACGAGGATACGCGGCCATGCGTCTTCTGAGCGGTCTCCTGGGGCACACCCAGGATGAGGATGGACTCCCGGCTCGGTTCGCCCAGCCGTTGCCTTCCGGGCCGAGCGCGTACCCGGTTGACCCAGGGACGCTCCGATCCACGATCCGTGCACTGTATGATGCGCGCGGGTACGATCGATTCGGACCGACAGATGCGACGTTGCGAGCGCTTGACATGGATGACTGTACGGGCAGACTTCCGCGACCGTAGATGATTCCCGTCGTTGCCTTCATCGGGCACCACAATGCCGGCAAGACGAGGCTTCTGGTTAAGCTCATCGAGAGACTGGGCGAACGCGGGCTCCGAGTCGGCGCCGCCAAACACGCGCCCCATCTCGATGTCGTCGACTCATCGGACAACGATTCGGGTCGCTTGAGGCTGGCCGGAGCTCACCGCGCCATGCTCTGGGCTCAACACGACGTGCTGCTTCGATGGACCTCGCCCTCGACCGACGAGCTGGTCCCGTTGCTTCAACAGCTGTTCTTCGACTGCGATCTGATCCTCTTGGAGGGCTTCAAGCACAGCGAGCTTCCCAAGATCGAGGTCTATCGGCGCGTGGGACCGCTTCCCCTCGAGCCCCTGGCCGGAGAGATCGACGTCATCGGTGTGGTGACCGACGACGCGGTGGCTCTGCCTGACGAAACCGAGCGGTTCTCTCCCTCCGAGCTCAGCCGCCTGGTCGAGTCTCTCGAGTCGATGGCGCTTCGCTCCGCAGATACCTGATTGCGGTGAGCAGACGGCTCGGATACTCTGACTCCATGATGCATGCACCCCGCTCTTCCCTCCGCCTGGACCCAAGAGCTGCCGCCACCGTGCTGTTGGTGCCCTCTCATGTGGATCGTCTGGACGAGGCACGCCGGGCGGCCGCACAGTGTCTTGGGCGAGACGCCTCAGCCGCCTCGAAGGCTGCACGGGGCATTCATCCTGATGTGATCGAACTGCTCCCCGCCGAGAAGAAGGATCGCATCGGTGTCGATCAAGTCCGCGATGCGATCCGTTCCGCCCATTTCTCCCCCACCGAGGCCCTGCACAAGCTGTGTTTGATCCCGCGTGCGGAGGCGCTGACTCCCGAGGCGGCCCACGCGCTGCTCAAGACACTCGAGGAACCTCCCCCCGGGGTCCGTTTCCTCCTGCTTGTGTCCAGCCCCACCGAGCTTCTGCCAACGATCCTGTCGCGCAGTCAGATCATCCGAAGCACGCGTCGTCCTGACGTCGATCTCTTCGATCGCTTCTCGACCGCCGGATACTCTGAGCTGGAGGCAACGTGGCTGGCAACCTTCCCGTTGCACCCGGAGGATGAGGACCGCATCACGGCGACACGCCCACCCCTGGGGCCATCGCTCGAACGTGCAGCCGACGCACTCTCGCTCGCCGACGTGCCCTCCATCGTGGATGCCTGCCTCGGAGAGGATCCGCTGGTGCGTCGTCAGGCCCTGCTGCTCTTCCTGCAGAGAGCCCTATCCGGGGATCCGGATGTTCTCACCCGCGGACTTCGCGCCCTTGCTCAAAGTGACCGCGAGACCGTTGCTCTGCTGCTATGCGATTTCCAGAAGGTCTCGTTCCAGGCCAGCCGGCTCGACGACCGTACGGCTTCCCAGATACCCCCGGACGACCTCGCCCACCGCTTGAGTCACGAGGTCGGCGCCTCCCGTCTTCGCACGTTCTGCCTTTCACTCGACCACGCCCATCGCCGCCTCGCGGTCTATGGGTCCACCGAAGCGATTCTGCTATGCTTGTTCTTGGCATGCGAGGGGAGTGAGCCATGAAGACCGAACGCGTCGTCCTGGTCCGTGTTCAGAACCTTGAGCGCGAGACAGTGTACTTCGGCGTAGACACAGCCGTCGGTGGAGTCGGGCAAACGTGTGTTGTGGATCACAGCGGCCTGCGACTGGGCGTCATCCTTGCAACGCTTGACGCCGGAGCTGAGCTCGGCGAGCATCTCGGGCACATGGTTCGAATGGCCTCGCCGGACGACATCCAGGCCTATCAGTACAACCAGGCCGACGCAGAGCGTGTGCTCTCAACGACACGCGATGCCGTGGCCCAGCACGGCCTTCCGATGCACTTGGTTGCCGCGGAGTATACCCTCGATCGCAAGCAGCTACGCGTCTACTTCACGGCACCTCGCCGCGTGGACTTCAGAGGATTGCTGCGCGATCTGGCCGCTCGCTACTCGGCGCGCATCGAGCTTCGTCAGATGGGCGCACGCGATGAAGCTCGTATCAAGGGTGGACTCGGTCGTTGCGGCATGGAGATCTGTTGCCATCGTTTCTTGCGAGATACGCATCCCATCCCCATGGAGATGGCCTACGACCAAGAGCTCTTCGTCGCTCCCGATCGGATCACAGGAGCCTGTGGTCGGCTGATGTGTTGTCTGGCGTACGAACACGACACCTATCGGAAGGAACTGGCCGGGGTTCCCAAGCTGGGCGCGCAGATCCAATGGCAGGACAAAACGGGGAAACTCATCTCGCACAACATCTTCCGACGTACCGTCACACTGCTTACGGAGAGTCGCGAACGGCTGGAAGTGGACGTATCGGAGATCACCGTATTGCGTCCGGGGAAACGTCAGAGGAGATAGGCTTCCGCACCTAAGGCCTGCAGATCCTTCCACTCGGTCTCCGTGAGATCGGCGCGGACGCGCGCGCCTCGCTCGTCGTACTCCGTCACCGTGGCCCGTCCGTTCGCCTGGTACGGATAGAGTGCATAC
>CAZQHD010000083.1:0-651 GCA_964593295.1 uncultured Thermotogae bacterium | reverse complement strand
AAGGTGGAACTCCACGCGCAGGCTCTCGGGAAAGACACGTTCGCAGATCGCCTCTCTTAGCGCGTCCATGTGGGCACCGGTCTTGGCCGAGATCGCGATCCCGTCGAGGTCGATCAACGTCAAGTCGGAACACGTATCGGCTTTGTTCAGCACCGTCAGCATGGGAGGCCGGGACGCCCCGTCATGGAACACCTCGCTCTCCAAGATCTCGAGAACTGCGCGGGCATCATCTCTCCAGTTCCCCTTCGAGAGATCGACCACGTGAAGGAGAAGCTCTGCCGTTCGTACCACCTCCAGCGTCGACGCAAACGCCGGGACAAGGTCATGCGGAAGCTGTTGGATGAACCCTACCGTGTCCGAAAGGAGAACCTTTCGTCCCGGGAGAATCTCGGTTCGGCGCACGCGGGGATCCAACGTGGCGAATAGCTTGTCCTCCACAAGCACTCCCGCCTCGCACAGGCGGTTAAGTAGCGTGGATTTTCCGCTGTTTGTGTATCCGACCAGCGCCACCTGCGGGATCACGGACTGAACGCGACGCTGACGGCGGACCGCCCTTTCCCTGGATGTCTTGCGAAGCCGCCGCTCCAGCGTGTGAATCCGACGATAGATCTTGCTTCGATCCAGCTCCAGCTGCGTCTCTCCAGGACCTCT
>CAZQHD010000082.1:4171-9002 GCA_964593295.1 uncultured Thermotogae bacterium | reverse complement strand
CACGCCTGCCGTTGTCCCCTCTTCCGGTTCATCCCCACGTGCGTGGGGAACACACTCCTTCAATACGGGCTTTGCGGTCGATTGATACCCTGCAAGTGTCTCTATCCGGGCAGTTCACTCGGCGCAGGCCTCCTTGTCCAGTTTCGCGCGTAGCTTCTCCCAGCGAGCATTCTTCACACCAACAAGAAGAAGACCGTCAAGATCCACGACTTCTCGGGTATGATCACCCAACACACGAATCGAGAAACCCTGCTCGCTGTTCGTGTTGTAGACTTGGCAGCAGTGCCCCGCCTTCAATCTTGCCGTGCATTTCTCCCAGAGGAGATCGCGGACCATTGCGCTCATCGTCCCCACGAAAACACCGGTTTGGACTTCCTGCATCCACCGGGTCAGTTCTCCTCTAAGACCTGTCGGAACACTCTCTAGGATCATGAGCACCATACCCTACTCCTCCAGTGACGTGTCCTTGCGGATCCCATAGATCGCCCGGCTTCGCTCCATCAGCTGCATAGGGATCGTCCTCCTGATGCAGTACGAAAAGCCGAGACAGGTCATCGACGATTCGTCGCAGCAGGCGCGTCTTCCGTATTTCATCCCGCACTGCTGCGCGAATCCTTCCTTCGACACCCTGAATGCTTTCAGCGACGATGGCGAATGCTGTTGGCACGACAAGCTGAGTCTTGTAGAGGTCGGCCATGTCATAGACAAACGAGAGCTGCTTCCCCGTATGTACGAAGCCAAGGGCGGGGCTGTACCCCGCCGAGATGATCCCTGCATGACACACGCCGTAGATGCACGCGAACCCAGCGGACAAAGCTCGGTTTATTGGATCGGCCTTGTCCCATGCCGCGCGCTCGTAGTTTCGGCCTGCCCACGGAACCCCCGATGCTCGGCTGGCTTGCGCATAGGCCTCACGGACGCGGACTCCTTCCATGCCGCGGATCTGACGAAGTGTCAAGCCATTGGGGAGCGGGTCGGGGAAGCGAAGCCGGTACATCATCTCCACAATCTGCATATGCGATGAACGATTCGCCCAGGCTTCAGCTTGCCGAATCAGGTTGCGGCTATTGCGAGTTTCGCCGACTCCGCTTGCGTAGAATCGCACACCGTCCTCACCGACCCAGCAGATACTGCATCCGTTGTCGGCGAGCGACTTGACGGCCGCATGCGTAACCGTTGTTCCCGGTCCCAGAAGGAGCACTCCAAGCGATGCACACGGAACCGCGACCTCTCCCTCTTTGCCGTACCATGCGATTGACTTGTGTCGTTGTTCGATTCGTCCATGTTCGATGTACAAGTATGAGAGGCCATCACGGAACTTGGGCAACTCGCGTAGATTCTTCATTCCATTCTGGGAGATGCAATCGAGAGGAGACCGAAGCCGTAGGCTTTGGCACTGCCGATTCCGCGTTTGAGCGTCTCGCGGAAGGCCTCACCATCGGTGATACGTAGAAGGCCGTCGAACAGGACAGACAGGTGGACCATGGTATGCGCCTGTTTCTGGTCACGTTTGCGCCCCATCTGCTTTCCCTCTCTTCGGGCTTCGACCGCAAGCAATGGCTGCGTACCGACAGCCTCTTGGTCCTGACAGGCACCCAGGAGAAGGAAGCCCCCATTCCTTCCTTTCCGTTCCAGCCAAGCGATTTGCTCCTCCTCCCGTACGAGGCCGACCCGTTTGCCTCTCAGAGTCAAATGGTCTCCTGCCGCTTTCCCGAGGCGCTTCGTCGGGTTGGCACGAAGACGGAAGGCGAGCGTCTGGCCATCATGCAGCCCCGCATACGCTTCCGAGACATCCTTGTGAGTTGCGCTCGAGACGCCTGTGCTCTGAAGCAAGTAGTCGTCCAGTGCTCTAAGGTGGACCCAATCCGGCTTGAGTAGCGACTGGACATAGACGGTGATTCGCCGCCCCTGCTCCTCCACATCGGCGCGGAAGAGCATTCCACACTTCGCTCTTGCGCTTTCCTCGCTGCCGTTGAGATGCTTCTCAAATCCACGCATCAGTGTGCGATGCATCTCGTAAGGATATGCGATCTCGCTCCGAGCCTGACGCGATAAGGGATTGAGCAGTAGACGGGATAGGTAGATGCTCATGCTGCCCTTCCTCGTAGCTCGTCCGTGTTCACTAGGATCCGAGTGCACCGCCGGAAGTCGTAGTCGCGCAGGCGGTTAGCGCGCAATGCGTCTTGACGCTCCACGGCTCCATCTACACACTCGATCCAGATGTCCAACGAACGTGACTCCGTGCCATCTGCTTCACGAGGCCCCAAGGGCTCATGCTGCAGCGCATCCTCCAGACGGGAGTACTCTGAAGTCAGTGAATCTAGATCGACTAACGGGCGCGATGGCACGCAAGACTTTCGTCCAAGATAAGGCGGCCACTTCGGGCGTCTCAAGGAATCGAAGATACGCTCGAGAAGCATTGGGTTGTCGCGCTGCCTATCAGGCCAGACGGTGAGCGCCGCAAGGAAGCTCGCGTCGTGCAGGTATTCGCGAGGTGAGACAATGGTGTTCTCGCCGTGCTGAAGCGCCTTCTCACGAGTCTTAACCGTGCCGCCGCGGCACTTGTACTCGCCAGCGGCGGTTCGATGGTGGCCGGTGACCGTCTGGTAGTCGGTCGAGATGAGTCCCGGTCTGTCGATGCGAACGCCGAATCGCAGAGACTGATCTAAGTCCTCTAGCGAACAATCATTGCGTCGCAGACCCATGGCACAGCCGATCAGTCCGATCACTCCAGATTTCGTCGGCTCCAGCCCGGTGTCGCGCAGATCCCAACGAGCACGGATTCCCCAGGACTGCATCGGGCCTTCCAGCCTGAGGAGGAGGATCGGCTCACCCACGCCGGACCTCCTCCTCGACTTGATCGAGAAGCTGATTCAGGCTCATCGCCGACTTGACACCAAGAATCTCTATCTCGCGGGTCTTCGCGAGCAGGAGGCGGCTTCTGGCAGTTAGGTCGTACATCTCTGTCAGGGTTTCGCATTCGTTCTTCAGCGCGTCGGCGGACGCCGTCTCAAGCCCGTCTCGGCCTCTCGGGTCTACCGGTTGACAGAATGCATTGGCGTAGCTGACGGGGAGGTTGGAATCGCGAATCTCGATCCACGTGAGACTGGGGGGCTGGTGAGCAGCAAAGGTATTCTGCTTCCCTGTCGGTGTCACAAGACACGCTGTTCGAATCATGGTTCGTATCGCGGTTGCCGCGATCTCTCGCGCGGCTTCCTCGTCCTCCTGGGTGACCTGCCGCCCCGTGGCCGCGCCGGTTAGGTTGTCGATCAGTCCGTCGACGTGGACGTTGAGATACTTGTAATAGCAGGCGGAGTTGAACTCGAGGTCACCAATCATGTCCGCACCGGCACCCGCCTCATCGTCCGCAGCACGCTCCAGATCATCGATTGCGGTGAAGTAGTCGAACTCATGATCGACCTTGTGCGTGCTGATTGCGTGGGCGAACTGGCATGACGCATCAACATCGAGAAAGGCCGGACTGGTGACCATCCGCCCGAAGAGGGCAATGTCGACTGGCATGACACGGAACCCCTTATCTTCAGCGGCTTTCTGGAGATCCTTGGCTGGTATCTTCTCGAGTTCCTTGGCATTCTTCGCTTCCTCCACTGCTTTGCGAAGGACGTCGGCGACGGAGGCAATGTCGGCCGCGCTCAAGAACATTGTCTGGGCGGTCCGATAGTGCCCGCTCTTGTCAGGTTCCTTCTCCTTGCCGTTCTCTGTACCGAAGCCGCTCGCTTTGCGCGCGGCGATCTCCGCCATGTCCTCCGAGACACCCACATCCAGAAGCCTCGCGCGTATCAACTCCGGCAGGCTTCGCGTCCTTGTTCCGAGATGTCCAGCCAGCGTCTCTTGGAAGATGGCTGAGCGGCGAATGCTTCGCTTCAAGCACTGACTCGATATCCGAGCGCGTTTGTGTCCGCCGAAGATGGCTTCCTTCGGGCTTCCCGTATCATCGCGGTTGAGGTTGCTGGGTGCGTGGTTCTGCAGCATATGGACTTCGACAAGCATTCTGTCACTCCTCTCGTTCGGACGCCGACAAGAATTCGGGTGATTGCTCTGCCGCGAAGAAGCTTCTCGCCCAGCGCTTCTGGACGTGCTTCTCGGGACGATTCCAGAACTTCAAATCAGTCAACAGCATCGGCCAGTTGACACCGACACCTTTGCCTGCTGCGTAGCGGACCATTTGCCGTAGCCTGTACGGTAAATCGCCATCTCCCTGCCAAGGGTCGTAGTACGCGTCGAGAAGGATGTGGAAGCGGCGTGGAAGGGACCTGCTGTCGCTTCCGGCGAGCGCCCTCTTCCACGTTGTGCCGAAGTTACCCTTGGAACGGTGATGGCCTGCCCTGATGTCGGCAGTCTTGTACTGGGCCAGCAGACTGGCGGCAAGAAAGGCAACAGGTTCGCTCGCCACACCATGGATCAGGCCAATCAACCACGGACATCTTCCCTCGACCGGATCACGCTTGCCGCATCCCCGCCGCAGCATGGCGAGTCTCCCGGAATCGAGGGTTTCCACCCGTTCGACGAACCGCTGCTGGGGGGACTCTGCATCCGCCATCATGAGATCACCTTCCTCAACTGGTTCGATAGCCGTGTTCGAGCACGTACCGATCGCTCCAATGCATCCCCGTCTGCATCCATGTCCTCCGCCGCAGACTCGAATTGCTCGAGTGCGAGCTGCTCGATCATCCGACGCCAATCCTCGGCAGTCTTCGCGATCAGTGGTGGACTGTCGGGGGCTTCCGCCGGATCGAGTTCAGCGAAGGAGTTCATCAGCGCAGTGAGGCTTGGCTCGAGCTGTTGCCAGTATGCACGTTCACACCGATGC
>CAZQHD010000082.1:0-4161 GCA_964593295.1 uncultured Thermotogae bacterium | reverse complement strand
TGCGCAATCGATCGTAGAGCTTCCTTCTTGCCCGTCCCACCACGCGGGAATAGTGTCTTGATCTGGGTTCGGAGCACGTAGGCAGCGCTTTCCGCGCGTTCAATCTCCTGGTGGACCAGACTTCCCAATCGCGTGGACCGGCCGAGCTTTGCCGGAACGTCCCAACCGGTCTTCTGCCACTCGAAGACCTTCATCTTCAGGTCTGTACGCATCGCGTACGCGCGTATGGAGAGCTGACAGTCGCTCCCCATGCAAGCGAATGCATGCTCTATGACGTCGGGGCGCTTGAAGACCACCCTCTTCTCCGATCGGCCGTGGTCTCTATCGTAGAGGAGGAAGAGGGGTCCAGCGTCCCGCCATAGGGGGCGCTCCTCGCGCATGCGGATAGGGGTGCGCTTCTCCTTCCCATATCGATAGCCGAGATTGGGGTCAATCCAGTTCAGATTTGCCTTGTCTCCCCTCTCGAACCTCATCCATTGGACTCGGGTCACGCCTTGCTCATCCTTCTCGGGAATGAGCTGAATGCGCCGCGGTTGCCACGTCAGGGCCTCGACAGCGGTCGCCTGAGTTCGTTCTTCACCTGGGATGCGGTTGTTCCGCCACGCTACGGCGCCGCCTCCGCTCTCTTGGTCGATCCGTAAGGGCAGGTTCATCACGATGGTCTCAGCCAGACTCTTGCCCAGCGGCAAGACATATACGCCAGGGGCGCCGTTGATTGAGGGGCTTAGCCCTGCACCGCCTGCTGTCATAAAGGGGGGGATTGCCACGAGCCACTGGGCCGCCTGTTGGGCGGAGATCGCGACTTCATCTTCAGCTTGATGGTGCCAGTGACCGACGTTTGTTCCGCTGGGCATGGCCGGATATATCGCGACGATCGGCTTGGTGGTCTTGGAGGCCATCTTCGTCTGCAGGAACGGCTCCTCTGGATGGAACAAATCAAAGACGTCCCCGCAAGCCCGCGTGTAGCTACGAATCAGATCGACATCGAATCGACCCTCCTTGATCATCCCTGCCAGGTCTTCCGGAAACTCTGGCCGTCGCTTGTCCCAGGTGAAGACATCGAGCATGAAGGCGGTCAATAGGCGATAGAGTCCGAACTCGACGATTGGGGATACATGGCGGATCTCCAGGATCCTCTCAGCCTGTTCGAGACAGGGCTGAACACCCAGCTCATCGTGCGAGCCGTCGTCCCGAAGTATGGGAATCCACGGCTCAGTGAGTACGTCGAATGACGGTCGGGTCATTCCACCCTCCCAACGCGTAGGCCAAGTCGCTGGTCATAGGAAACACGGTAGACAGCTCCTTTCTTGCTGACACCCTTCCAGTCTCCATCCTCGGACGTCGGAAGTAGTACGAGTCCGCGAAGCCTGCCCGTTGCCTCCACTCCGGGACAGTAGCCATCGGCAGGATTCTGGATTGGCAGGTAACGCGGCAGCCTCAGCGAACGCTTGTACAGTGTGCGAACCTCCGACATGTCGATTTCGCCGTCTTCGAGTTGAGGCACTTCTTGCTGGCGAACGAGAATCGCGGTGCATTCGTTCGCGCCCAATCTGGTGCTCGCTCGCCAGCCGTTGCCGTCATCGCTGTCATCTCCAACGGGATCGTTCCAGACGGGCCGGAAAGCTCGCTCGCGCGGTTCCCGCAGAGTGAACTGACGGGCTTGGCTTTGCAGCTCCTGCACCTCCGCTTCCCATTCCAGGTCGGCCTGACGGACAACGTCCCAAGGGACGGCATCCTGCTCCCATTCGTCGGTCCCATAGCAGTGTTCGATGAGTTCACGGAACTGGTCGGGGAGGTGGACTTCATGACGATCGGCAAGGAGCGCCACCGTACGGAGGAGCGGCTTCTTCGCATACACGTAGCTGGTGCCCCCGAAATCGAAGCTGCCGTCTTTGGGCAGTAGCACAGTCAGAATAGGGTCTTCGCTACGGCTCCTGTGACGATGGAGCCGCCCGCTACGTTGCAGGAGAAGATCGATCGGGGCGAGCTCGCTGACCATGTGGTCGAAATCGACATCGAGACTCTGCTCCACAACCTGCGTGGCCACAAGAACGAAGCGGTTGGGCCGGCGAGACTCATCCTTGCCGAAGCGCTCCAGGACTTCTTGCGTGATCCGCTGCCGATCGGACGCAGTGAATCGAGCATGGAACAGCATCCGCTGGCTGTCAGGAAGGTCGAGAGCCTGGAAGATGGCCTGCGCCTGCCGGACCGTGTTGGCGATGACGCAGCAGCATCCGCCGTGCTTCATCAGATCAACTGCCTGAGTTGCGGTCCCGGTCGCGTCGTCGAGCACGCCCGGCATGGACCGGATTCTCACGGTCCTCTTCACCGACGCGTCGACTGCGACTTCTCTTGCTTCGTGCTTCGCCTCGGCCACGGTGATCAATGGATACGGTGAATCGGGTCCAGCTTCCAGCGGGAATGCACCATACGCCTCAACCATGGCTGTTCGCTGGCTCGAAGAGAGGGTTGCCGAAAGAAGTATGACCGGAATATCGAGATACGCGCACCACCGGAGGAGTCGCGAGATGATCTCGCTCATGTAGGCGTCGTACGCATGGAGCTCATCGATGACCAAGACACGATTCGCCAGGCCATAGAGCCGCAGGAAGCCGAATCTCACATTCATGCCGGCAAGCATCGCTTGATCCACAGTCCCAACGCCATGGGCTGCAAGCATCGCCCGACGAGTCGGCCTGAACCACGATGCTGCAGCATCCCCTTCATCTCTTGATTCTCCAACAAGAGGTGGCCGCTCGGGTTCATCTTCGTCCCTAAGCCATGCCATCCCGTGAACGAGCCGGGCGCCCTCCCCAAAGCTGAGTTTCTCGAGGTAATCGAGTTGGTACCGGCCATGCAGGGACTGGCTTGTTGCCATCGTCGGCAGGGCCATGTATGTACCGTGATACCCCTTGGCTCGCCACTTCTCGGCAAGGATCCAGGCAGCCTCTGTCTTGCCCTCTCCCATGGGAGCCTCGAGAATGACCAGGCTCGGCGGAATCTCCGTCCGCAGCAGTTCGGCCTGAATGGGACGCGGGCTGTCAACGATTGCACTTGGTCGTGGGGGGTACGAGGGCCGGGCCAAGCGGAGCCTCTCGATCCATTCATCCGCAACTTCACGCGCTGCGGCCAAGTAGGAGATGGGATCCTTGGCTCTGCTGAGACGCGCGTCCCCAAAGAAGCGCTGGTTGCTTGCGACCCAATCGCACAGTACAACACGGCCGGCAATGAGCATGCCAAACGCGCTCAAGTTCGGGTGGGATTCACATGGAAGGTCGCAGAGCGAAAGCACGCCTTTCAGCATCTGGCAAAGCTGCTCTTGCGCAGACGCATAGGCTGGCGCGACGCCGCGGGCGCCCTCGTCCCAATGCCCATGATGGGCGGTCACTGAGCGGGCGATGGCATCGGCCACGAAGTGGTCTACCCCCTCGGTGGCCAGGATGCTCTTGATGAATCGGGCTGAGATACGTTCATGTCGGATGCGGCCATCTGCCGTCACTGGGAATCCTGCACGGACAAGCTCTTCCGAGAACTGCGGAATTTGGTGTTGGAATGAGGAATCTGCTTTCCCAATGTCGTGGAGACCTACAATGAATGCTATTTCTGGATGCTTCCAGCGCTCGCCGACCGCTGTTTCAGGCAATGCCAGCGAGACAGCTGCGGAATCCAGCAGATGCTTCCATAGCGGATGCCGCGGGCTGCTCTTGGCCCAGAGAGCCATTGTCCCCAGTGCGAGGAGGCCTCTCATGGCAACTTACCGAACCACACAATCGAATCCGCTATCCATCTGCGTACGAAGGTCTCGTCTTGTCGGCTGCCCGAGGAACGATCATCTGCCGCCAGAGAAATGGGCCATCACCTCGAACCTATCATACACTCATAAGCAGAGAAGACACCTTGGAGTTCAGTGAGAAACCCGATTCGCTCTCGGTGGTTCGAGAGAGGATTGTCCTACGACGAGAAGCCCGACTCGAACGGAACGAACTGTAGCTCGCACCGCCGTTGTGTTCAGGAATCCGAAGCTGCAGTGAACTGGTATGTGTCAAGAATGGACATGCCAGTCCAAGCGCGCTTCGTGACGGTCTGCTCTGCGCGATCCGATTCCTTGGCCGCTACACGTACACCGACAGGCCGAGCAAGAGGTGAAAGGTCCCCACGAGG
>CAZQHD010000081.1:0-9133 GCA_964593295.1 uncultured Thermotogae bacterium | reverse complement strand
CCGTTGGCGCACAGAGACAGGCCTTGGTCGACGCCTGCGACGGGATGCCGAGCGTGAGTGTCCATATCCGCCCGGAGTTCTGGTCCTGGAGCCCGCGCCATCTGCGCGAGGAGCTGGAGTTTGCTCGTGAGCTGGGCGCCGACACACTTGTTCTCCATCCGATCTGCCTCGGGCTCTCTCGACTCGAGGCCCGGCCGGACTGGCCTGAGATTCGCCGCATCGCCGAAGATGCCGCCGTGCTGGGCGTGCGGCTTGCCGTAGAGAACGTGGGCAACTCCGTTGCCCTTCTGGACAGACTTCTCGATGCGCTGGGCGATGATCCAGAGAAGACAAACGTCGGCCTCTGCATCGACGTGGGCCACGCAGCGCTCTCCGATGATGCCGGCCGTGATGGCATTCTCAACTACCTCGACCGGTACGCCGGCGCGATGGTTCATCTCCACCTCCATGACAACGCCGGAGACGAGGATGATCACCGCTGCCCGGGACAAGGGACGATCGACTGGTCAGCGGTCATGGAGCGACTCACATCGCTCAACTACACGGGTCCGGCCGTCCTCGAGGTCCACGAGCCGGACCTCCCCCCGGAGGAGACCCTCCGACAAGGCGTTGCATTCCTTGGAGCGCAGGGACCACGCTGATCGCATCGTGTCTCGTACGTCAGTCCAGCATGGCCATTCCGAGGTTCGCCGCGAGCAAGCTCTATCCCAAGCCCTACATGCTGCGGTCGTTTACTCCAGGCCTTAGAAATGCGTTCTCTAGACCGGTCCCATCGAGGCGCGACGATCGTCTCCGACAATTCCCACAACGAGGCAAGATTCGAACCAGCGGGAGATGACTCTTGATCCATACTTCGACACAATGGACTTGAAATCAAGGTTCGTGGCTACTGCCATCAACTTCATCGTGCGATACCGCCAATCAACAATCCTGAGCAGCTCCTCCAGCACGAAGTCCGTGGCACGTTCTGCGCCGAAGTCGTCGAGCACGAGAAGATCACACTCTCGACAACGAATCGAGGTGGCCTGAGACCCGTGCGAGATGTCCGATCGCAGCTCACTGGTCAGATCGAGCATGGGCCAGTACTCAACGTGGGCCTGCCGCGAGATCTCCTCGGTCGACAAAGAGGGGATCCCGCGCACGGGCGCTTCGGACGCGGTCGCCTGACGCAGCAGTTCAGCGGCGGAAGGAACGTCGACCCAATCGCTCATGGGCGGCGGCGTGGGCGTGTACGAGTGAATCCGATCGAACTCCCGCATCAGCGCCACCAGGAGATGTGTCTTGCCAAGTCCGTTCTTCCCTCGAAGGAGAACGCCGGAACTCCCCTCATCCACTACGCGTTTACATGCTTCGAATGCCTCCCGATTCTCCTCCGTGACATCGAATGTATCGAAGCTGCAATGCTCGAAACGCTGTCCAATCGGGGCCCCTCGGATCACGACTTCCCTCCTCTAAACCTCTTCTCGTAGAGTTCCGCATCATGGCTTTCCCCAAGCTGGAGGGATCGAGTGGATGCGCCCGCCGGCCGTCCGCGGGCCTCCCAATCGCGCGCCATCGCCAGATTACGTTCGAAGTTCTTCGTGTTGAACGGGGTTACACAGTCGAAGTACTTGCGGGACTCCTCTCTTCCCCCGTCCACGGCAGCCAGGTACTCCAAGACGAGGATCAGATCCGCTTCGGAGTATCCATCCGACAGACGGCCGTTGATGTGTTCGACGTTCTTGGCATACTTCGCCGACAACGGCGTGTACCGTGCCCACTCCCAGGCCGTCGATCGAAGCTCGTTCAGACGACCGATGATCCGTGCCGCCGGTGTCTCCTCCGGGGGGACACGTGCGGGCAGGCCGGACGGCTTCGTGCTCGGGGGACAGGTCGCCTGACAGTCCGGATCCTCCTGGGGCTGTAGCAACGGCCTCCAGCTCACCGCGGAGACGATCACGACGTTCTGAAGCTGCCCCTCGCTGTCTCTCTCTTCTCCCGGGCGCAGATAGCCAGCCGTCTCCAGCTCCTTCCACGCTGTTTCCACCGCATCCACGCCCTCCAGAGACACCTCGGTCAGGCGCTTCATGTGAGAGAGGTCAATCCCCGGATGAGAGAGAAGGTACGCCAGCAGCCCTTTGGCCCGAAAAGACAGCCGAGCGTCCTCAAGCATCGACGGATCGAGAACTACCCAGCGCCGAGTGTCTCGACTCAGTTGAACTCGCACGATCCCTCCTCTCCTAGGACTTGGTCCCTCTCGTCTGAAGAGTATCTTCGGACGCTCGATCCACGCAACCGAGGCTCAGCGCCAAGACCTCCAGCTCACTTCTACGCCCCTCGTGGTTTCTTGCGATTTCCCACCTTACAGACTGGACAATCAAAACCAGCGCTCGTAGACGTAGACATCCGCACGATACTGATTCCAAGAGCAGAATCCTGCATCCTGTAGCACCGACAAGGCGTCGGCCGCTCGACCCTCCTGGATCGGGAGCATGCACTCGATGACCTTCCCTTTGCAAAGGACGAGTGCGTGATCGAGCAGCGCACGCATCCCCTCCGCATCACCATCCAGGATACTGATCGAGACCCAGTTGCCGGAGACTGTTCCCTCATGTATACACAGGACGGACGAGAGCCTTCCCGACGTCTCAACACCGATCGAATGCGTGAGCATCTCCATCGCCCGGGGCGGGTCACAGCTCAGCGGGAAGAAGCTCCATCCATACGGAATTCTGCCCCCGGAAAGCTCAAGAAACGGGGCCTGTCTGAGGAAATCGAGCGTCTCCTCGGAGTTCAACTCCCGGAGCCTCGCCGTTCTTGGGGTGGGGAGCGGGGCCTCCGATGGTCGGCTCAGATACGCGAACGTACCTACCCGCTGGAAACCCTGGGCTTCGATCAGGTGCACCGAGGCCCGGTTCTCGCAATAGGTGGATAGGTCGACGCGCCGAGCTCCTATTGAACGGACCGCGTGCAAGAGAGATCGAGTGATCGCCTTGGCCGCACCTCGACCCTCGAAGGCTGGGTCCGTTCGGATGCCCTCGAACCAGGCGATGGTCGGACAGAGCCAGGTACGATGGGCGAAGGCAATGACCTGATCCCCCAGCAAGGCAACCACAAGCTCTCCATCGGTATCCGCGAGCCAGGCATCGACCACCTCAGGAACGTAGTCGTCTCCCTCCCAGATCTTCGAAGAGATCTCGAGGATCCGAGCTCGATCCTCCGTGATCGCCCGCCGTACCGTGATCTCGTCCGTCACCATGCGCAGCGCTGTCCTCCTCACCGAGGCGTTCGTCTTGAGCCGCTCCTCAACTGCGCCACAATGCTACCCCATTCATGGAGCAAACGGGACCGGAGGCGCCCGGGAGAGATGATGCGCGACGGCCAGTATCCAGCAGCGGAGAGGAGGCGTTGCGGATTCACACTCCTGCCACACCTCTGCCGCGGCTGTTTCATGCCATCCCGCTAGAGTGGGGGCATCACAATCCAGCCGAGAGAATGACTGAAGGTTATCTCGGCGAAGGAGATATCGATGAAGAAATGGGGATCTAGGCTTCTGGCCATCGTACTGGCCGTGGGTCTGCTTGCGGGCATTCCGACGAGCGCGCAGCTCCTTCCAGGAGAGAGCGACGAGGGGGGCAGCCTGGGGATGCTCGTGCTCATCAACCAGATGGGACTCTCCGTCGATCAGATGGAGACGTTGCACGGGATTCTCACAGAGATGCTGACCTCAAGAGACGAGTTACAGGGCTCCTCGGATGCGTTCCGGGAGATCATGGTCTCGTTTGATGGGACCTCCGATGAGCTGGAGGCACTTCTCGAAGCGTTCCGGCAGGAGCAGCGCGTTCTCCTCGCGGAGATCGGTGCCGTATGGGTCGAATCCTTGCACGAGATCGGCGATCTCCTGACAGTGAATCAGGGGCGGGTGCTCCAGACCGCCCTTCCAACCCCGCGATCGCCGCTTACGAGGCGGAGTCTGGGCGGAAGGACGGCACACGATGCGCCGCTCCGTGTGATCAGCGAAGAAGACGCCGCCGCTCGATCGGGGATCCAGGAGCGTCTGGCGGAACTCTCCGAACGCCTGCCGAACGATCGAATGCCCCCCTGGAGAGAACGGAGGGTTGGAGGTGAGGAGATGGTCGATCGACGCTCACAAGGGGGTTCCGAAGCGATGGAGCGCAGAACCTTGGGACCCCTAGGCCATGTACTTCTCAACCGATCCGGAGGAACGAGTCCACTCCACGCGTGGATCCACTCATTCGTTCTCGCGTTGGAGGCGAAGCTGGACGCCATCACCGACTAGCCTCATTTCCTCCTTGCATCGCCCCCGATGCCCGCCTCTCCATCAAGAGGGGCGGGCATCTCCCAGAATCGACGAGTGCCTCCCTTCTCTCGGAAGCGAGAACCCGAAGCAAGCGCCCCCGAAGGCGACGTTCTTGGCCCAAATCCGTCCGCCGTGGGCCTCCACCCATGCCTTCGCAATGGAGAGCCCCAGCCCGGTACCCGTTCCCTCGGTCCGGGACGCATCCGCCTGGTAGAAGCGATCGAATACATGCCGAAGGTCATGCTCCGAGAGTCCGAACCCGGTGTCGCAGATCTCGACGTGGATCTCCTCTCCTGATGCTGTTGCGCGCACCGTGATCGTCCCACCCGACGGCGTGTGTCGTAGAGCGTTGGCCAACAGGTTCAGCAGGATCTGCTCTACACGGTGCGGGTCGGCCATCACAGAGGGAAGCGTCGGCTCAACACGACGCACCAACCGGATTCCCTCGTCGTCCAGTTGTACACCGATTGTCTGCAGGATGGCGTCCAGCACAGCTTCCAAGGAGATCTCCTCGGGCTGCATCGAGAGCCGGCCCGCGTCGGCCAGCGCCAGCTGGTGGAGATCCTGAACAAGCCTTGTCGTGAGGAGAATCCTCTCATGCAGCGCGGACAGCGTCTCCTGCGTCGGCTCGATCAGCCCGTCACGAAGACCTTCCAGGTTCGTGCGCACGGTGGTCAGCGGGGTACGTAGCTCATGTGAGATATCGGCGATCATCCGCTTCTTGACGTCCTCAGCCTCCGCTAAGCTTGAGCACATCTCGTTGAACGTGGCCGCAAGTCGCCCGATCTCATCGGCGGAGCCGATGTCCAACCGTGTGTCGAAGCTCCCGGCGGCAATCCTCTTGGCCGCCTGATCCAGCGCACGTAGCGGCCGGGTCACCGAACGGATCAGCAAGAACGAGACGAAGACCGATACGATGCTTGCCGTGAGCGCGGCCAACCACAGCGCCCGCAGCGATCGATCGAGGTACTGCCCTTCCATCTCGATCCCAGCCACGAAGCGTGAAGGGAGAAAGGTCCAACGTCGCCCCTCGGGCGTCTCGAAGCGGATTCCCTGCGCGATCAGCTCAGGCGACAGGCGTCGTCCGACCTGAACCTGCCGTAGATCCGGCGCATAGGCCACGAGTCCCTCCGGATCAACCAGGACGGCAGGCAGATTGGCCTCTTGTTGAGCCAATGCTTCAAGCACAGCCTCCATGCTTCCCAGCCGTACATGCAACACACGGAGCAGATCCAGCGTGACCCGGTCCAGCTGAGTTGACCGTCCGGCGGCATAGTCGAAGAACGCCCGACGCACCGAACGACTGATGAACAGGTATCCGGCAAGCGAGGTCAGCATGACGATGAGAATGAACGCCGCCAGTAATTTGGCCGAGAACGACATCCGCTGCAGCCGGCCAATCATCGCTGCGCCTCCTTGGCCAGCTTATACCCCACGCCGAATACGGTCAGGATCCACTCCGGCTGGTGAGCATCCACCTCAACCTTGAGACGAAGCCTTTTGATGTGCGAGTCAACCGAGCGCTCGAATCCACCGTAGGCATCGCCGCGAACGGCCTCCAACAGCTCGGCGCGCGTGAACACGCGCCCGGGGCTGTCCATGAGGAACGCCAGCAGATCGAACTCCATCGCCGTCAGCTCCACGGCGCCTCCTCGAACCCGGAGGTCGCGTTGATCACGATCCAGGCGAAGGGGGCCCACTTCCAGGATCGAAGATGGCGTTCCGGATGCACGCCGAAGCACAGCGCGGACACGCGCCTCCAGCTCTCTGGCGCTGAACGGCTTCATGATGTAGTCGTCGACTCCGCTCTCCAGCCCCAGGATCCGATCCTCTTCCTCCACACGGGCCGAGAGCATGATAATCGGCGTTCGAGCGCGCGAGCGGATCGAGCGCGCCACCTGAATGCCGTCCACCTCCGGAAGCATCCAGTCCAGGATCACCAGATCCGGGCAGAGGGCATCGAACCGTTCGATCGCCTCACGACCCGTGTGCGCCGCGTGGACATCGAAGTGAGCGTTCTCCAAATAGGAGCGAATCGCCTTCACAACCCACGGCTCATCATCGACCACGAGAATTCGAGGATTCATCTGATTCTCTTGAGTATAGGCCATGCCGTCTCGTGCGCCCACCGCCTCCAAGCCCACTCCTGCCCGGGGAGGCTCGATTGTTCAGACCGAACGACCGATGGACGACGTTGCCACCCATCTCCGCCTGCCGTACTGTACGGTGTGTACGAAGAAGGGAGTCCGGGATGACCTCATGGAACGCGATCCAAGAAGGGTTCGATGCGTTTACACGTAGACTCCCACTCCTGCTCGGCGTGTGGCTTGTTGTGCTTGCCGTGCAACAGATCATCAGTCTTCTCGTTCCGGCGGACCTGCTCTGGGTCGAAGCCCTTCTCCTGGTGTTGATCTTGCCACCTCTTCATGCAGGCCAGTACCGGGTCGCGCTGAAGGTGGTCCGAGGAGAGCGCTGCACGTTCTCCTCGTTTGGCGACGGAATCAGACGCTGGAATTCTGTGCTGCCGGCCTACCTGCTGACCGGCTTACTCACCGGCCTCGGCCTGTTCGCTCTGATCGTCCCCGGCATCCTCATGGCCCTCGCGTTCTCGTTCACGTTGATCTGTCTTCTGGACGAAGACGCGCAAGGACGGCGGCTCTCCGCACTTGAAGCGATGAGAGAGAGTTTCTATCTCACACGCGGCTATCGGGGGGTCGTCTTCGGGATCAGCCTTCTGTTAGCCGTTCCGTACCTCTTCCTATCCGTACTCGTCCTCGTCGACACCGCGAACCCCGCTGTGCCTTCGTGGCTCCTCGAGCTGCTCGCATTGCTCAGCGGCACGCTCTTCCTGGGACCCGTACAGGCCACCAGTCTGGCGGTTGTCTACGACCATGCTCGACGACAACGCATCCTTCGGAATCTCTCGTGAATCCTGCTGGCCAAGCACACTGGCTGGGGAGTCTTAGACCTCGTGGTCAAAGGCCTACCTCTCCGTCCCGTCTGGAAAGCGCACGGCGTGGAGATCCATTGTCTCATAACAGGATCATGGTCTATGCTCTTGATATGCGCTCTCTTCAGGATCCGAGACATGGGCAGCGACCCCTTGCTGTCGTGGTCCACGATCGGATGCAATCGGGGTACACGTACACGCTGATCGAGCCCGAGGGCGCCCACTTCGACCGCTCGTTTCGGCCCGAGCTCACGCCACGCCAGATGCTGCAGCTCGGGGTCTTCGGTGGAAAGTACATGACCGACGGCCGCGATGAGTTCCCGGCAACGTGGTTTTCTCATGCGAAGCTGTCCGCCGATCATCGTGATCCGTCCCTCAACTTCTTCGGCGTGGATGCGTCCAAGCCGCTCTCCTACTGGCGAGAGAAGGGATGGATCCATCCCGAGGATCCACGGGGATGGTTTCAGTGGTACTGTCGGTACTTCATGGGACGGCGGATGGAGGACGACAACCGTCAGATCAAGCGATGGCGAGCCATGACGCGTCACATCGCGCAGATCCGCAAGCACTGCTTCCCCGGAGATCTGGACTGCCGACGACGTCAACGCCAAGCACTTCTTCATTGGGCGTACGACAGCCGCGAACTCTAGCGAACCGAGCTTCTCGTGGTCGGCGTCGTGAACGGCCCTCCAAGTCAAGCCTTCGACACACGATAGACACCGTGATACACCTCAGGCATCAGAGCAGCCACATGACGCATCACCTCGTCCGCCTGTCGCTGGCGAATGTCCCGTGATTGCCTGCCTTCTGGCAGGTTCAACATGAACGGTTCCCCCACCCGAAGATGGAAGTCGCACCGCTTCCATCGTTTCAGCGAGTCCAGCACGTTCTCCACACCCCAGAGCGCGAGCGGGAGGATGGGACACCCCGCCCGCTGCGCAATCACAGCGATTCCGGGGTGCGCCGTCTGCAGAAGCCCATCACCGCTTCGTGTACCCTCGGGCATGATCCCCAACAGCCCCCCATGCTTCAGAACCTGGAGCGAGGCTCGAAGTGCCTTCAGATCGGATTCGCCACGACGAACGGGAATGGCATGCCACTGATCCAGCATCCAGCCCAGGAGACTACGATCCCAGCTCTCGGCCTTGGCCAGCGTATGAACAGTTCGAGGTCGAAGGAGCACTCGCAACACAGGAAGCTCAAGCGCCGTGATGTGGTTCGAGACAAGAATGAGAGGACCCTCCGGGGGGATCTTCTCTAGACCTTGAGCATCCAGGCGAAACAGGGTGTGTGTCAGCCCAACGGCCAAGCCATCCAACAACGCGCGCGCCACCCGACTCATGCCTCCACCGCGGTGGTGACGATCTCTAGCGCACGAGGAAATACCTCGATCGTCAGGCGTTGGCCCTCCGTGCACAGCGTCTCTCCATCGGCGTGTGCCGGAAGCACGCCCTTCAGCGCTGTCACGGAGATCCGCGCGGTGCGCCCATTCAGGATCGCTGGATGGCGCCCTTGTGTTCCTTTCATGAACCTCATCATCAGAGGAAAGATGCGTGCTCGCCCGATCTGCCGGGCGATACATAGATCCAACAAGCCGTCGTCCGGTTGTCCGTCCGGGGCCATCATGAAGCCGCCCCCCATGCGCCGCCCGTTCATCACCGAAACCATCAGGGCGCGAAGCTCCAACGACTGGCCGTCGTGTTCCAGACGAACCTGCGGCGCTCTGTAGTACACGAACATCGTCTTGATCGCAGCCAAGAAGTACCCCAAGAAGCCGTGGAGACGCTTCATTCTCGCGGCCACGAACCCGACCACAGCGTCGAAGCCGATGCCGATACCGTTCCCGAAGTAGCGTCCGTCCGGCTCGTCCCCCCCGGTGACCC
>CAZQHD010000080.1:0-9296 GCA_964593295.1 uncultured Thermotogae bacterium | reverse complement strand
GTGCGCCTTGTGTAGTGGCTGAAGGGACTCCGTGAAGATCCTCAAGCACTCTTCCTCGAGATGGGCGTTGAGCCCACGGATCACGTTCTGGAGATCGGTTGCGCCATCGGGCAGGACACCGCGGCTCTGGCCGGCATCGTTACACAGGGCAGGCTGTACGCCGTCGATGTTTGGAGGGAAGGAGTTGAGTTCACCAAGTCGAGGATCATCTCTACCCAACATGTCGAGCTACTCTGTCTCAACGCGGACGACGTTCCCCTCGAACCGCATTCACTGGACAAGATCGTCTGCTTTGACACCCTCCACGCGCTCACCGATCCTGCTCAGGCGGTGATGAAGTGGACAGAGTGGCTCAAGCCAGGGGGAATCGTCCTCTACAAGGATCCGGGAATCCCCGCGAACGACGTCTCGGCCTATGCCGCCGGACTCTTGACACATGCCGGCCGCATTCGCGGCGTCGACGTGTTCTCGCTCAACTCGTAGAGACATGCTTCGTTGACCGACGAGATCTTGTGGAGGGGAGAAACTGCGGGCTTCGAAGCTATCGGTCGGTGTTCTCGTGCACGCCGGCCCGCAGGGCCCGTCGTCTTCGCCATTGAGCCATTCCGGCGTACGCCGCCGCCCCGAGTCCGCAGCCGACTGCGTTGAACAGCAAATCCATCGCCGAGACCGTCCTTTGCGGAACCGCAGACTGGCCCAGCTCCAGCACGATACCGTAGGTGAACGCCAACGCGGCTGCCCACAGGGTACGCCGAGCCGCCGATCCGCGGAGTGCCCAGGCGGCCAGGATCGTCAAAACGAAGTAGCCGCCCAGATGAAGGACTCGATCGCCGAGCGCCGCAAACGCGCTGCCCACCGGTCCCGCCACCCGCGGAACCAAGCTATAGTACGCCATCCCCGTCATGTAGGCAGAAACAACGGCCCATCGTACGCGGTGCTTGCTCGATTGCATCGTCTCCCCCTGTCGGTTCAACCACACGCGACCTCCGGAACCTGACACGTAGCACACCGAGGATGACGCCTGTGGGCGGAAGCGAAGCGTTATCTCTCCTGCCGTGAGGATGTAGGTGGCTCGGCAAGACTGTACAGCCACCAGCGAGATGATCGGCTGCGGCCCCGGGCTTGCCGTTCGAAGTAGAGACGCGCCCTCCCGCCGTCCACGGTCTCGACCTCGAACCAGTGCTTCCTCGCGTACATCTCCGCGCTGCCGCCTCGGTCCCGCCCACACTCGCGCCATGTGCGCAGAACTGTTTGGACCCGGAACGTCTCCCCACGCCAAGTGAATGCCATCGGAAGCCCCGGCTCTCCGCGCTCCATCCCCGAAGGATCGACGCTTCCCTCCACCGGTTCGAGCGGTTCGGACACGAACCGCTGGATCTTGTCGCAAGTACCCATCACGAACCATCTTATCCAAGTTTCATCCTGCAAAGTATGATCCGATGCTCAGGAAGACCATCGGTCAGTCACGTGTGCCTCCCTTGGCGAGGCCTTCTTCGCGATCTCTGTGCGTCTGGCCACTCGATCGAGAATCGAGTGGCTCGTGAGATCGGCCGGTTGGGCTCGTCATCCTCTCGACCATGCCGTGCGTGATGCGCATTACACTCGTCGATCGCAACCCTCTGGGGAAGAGGGATGGGCCGACCCTCCCTGAGATACCCGAAGAACAAGGGGCGGGCTTTCGTTTGGGCGATCCCGCCGTCGCTGTTCCGAGTTGTCGGTTCTCGATATGATGCTTCCAATGGATCGAGTCAGAGTAAGAGGAGGAACACCATGAAGGCCCTGGTCATTTACTACTCGAAGAGCGGACGCACGAGATCGGTCGCGAAGAGCATTGCACGGGAACTGGACGCAGAGATCGAGGAGATCCGAGAAGCCGGCGGGAAACGTAGTGTCATCAAGACAATGTTCGGTGCCCTCTTCGGACGCCGACCCGAAGTCGAGAAGCTCAGTCAGCCGGTCGAACCATACGATCTCGTTGCCATCGGAACGCCCGTGTGGGGAAGCAATCCCGTTCCCGCCATGGAGTCCCTTCTCTCCTCAGTGGACCTTGGGGGTAAGGCCGTCGCCCTGTTCTGCACGATGGGAGGGTCAGGGGACGCGAAGACGTTTGCGAAGATGGAGTCGTTGCTGCAGGACAGCCACGTTATCGGCCGCCTCTCGCTCAACCGATCGCAGACAGGCGATCCGAGGATCATTGACGAACGGGTTCGTCAGTGGTTGAAGGACCTCGCGGTTCATGAAGACTCGGCGGAAACGAGGCGTGAGACGTAGGAGAGGCCAGCGTTGGATTCTTGCTCATTCGGCAGGGCGTTCTCTCCGTCCTTGGAAACCGTCAGGTGCACCTTCGTTGCTCTTCTCTCCCGGAGATGCTGGACGCAGAGGATCACTCGCTCGCCCCGTTGACCCAGGGGCGGAACCTCGTTTCATCATCCATCCTCGCAATCTCTGCGGTTCTGCGCGAGCGGCCAGACGCCAAGCGCGCCAACGGGCAATCTCTTGCGTCCATCACAGCGACAAGGAGGATCCGCCGAACCCACTGAGTGTGATGTGCATTACACTCGACAGAGGCTGCCTCCCCTGATTCGGATACCATCGATTCATGCTGGCGATTCGAGAAGCAGATGAGAAGGACCTCTCTCTCTGGACGGCGTTGCGTCACGCCCTATGGCCTGACGCAGCCATCGCCGAGCTGCAACAGGAGGCGCAGGAGATCCTCGCTTCGGACGACGAGACATGTTTCCTCGCGTTCATCGAGGATCGCCTCATCGGATTTGCGGAGGTCGCTCTGCACATCGGGTCGTCCGGCCGCTACGCCCACCTGGAAGGCTGGTACGTGGTGCCGGATCACCGGGGCTGCGGCGTGGGTTCAGAGCTGATCGAACACGTTGAACCCTGGTGCCTGCATCGAGCCATCGCGCGTCTCACCTCGGACACCACCCCCGACTCCCCGCTCAGCCCGGCGGCGCACGCTCATGCGGGATTCCGCATCCTCACCGAGCTGACGATCTTCGTGAAGGACCTCTCGGACCCGTGAGCCAAGAATCCCGCGTCATTCCGGCTTGGGATACAGAAAGAGGACCTGGCAAATAAGGTATGTGTCCCAGGAGTGAAGTGGTGCACGACAGTCCTTGCACTTCAGGTGGTGCAGCTTCTCACCCGCAGCCCCGTGCCTGCCAACCCAGGTCAGGCGATGCACCTGCCCCGCATGGTGGCTTGATCCCGCCTTCCATGCAACACCAGGATCAACGAATGGGCGCGGCGAAGCCGTGGGCTTACGCTCGTTCGGGGTGCTGCCGCGACCTACAGCTCGGAGTCGGCCCGGGCGATCAGCCACGATTCGAGTTCGGCGATGTTCTCACTCAGCCTGGCGGCGGCCACCACCGGCAGCCAACAGCGGTACTCTGGTCGATCGTCGGGCCGGTGGCGGAAGTAGCGGCGAATGTAGGCGGCATGGAAGATGTGCACAATGGCCTTCTCTAGAGGGCGCGTAAGCTGGCAATCCGCGGCTCCCAGCAGCAGGATGCTGGTGCGAGCGAGATCGGCCAATGGGTTGCCGCGCGTGGCGTCGATCCAGTCGATAAGGATCTCGCCGCGCCGGGACATCATGATGTTGTCTGGGTGAAAGTCACCGTGGCAAAGCTGACCCCCCTCCGGCAAGGTGTCGAGGGCGTCCAGGGCCTTGGCTCGTAGGGATTCGGGGAGCGGAGCAGCCTCACGGATCTTCTCTTCCAGCTTCTGACGCTGGCCCGGGAGTCCCGGCGGAACCACACAGGCGTGCATCTGTTCGTGGAGTTCGGCTGCGCGTCGGGCATAGGATACGATCCTCCAGGGTCGACGAGCGATATCCTGCCGCATGGTCTGCCCGTCGACGGTCTGGTAGATGAGACCCTGGCGACCGTCGACATGGACCACGCCCCGCACCCGCGGGACTGGGAGTCCGCTTTCCTGGACCGCTCGGGCAATGTGCGCCTCGTGCGCCACGTGCCTCGGCGAGACGTCGGCGTTGAAGAGCTTGAGCACCCATCCCTCCTCCCAAGCGTAGATCTCTGCGGTACGTCCGAGGGCCATGGGGCGACGGAGCGGTACCGCCACGTCATTCACCCTCCGGCCGTCGTCATCACTTCGGCACACGGTCCCCTCCTCGCCTAGGACCCGACTCCGGGGACAGAGCACGTGCTTCGCCTGTTCACGAGCGCCAGGATCTCGTGGCGCGCAGCTCGATCCGCACGGTCGGCTGCAATGCCCCGCGGTGCCTCCGGCTTCTCAGTGTCCCTGACCATCATTCCTTCCGAGGTGATAGCTCCGTTCAAGCCAGGTCTGCCGTTTGGTTTGGGTGGATGTCTTGACGGAGCCGAAGTAGGTTCTCGCCACCGGCGCGACCCCACAGAAGGTCAGGATGTCCTTCATCATCCGGTATCCAGGATCCCCGTTGACCCACCGGTAGTAGAGCGGCGGTGAATCCATGGTGCTGATCACCCTCGCCGATCGGTGGGTGAGATATTTGTGCCACGAAACCGCCCACTTGCTCTGCTTGTACTGGAAGGCAAATCCGGGCAGCAGTGTTCGCTCGATGAACGACTTGAGCAACGCCGGTGGCGCAGCCCACCACGTGGGATAGACGAAGACCAGGTGATCGGCCCATTGGATCTTGTCTTGTGCGTCGGTAATGTCCGGCTCAACGATCTGCTCTTGGGCATAGCCATGCTGAAGGATGAGATCGAAGCTGAGTTCTGTGATGTTGATCCGTTCGACGTCATCGCCGGAATCCTTCGCCCCGGCGCAGTAGCGATCAGCCAACGCACGGCAGAAGCTGTCCATGGACGGATGGCCCATGATCACCAGCGTCTTCATAGAGCCTGCCTTTCACATCCTTCGACCACAACTGTAGACTGGATCCGCGTTCAGGCTGAGGCAAATGCTCACGCGCTTACCACCTCATCTGCAGGCCTGACACGAGCTCGGCTTACGGCCATCGCTTGCCATGTCAAATCGAACAAGTAGAGAAGCCTCAGTAGACGTCCAGATCATGCCCGGAGACCACCTTGCCGTTGTATCTCTCTTCGACTTCCCGCAGCAATTCGGCTTCGGTCACCCCATGGAACAGCTGATGGTACAGGACCAGCAGCCCTGGCCTTGCCTTGGACGCGATCTCGGCCAACTCCCGTGACGAAGTGTGCACCGTGGAATGGTACTCCCGCCATTCCTTTGCCCGACCTGTAAGCCCTGCCCACGAGTACACTTCGTGGACCACCACATCGCACCCGCGATAGATCTCAGCCAGACCCTCTCTCGGCGCCGTATCGCCGGAGACAGCGATGACTCTGTCCGGCGTGAAGAACTTGTACCCGTAGGCAGCCCACGATCCATGATTGACGCCAAACGCCTCGACCTTCACGTTCTCGTCCGCATAGACCCATCCCGGCTCCACTTCTTTGGCCCGAACCTCATGTCCCTTGCTGTTTGCGGGCTCCAACCCGTCCAGTCGCCGGCGAATGTCCTGTTCGTACGCAGCCAGGATGTGCTCGGTCATTGCCTGAAGCCCCGGGGGACCGTACACCTCGAGCGGCTGCTGCCGACCCAGGACCCACGGCGAGAGGATCAAGTCAGGATATCCCGCCGTATGGTCCGAGTGTAGATGCGTGACAAACGCCCGGTTCAGCCGACTGATCTCAAGGCCCTCGATCCCTCTCTGGTGGGCTGCCGCAGCTCTGCGGACGACCCCGGGGCCGAAATCCACCAAGTACGGTGTCTGGTTCACGATCACGGCAACCGCAGGCCCTGATCACTCAGGATCCGCGTTGGGCGTTCCGGTTCCCAGCAGCACGATCTGGGTATGTCCTTTTCGCATCGTCTTGACCCCGCAGTGCTCTCCATGCCCCCCTGACGACATGGTCTCGATGCTTGGAGTATCCCCTGCACTCCCTTGGTCTTCCAGCGATCGGCGAGCCCACCCGCGGTATCCTGGGCGGAGAAAGGTTCTTCGATTCGCGGGGAGAAGCAGTTCGTGGTTAGACTGCAGCGTTCGGTGGGTGGGAGCTGCGCGACGTTCAGCTAGAGAACTCGTGCTTGTTGCGAAAGCACGATGACGGACGCCCAGCCGCTTGGCCCGAAAGGCCAGTCCCCTTGGCTGCAGTGCTTGATATAAGAGAGAACATGCGAACCGTTCCCCCTTTGCGATCTCTGCGTCTCTGCGAGAGTCATCCTCTCCCTCCTTTTCCTGTCTGATTCACACAACCTCTGAAGGGGTGTAGGATGGATCACTCATCCGTCGTCGAAGACGAGTGGAGCAAGAGGTGATGGAAATGCGGGCTCGAAGGATATGCATCGCGCTGACTGCAGTACTCGGGATTCTGGCCGCATCGACGACGGCTGAGGATTCGTCGACCGTACGTGCTTCGGCTCAGGCGAGTGCGTCATCGGACCATGGCGTAGAGGTATCCACGGGAACGTTCGTCATCGAGCGCGGTGCTCGTCTGGCCGTGGAAATCGTCCGCGACGATCCGTGTGTCTGTCTCTGTGGCCTCATCCATGTGGAAGCGCTCGCCTTGTTGGATGGAACGGGCCGGACGATTCGGGAAGAGTCATTTGGGGACGAAGTCGCCCTCTCGGGATGGTTGGGTCGGGTCTCGCTCGTCGACGGGGAGAGCGGCGATCCGCTTCCGATCTGCGCGTACACTGTGCGCGTGGTCACGAGCGTGGGGGTCTTCTCAGCTCAGCTTGAGGTCGTCACGCCCTCCGCCTTGGCAGGTCGTGCGCGAACCTCGGTGCGCGCGTCGATATGCGGCCTCGAGCTTCGCCTCTCCCGTCTGATCACCCAGGAGGATGACGGCGCGTCCATCTCGCTACGCGTCGGTGACAAGTTGCTGATCGCTCTGGAAGGAAACGCGACCACCGGGTATCAGTGGGAGAACGTCGTGTACCCTGAGTACGCCATGCTGCAAGAGACCCATGAGGTGGAATACCGGCAATGGCCGCATCCTGAAGGGATGGTCGGTGTGGGAGGCGAGTTCCTGTTCCGATACGAAGCAGCGGACGTCGGTCAGCAAACGTTCCGGTTCATTGACCACCAGCCTTGGAACCCCGACGAGCCGGCTGAGATCCTCGAGTTTGACGTCACCGTGGACTAGATTCGACCACGCCCATCGCGGGACGAAGCACCTTCTCGCCCCACGCTGCTTCATCGCTTCCCTATCCCGGCAGGAGATACAGGAGGATGGCGAAGTAGTGGCAGGCGCTGCCGCCGAGGACGAACAGGTGCCAGATCATGTGGCCGTAGGGGAGACGCTTCCACGAGTAGAAGACGACACCCCCCGTGTACAGCAGTCCGCCGGCCGCCGTGAGGGCGATCGCCGAGTGCGGCACGTTGATCCACAGCTCCCGCGCAGCCACGACGATGAGCCATCCCATCACGATATACAGCGCAACGGACGCCCTGCGCAGTCGTCCGATGAACAGGCACTTGAACACCACACCGACGATGGCCAACGCCCAGATGGCGATCATCAGCGTAGCACCCCATGCACCCCACAGCGAGATAAGGAGGAACGGTGTGTACGTTCCGGCGATCAGCAGGTAAATGGCCGCATGGTCAAAAATCCAGAACACGCGCTTGGCGCGCGGCGCGTGCACTGCGTGGTACAGGGTCGACGAAAGGTGCAGCAGGAACAAGCTGACTCCGTAGACGATCACGCTGGCGAGGTGCACCGTGGTGCCGTGCTGCAATGCCCGCAGAATCAACATCGCCATCCCCGCCAAGCTGAGCAGCGCACCCACTCCGTGGGTGACGCTGTTGGCGATCTCCTCCCCCACGGTCATCCGCGGGGGCATCAGCTTGGCTCGGGGAATCTTCATGACGAGGAGATGGTATCGGATCCGGGAGAGACAATCCTCGGCGCGGGTCAAAACCCTCTCACGTAACGGATTCCGTCCCGACGACGGTCCACGATCGCCAAGGCCCCCATCTCTCGTAAGCAGTAGGCGATCTTCTGCGCCACACGGCGTGGACGCCCGGTGGCGCGCGCCAGTTCTGCCGTGGTGAACGGCTCCCCGAGCGTCGGGGGGATGACGGCGAGAAAATCACCGGGATGATGGAAACTGACTCGATCGATCACCTCGATCAGTCGGCGCTCGACGACGGCCCAATCTTTCCAGCGTCGACCACTGCACGGCCTGCGGATCTCTTCCACATGAACCAGCAACCCCTCGATCGACAGGTTGCTGTCCCCGAGCACGTCTCGTAGGCTGACCAGGGCATCAAAGATGTCGATCATCTCGCCGCGCTTGGGAGATCGCCGTGATCCGAGCGTACACCCGTCCGTGTTCATTTGTGTGATGGTCTTGCGCCCGGTGATCGGGACGACGAGGCACACGCGGTGGTGTTTGAGCAGCGCCTGGAGCTTCCGCTTGAGCGGGAAGGTGGAACCGGTCTGGATCTCAATCAGCAGAGATCCTCGCACGATGTCAACCACATGACGCCCGATGGGAACCTCGAACCGATCGTCCGGCTCAGCCACCCACGTCTTCAGCTGTGCGTGCAGTGCCCGCTCATTGAGCGTACCGATGCCGGGCGGGGAGAGATCCTTCGGTGGCACACCGTCACCGCACGATGATCCAGGTTCCCAGCAGGAGGACAAGAATGCCGACAATTCGCGCCGGCGTCATCGGCTGGTGGATCGCGTCCAGCAGCCCGTAGTGGCTGAATAGGGCGCTCAGGATGAGCTGGCTCGCGATGCCTAACGTGATGGCGGGGGCCAGTCCGATCCTCGGAATGGCATAGCTGTACCCTCCAACGATGAGCACCCCCACGATGCCGCCGCCGAGCGCATACCAAGGGGCGCTCCGCCAGGCAGCCAGGTTCCCACCGCGCACCGCCAACAGATAAACACCCGCCACGAGAAGCCCGCCCAGATGGATGATGAACACGGACTCCATCACCCCCACCTGTTGTCCCAGCGTTCCGGCGAACTGGGTCTGAACAGCGATGCCCATGCCCACGATCACCACGAGGAGGACGGAGGGAAGCAAGGCCAGCATGCGACTCCTTTCAAGACGTTCGGCCCGGCGGCAGGTGCCGGCTCAGTTTGCGTCGTGTTCGTTCAGCGTGTCGAGCAGATGGTACGCGACCGCGCAGCCCTCCGGAAACCGGAGGAAGAGCGCCTGCACGCTATCGCGCGAAACGTCCGGCCAACGCGCTGCTCCGTCCTCTTGTCTCGACAGCTGAATCGCAGCCAGCAGCTCGCTCAGCGTCGGCTGAATCGTTGCATCGCTCCGGATCGAGCGTGTCATCGATCGCAACG
>CAZQHD010000079.1:0-9369 GCA_964593295.1 uncultured Thermotogae bacterium | reverse complement strand
CCCGGCTGGGAATCCGAGCTACTCAATCCGGTTGCGCCGATCCCCTCTCTAGATCAGTACCTCGGCTTCTACGCGTTGGGTGAGGATGTGCGGGTGAACATGCTGCCTCACGAGCTGGGGCTCAAGCTCGTCCACGGCGGGATCGAGTTGCCGGCCGTGCCTGTCGGCGATGACCACTTTGCATTTCTCGAACTCGTCGGACATCTTCGCTTTCGGCGAGCCGGCGACAGGAAGATCGTGGGATTCGATCTCTCCTTCGACATGCCGGATTGGGCCCCGTATCGACGATGGTCCTTCGACCGGTTGCACGAAGTCTAGGCATCCGTCGAGCCTGTTCCGATGAGAAGGAGGTGAACTGTCCCAGGCCAGGGATGACCTGAGATGCTCCGAGTGTGATATGGTGGGCGTGGAGGTGGAGTATGAAGCGATCTGTCTTGAAGCACATGACCGTTGTGGCCCTTCTCCTGCTGCTCGGATGGGCCGTCCTGGCAGAGGAGTGCATGGTCACCATCATGCCAGGCGAGTCCATTCAGGCGGCGATCGATGCGGCCAGTCCTGGTGATGTGATCTGCCTGGCGGAAGGTGAATGGGAAGAGAACCTGGTCATCGAGAAGAGCCTCACCCTGAGGGCAGCTGGAATCGAGTCCGAGCCACAGGCGGTGATCAGATCGGCCAGAGAGGACTGGCCGGTGATCCTCATCCGCAGCCAAGAGCCCATCGAGGTGACCGTCCAAGGGCTCAAGATCACGGGGGCTTTCGGAGCTGCCTTTACCGGAGTGGACATCTATGCTGATGGCATCTCCGTCCACGGCAAGGCAACGGCAACCATCGACAACAACACCATCCGCGGCAACGGGCGTTTCGGCATCTTGATGCTGTCCTCCTCTCAGGCGACCATCACGAGCAACACCCTCGGCGACAACGGGCGTGATGGCATCAGGATGTGGCACTCCTCCCAGGCCGCGATCGAAGGCAACACCATCAGCGGCAACGGGAGTTCCGGCATCGTGATGCTGTCCTCCTCCCAGGTCACGATCGCAAACAACACGATCTTTGGCAACCGGGAGGGCATCGGGTTGGGGCGCGCCTCCCATGCCACGATCGCGAGCAACACCATCCGCGACAACGAGCGTGAGGGCATCAGGATGTGGGGCTCCTTCCATGCCACGCTCACCGGTAACATGATCCGAGACAACGACGGCTTCGGCGTTGCCCTCTGGGAGAGTCCCTGCGTCAACACAGACAGCGTCTTCACCGGCTACATCACCGGCCAGGGGAATACAGGTGGAGGCAACGCCAAGGACGACTACTGCCCGGAGGACCTGGTGTTCCTGTTCACCGAGGAGGGTGGCGGGCTCGACCGGCGGGAGTAGGAGCGCTGGCGACGGCCGCTGAGCCCACGTCCGGTGTGCACATCCCAAAGACCAGCGGTCCACCCGCCTCCGGTGGTCTCTCCTGCCTCGCTGTGAGGCAGGAGAGAAACCTCTGCGGCTTCTGAACCACACTTTCGATACGTCATCGTTGCGCTCCCTTCGGTGAACTCCACCCTCGCCAGAGCATCGCCTTCTTGACAGCGCATGCAGCGCGCGTACCATAATTGATACTGTGTCTCAACAGGCTCTCGCGCTGGAACAGATGCTCAAGATGCTGCAGGCCGATGGTCTGCGCATGACTACGCCACGAAAGGCCATTGTGTCAGCCATTGCCCACGGACCCAGCCACAGTACGGCACAGCAAGTACTGGAGCGAGCGCGCACCGATCACCCGGCGTTGGGCAGGGCCTCCGTGTACAGAACGCTGGAGATCCTGTCCCGGCTCGGAGCGGTGAGGCCCTGGGCGGGGGCTCACGGAGAGATCGAGTTTGTGCGTGTACTCGGAGGACACCACCATCTGATCTGCTCCTCCTGCGGAGAGCTGGAGGAGATCCCGCACTGCCGAGACACATGTCCCGCCGGAGAACTCGTGAACGGCGCTCGCGTTCACGGACATCTTGTCGAACTGGTCGGCGTCTGTTCAACCTGCCTGCGCAAGGAGGAAGCATGATCTCGAAGCTGGTCGGAACGATCCTTTGCTCTCTGTTGATGGCGATCACCGCTGTGTCTTCCGAAGGACCTCAGGTGATTGCCACAACGTCCTTTCTGTTCGATGTCGTCCAACGCATCGGCGGAGAGCCCGTAGACCTCAAAATGCTGGTCCCCATCGGCTCGGACCCGCATGCGTTCGAGCCATCAGCCGCTGACGCTGTGCTGATCAGCCGAGCTCAGGTGGTGTTCGCGGTGGGTGCCCACCTGGAGGAAGGCCTGGATCCGGTTCTGGAATCTGTCGGGGCGCATGTGGTGAGGCTGGCCGAGTTCGTCCCGCTGCTCCGTTTCGAGGACGACGATCATCATCACGAGTACGGGGAGGATGACCACGAAGATGAGCAACACCACGGGGAGTACGATCCACACATCTGGTTGGACCCGACGCGTGTCTCTCTGTGGACGCACGCGATCGAGCGAACGCTGTCGGAGATCGATCCAACGCATGCGGGGCTGTACGCGCAGAACGCCGCCGCGTATCGCGAGGAGCTCGCCCGGTTGGACGCTTGGATCGTCGACCAGGTGCAATCAGTTCCGATCGATCGCCGACGTCTTGTGTCCGACCACCAAGTACTAGGGTACTTCGCTCATCGGTACGGATTCGAGGTTGAAGGAGCGATCGTGTCAGGCCTGTCCACACTGGCCGAGCCCTCGGCACGCGAGCTGGCGCAGTTGATGCAGACCATCAGCGCGTTTGGCCTTCATGCCGTGTTCGTCTCGACCACGGTGAACCCCCAGCTCGCCGAGCAAATCGCCCGAGACACGGGCACCCAGGTGATCCGCCTGTTCACAGGATCGCTGAGCGAAGCCGACGGCCCTGCAGCCTCCTATGTGGAGATGATGCGCTATAACGTCACCGCCCTCGTGACCGCTCTGGAGGAGCGGTAACATGCCGCGCCTCGACCCGTGTCGCACGCGTGCCTCCATGCCCCGACACGGGGGGCGTCGGCGCATGGTCCACCAGCCGGGCGCACCGGCGCTCGAGGCGGAGCAGCTGACGGTCTGCTACGGAGGCGTGACTGCACTGGATTCGATCCATCTCAGCCTCTCCAAAGGGACACGTCTCGCTGTGCTCGGCCCGAACGGTGCGGGCAAGAGCACACTACTCAAGCTCATCGCCGGGGTCCTCCAACCCACGCAAGGCGAGATCCGCGTGCACGGCTCTCGCCCGCATGGGCACACCTGCATCGCCTATCTCCCGCAGAAGAGCCAGGTAGACTGGACGTTTCCCCTCACGGTTGCCGATGCCGTCTCCATGGGGCGGTGGGAAGGATGGCGGCTGCTCCGTCGCAGTACGCCGCAGGACAAGGTGGCGGTGCACCAAGCGCTGGATCGGGTGGGTCTCTCCGATCTGGCCGATCGTCGGATTACCGATCTCTCGGGAGGCCAGCAACAGCGGATGTTCGTCGCCCGTGCGCTGGCCCAGGAGGCTGAGTTGATCCTGATGGACGAGCCGCTGGCCGGGCTCGATGTGCATGCGCAACGGGATCTTCTCGACCTCGTCGAGCACCTCCCCGGAGACCCCACCGTGCTTGTCGCCCTTCACGAGTTGGCCATCGCCCGTGATCGGTTCCCACAGGTGCTGCTGTTGAACCGAAGAGCGGTGGCGATCGGGACGCCCGCCGAGGTGTTCGTCCCTGCTGCTCTACGAGATGCGTACGGCGAAGCCGTGGAGATCATCGAGACGCATCGAGGGGCGCTCGTTGTGGCCGACAACTGCTGTGCAACTGACGAGAAGGAGGCGGGATGATCTCGCTGCTGCTCGAGCCCTTCTCCTTTCCGTTCATGGTCCGCGCGCTGATCGCGGCCGGGGTCACCGGCGCCGTCTGCGCACTCGTTGGCACATACGTTATCCTACGGGGCATGGCGTTCTTTGGCGACGCGCTAGCCCACAGCGTGCTCCCCGGCGTGGCTGTGGGATACCTTGTCGGTCGCGGCTCCCGTACCGTCGTCCTCTGGTGGGCCCTCGGCGCCGCCGTGTTGGCCGCGCTGAGCATGGGCTCTCTGGCTCGACGCGCCCGCCTCAAGGAGGACACCGCCATCGGCATCGTCTTCGTCATCATGTTCGCCCTAGGAATCGCCCTCATCTCCACCCATCGAGGCTATGCCGTCGACCTGGCCCACTTTCTCTTCGGCAACGTCCTAGGCGTCTCCCCGACGCAGCTGCAGATCGTTCTTGTACTTGGCGGGTGCGTATCCGCACTCGTGCTCCTGCTGCACCGAGGGTTCCTCCTGATCTCGTTCGACGCTGTGCTGGCTCACACCCTTCGGATTCCTGTCAAGCTTCTGAATACTCTGCTTCTGCTCCTCCTGGCGGTCACCGTCGTCGTGTGCCTTCAGACCGTGGGCATCGCGCTGACCCTGGCCATGCTGGTGCTGCCGCCCAGCACGGGTTTCCTCCTGGCGCGACGCATCTCCACGATGATGGCAGTCTCCACGGTGGCCGGCGTCGCGGCAAGTATCCTCGGGCTGTACCTATCCTACTACGCGGGCATCGCGGCTGGTCCGTCGATCGTGCTTGTGGCAGGGGCGCTGTTCCTCGCAACGCTCGTGCTCTCGCCGCTGAGACGACTGATGCTCTCCCGCTGAGCACCGGGGCACATGCGAAGCGGCCTGGACAGTTCGTCTTCGTGGCGGAAACCTGCTCCAAACGGTCAAGACCAGGCACACGCCGTTCTACAAGCGTTCGGCGCCGTCCTCGATGTTGATCTGTGCCAGCTGCACGACGATAGACCAGAGCTCGTCAACGTACCCCGCCGCGATGACCACCGTGCCCGGAGCGCTCAGCAGGCCGTCCGGGATGAACATGGGATCCTCGGAGGACTCCCCACGGAGCCTGTCGTACGAGACGAGCTGCGCATGCTCCAGGAACGACACGGAGCTCATGTACTTGGCTCCGAGCTCGCCGTCTTGCACCGCCTCTTGAACAAGGAAATCGGCAGGGTCGTTGAGGAATCTGTCGACGCGATCGAGGTCCTGTTCTCCTTCGAGACAGCCGATCACCTGGGCGATGTAGTCAAGGACTGGTTCCATCCAGACCGTCAGGCTCTCGATCTCCTCGGCGAACGACATGCCCCCGCGTTCGGTAGGAAGCCTTCTCCGAATGAGCACGCCCCGCTCGGGTCCGGTGATCGCAATGGCAGCTTCGCTGAGCACGTAATCCGGCGCGGCGGGCGTGGCCAACGCCGATGCACCGTCCTCCTGGGCGTGTTCGCGCTCAGGCCCCGGCGTCAACGCTCTATTCGAGACCATGTCGATGATGATCACACGATCCAACGTCTCCACAAGACGGTACTTCCTCTGAATGAAAGCCATCGGATCAGACAACAGCGCCCCAGCTTCGTCGCTTCCTCCGATCAGCAGCATGGCTGCGTCCCGCACGAACTCAAGCCCCATCAGATTGACCTTCTGCAGGATCTGATCCCACAGGAGGTCTTCCTCAGCGCATCCCCGATGTGCAGGGGATCCAGCCAGAAGCATCCCCACCAACAGGAGACTGAGTACGACGTGGCCAGCACTCCTCGTCCAACGCGTCGAGCACACGATCATCACCTCACTTATACTCCTCCATGGTTGCACGGGTCGGCCTCGTACTCGGTCTGTCCCGCAGCACCTCTGGAAGGCCTGCTACATCGTGCAACGTGTGCCCAGCCCCCCGGAGAACGAGCTTGTCACCGGATGAGTCGGCCAAATCCCAGCCTACTTCCGCCGCGGCGACTTGCGTCACACCTCAGCTCCAACCTGCTGAGTTTGCACCTCCTCCTCCCAGCTACAAGGCGAGCGTTCCCAGGACCGTCTGACACCTCGCGGCCGAGCCAGGCATCCCCCACTCCGGCACAGTGAACTTCTTCAGAGCACATCGGTCCTCCTTCTACGGAGACATCGGCTGCTCTTCGACCGCGAAGTCGTTCACATACCGCCAATCCACAACGAACTCGAGGACCCCGTAGAACGGCGCCACGGAGTCTCCGGCCACGGCCATCACCTCGTATGTCCCTGCAGGAAGCGTGAGGATCTCCTCCGTTCCTGCGGTCAATCGCACCCGCCGGACCACCGGCCCCACGTAACTGACCTCGAGTTCCTCTCGCGTCAGGTTTCCCACCAGGACCTGAGGATCTCCCAGCCCCGGGAAATGCCAACCTGGAGGCTGCGGGACCGGCACTCGAGCCGTCTCCGGAAGCGCAGCGGCGTCTACAACCTCCGCCCGGATGATTCCCTCTTCGGCCTGGACGGCCTGCGGCGTCCCGGGGCATTCGTCGAGCACTCGGTCAAACCAGACGACCGCATCCCGAGAGCTTCCGTACTCCAAAAGGAGCTCAGCGTAGCCCAGCTGCGCGTCACAGGTCTCCCCGGGCTGGTCACGTTGCACCCAGGAGAGGGCGGCCGCCATCTGCGTCAGCGTCAACCTGCGGCGATCAGCAACGGCAATGTGTCGACGTTCTCCCACCGGGAAGTGGCTCTCCAACGAGCGGCGGTCTCTCAGATAGCCCTCCCACATCAAGCGGCCGTCATCGTCACGATACCCGCCTGTGAACAGGTTTCTGTCACATCCGCCACTGTGGATGAGACCCAGTGCGTGCCCCAGTTCATGCAAGATCACGCTGTACAGATCGTGCCGTCCGGCCGCCGGGCTTCCGGAGACCGCACGCAGCATCGTGCCCTCTTCTCCACACAAACGGAGCTGGACCAGGGAGAAGTCGTCATCCGTTCCGGGGTGCGGATCCACATACCACCCCACGGGGTTCTCCCAGTTCAAAACGATGGTCCCGGGGCCGATCAGAGAGCCCGCCGCGGCGAGATCTGCGCATGGATCGCCGAGGAAGGGAATCAACCGGTGCGGAAGGTACAGCCCGGCCGCGCCCTTGGCCGAGAAGGGAATACCATCACCATCTACATCTCCCCAATCCCGGAAGAACGTCTGAGTGTCCTCCCATCTCAGTCGGACGTCCGCATCCATGATCGCCTCTTGACGCTCCTCTGCGATGATCTCCAGTGAGACCGGGCCCCACGCGGGGCGCCTCATCTGCTGGCGTACCTGCTCACAGACCTCGTTCCATGCCTCAACCGCAGATCGGGCGACAGCCTTTTCCTCGTCGCTCCAGAGATGTACGGAGGTGTCCACGAATGCCACCCGAAGCGGCCCCGAGATCCAGCGCCCCGGCGCGTAGGACTCAGCGCCTTCGTACAGGGGGATGAGCCCGACCAGACCATCCCCGCCGCCCCAGTACTGAACCCACACGGCACCGGAGCTCGCGACCGTCAACGAGACGAGAAGCAGGATCGCCAGGACAAGGCCATGGCTATTCCTTCTGTTGCTCATCGTCCATCCTCCTTCTCAGAACTCGCATCGCCCGGAACGCCGACAAAACCGCCAGCGGTAGCAGTCCCCAGTACAGGTGAACCCACCACCGAGCCGTCTGAGCAGGCGTCGCAAGGGGACTCGTTGGGGCGGCATGCTGCCGATCAAGAACCCAGTGCACGACGCCCATAAGAAGCGCAATGCCCGCCACTGCACCGGCATGCACCAGAACAGTTCGCCAGACGTGACGGGATCCCGCCTCGTCTCCCCCGTCCGGGTCACCGCTGTGCCAACTACGCTTTCGCGGGGCGTTGGAGACGGCGGCTTCCGAGCGAGGATCCCGGAGGAAGCTCGGCCTGACACTCCACACTTGCCCCCTCTCTAGCTCCGTCAAGCGAGTTCTGCAACGCTCACAGGTCGACAGATGCACGCCCACCGCGACCATCTCCTCTTCCTGGAGGCTCTCCCATCGGTATCCGAGAAGTACCGCATCCGGAGGGTGTGAGAGATGACAGACCTCAAGCTCCCCTCGGAACAGCTCTTGCATCCACCTCTCGTCCGTCATCCTAGCTCCTCGTACACCCGCCGGACGGCCTGCCGGATGCGTGATGGATTGCACTCGCGGCCGAAGAGGCGAAACACATCATCCCAGGAGAGGGATAAACCGCAGATACGCTCCAGCGTGAGCTCCCCCACGGGAGGAATCGAGCGACCGGCAGAGGGCGTCTTGGTTCCATAGTTGCTGAGATAGTAGGCCAACACCATCCGCACGTCCTGGCGCCCCGCGCCTCCCGACCGTGCCTTCAGCTCAGCGAACGCACAACACAGTCGGGTCCGCTCGGCCCCCTCTCTGTCAAGAGACAGGGCGACGCGACGTAGTTCCTGTCGCTCCTCTACCTCAGACGACTGACAACGCAGCACGCGGTCCCACCAGACAGCACGGACTGCGCGGCTCCAGTCAGGCTCGTTCTCAGGGATCTGCTCATCCCAACCATCCGCCAGCTGGATGCATCGACGCCTGTCCTGTCGACGGAGACAATCCACCACACGGTGTCGAACGGCCCCCCGAAGATACGCAGCGAACCCGGAGTGGATCGTGGCCGATGTCTTCCCCACCATATACTTGCGAACAAGGGAACCTTGGAACACTTGCCGGTAGATGGCAAAGTATGCCTCCTCGATGAGCTCCCCCAGCGGATGATCCCCTGCACGCGTCGCCGCACCCTCGCGTCGTTCTACGAAGGCCAGGAGTTGTCCTATCTCTCGCCCCTCAAGCCCCCGCAGACGGGCGAGGAAGTACACGATCGAACGCCCGATCGTCTGATCGAAGGCACGCACGAACTCATCGCGGAGTTCGGGACTCCACCCATGCTGGGCGATCCTCGTCAGGAGATCGTCGGTCACAGCCTTCCCCGAAGGCTCGATCGACCCGCTCTGCTCGTGCCTGGACGTTCGCCATCGCGTCTTCTTCCGGATTGCCAAGGGTTTCGCATCTCCCAAACTACCGGCCTGCGCTCTCGACCGTGCGCCTGCCTACGTCCCATCAGGCGCGCCGCCGCTCATCACTCTAGACTGGAAGGGCATCGGACGTCAACTCCTCGTCTCACATCGGATTGGAACGTTGAGCGATGCGGACGGTGGGTCCGAACGTGGCCGACACCTCCACCCTTACAAGGTATCTGCGTCTGAACCCTTTCGATGGACTCGCTCGCGCAAACCAAGCGCTCCAGAAGAAGAACCCGAGCTGCCCCCGTAGCCACCGTCCGATCCCCTCCCGTGCAAGGCGGCAGATCGTCCCGCCGCCTCACACTATTGGGCTCATGCGGTAGACCAGATCTGACAACGTACGACCGTTCCCATGACGATTGGCCCAGCCAGGCGGAGGATCTCCCGTTCAAGAGGTGCATGCAGCGACACTCACCCCGCCCACGAACAGGGGGGATCGTGGGCGGTGCAACCACCGCCCGTCGATCCCCCCGTCGTTACCGT
>CAZQHD010000078.1:0-9716 GCA_964593295.1 uncultured Thermotogae bacterium | reverse complement strand
GGAGACCAGAAGAACGACTCCGACCCATTTCGGCCAGTTACCCTTTGCCATCATGTCTACCAACCACCTCCTACAATTTGTCGAGCAAACCCTTCCAGTTGGTACTTCTGCGCGAGCACGCCTCCCGAAAACCTTCAGGAGGGTCCTCAAGATCTAGTGAATCGGCAGCAACACCATACCGTAAGCCGGCCGTGGAAGTCAACCGGCGTCTACAGGCCGCGATCCCAGAAACCCACACATCGGCACGAGGGGGTACGATGTGACAAAGAACTGGAGCGAACGAGCCCTCGGACGGTGAAGACCGCTCGATTCTTGGACCCCAGGCGCAAGCTGAAGCTCCAGTTCGGTCAGCGGCTCGGGGTCGCGCGGCCGCCCAGCCGCCGCAGTTTTCGCAGATCTGTGCGCACGAGACGGTGCGCAGTGCCCACCGAAATCCCTTGCACGGCGGCAATCTGGCGGTAGCTCTTGCCCTTACGGTACGCGGATTTCATCTGCACGATTCGGGCGATGCGATCCTCCTGCTCCACCAACCGGCCGTCAATCCGGTGAAATCCGAACGGGACGCGCCCCTTCCACACGGCTTGGGACGCAGGCATCCGGAGCTGTTGACGCGTGCGTTCGAGGTCGGTGACTCGCTGTAGCTGCGTAAGCTCACGGATCGACCCCTGGTCGATGCCCGATCCGCCTCCGCTCTCCAGAGACCGTCCGCCCTCCCCGAACGACTGGGCGCAGTAGAATACGATCCCCTCATCGAGCCAGCGTTCCAGAGTGAAGAGGGCCTCCTGGGCCGAGGAGAAAACGTACTCCAAGCGACCGACGAGGATGCCCCCGACCTCCTCCGAGACGAGCCGACGCATCACCTCACGTCCCACGGCTCGGTCCTCGAACACATGGCGAAGGTTGCGGTCGGTCTCCACGAACATCGCGCGGATCCGCAGGTCGTTCTGCTGGCTGTACGCACGAAGGCACCGCTCCACCGTCGTTCGACCCGGGCGCGCTCCTCCAATGCGTCTCCAGGGAAACGGTCGATGGTAGGCGAACACCGGGCTCGTCATCGGTGCACCCTCCTTGCGTGCGAAATGAGGCCGCCGATCGAGGAGTCTAGCCCGATACGCGCCACCCTCGCAAGCCAACGGGGGCGGGCCGATCGGCCCACCCCCATCGGACTTCGTTCTTGACCTCTTCAAGGTGCGTGACCTTCTAGATCAGCCCCTTCTCGATCAGCCACTCTCGAGCCGCTTCTTCCGGTTCAAGCAGATCACTGTCCACGCGAGCGTTCAACGCCGTCATCTCGGCGCGAGCCTCGGCGGCATCACTCGGGAACGCCGACACCAGGTCGAGGAGAATCCCTCGGAGTTCCGGGTGCTCGTCCAAGACCTCTTGGCGGATCACCGGAGACAGATCATACGGTGGCCAGAAGTTCTTGTCGTCCTGGAGAGCGACCCAGTCTTGAGCCGCCACCACCCAGTCCGTTCCAAACACCACGGTGGCCACCACTTCACCCTTGATCAGCGGTTCGAAGGTCAGCCCGGGGAGCACAGTCTTGATCGCCCCCGGCTGGAACGCGAAGTCGTAGTGTAGCTGCCAACCCAACACCCCGTCCGGCCGTGCGTAGAACTCGAACGTGCTGCAGAATGGAACATCTCCGTCGTTCTCGTTCACGTACTCCGCGAACTCACTCAGCGTGTAGACGTCATTCTCCTCGGCGAACTCGCGCGTCACGGCGATCGCGTACGTGTTGTTGCACCAGATCGGTTCGAGCCAGGCCAGCCCATTCTCGGCGTCGTAGTCTCTTGCCTTCTGGTACATCTCCATCGGCGTCTCGTTCTCATAGGCGTTTCCGCCGGCTGGGAACAACAGCCACCCGTTTCCGGTGTACTCCATGACCAGATCGATGGCCCCGGAGACGAGCGCTTCGCGCATCACCGTGGTGCTCATCCCTGTGCGGAGCGTCGTGTCGTATCCACGCTCTTCGAGCAGAATCTGCATCAGGTTTCCGGCCACATACTGTTCGGTGAAGTTCTTGGCACCAATCGCGATGTCCGTCGCCACCGCAGTGAACGCCAACCCCATCGTCAACCCTATCACAAGAGCAATTCTCGCCATCTTCATCTATTCCTCCTTCTTCCGTTGTGCAGAGTCGCACAAAACCCGCGTGCCCACAGGCACATCGGTCTTCGACCAGGATGTTCTTACGGGACATCCCGTGAACCCTTCTTGCCGGCACGGACCGACCGTTGCGCCCTATGCGCCCGTGGTCGTCAGCGCCCGCCGAAATCGTCTCTGTCTCGTCGTCTTGTCCCGCCCCGTGGAGCGTAGTCCTCGAGGCGTCATCCACCGTTCGACCATCCCCAGCAGCGCATCCAGCCCGATCGCCAGCGCCGCCGCCGGCGCCGCCCCCTGAAGCACCATCTCTACCACATTCACCGCCAGTCCTGTCGTGATCAGCGATCCCAGCCCGACACCTCCGATCATCCCGGCCACGGCCGCCGTACCCACGTTCACCACCGTGGACGTACGGATACCGGCCACGATCACCGGACGGGCCAGCGGCAGCTCGACGCGTGACGTCACCTGAACGCGGGACATGCCCATCCCTTGGGCCGCCTCCTTGACCGCCGGATCCACCGACCGAATCCCGGCGTAGGTGTTGCGCACGATCGGAAGCAGGGCGTACACGAACAGGCCGACGACAGCCGCTCGAAACCCAGATCCGATGGCCAGGGAGGCGATCGCCAGCAGCGCGAGAGTCGGAACAGTCTGCCCGACGTTCACCAGTGCCATCAGCGGCGTCCCCAGCCACCGGAACGCGGGACGAGAGACGATGAACCCGATGGGAATGCCGATAAGGATCGCCAGCCCCTCGGCCGCCAACACCAACTGCAGATGATGGAACGTGGAGATCGCGACCTCCCGCCCCCCGGGCATGCGGTAGATGCCCACGGTTCCCAGGCTGGTCATCCAGACCGTCACGCCGACCAGACCCGTCACCAATAGGAGCGGAGCCAGAAGCCTCTTCATCCTCCGTCCTCCTCGCTGTTTTCGGCCAGCATTTCCCGAATGGACGCGAAGGTCAGAAGTCCCAGGAGCTGACCCTCATCGTCCAGGACCGCCACCGCGCCGGTGGCGCTGCCCAGCATCATCGAGAGCGCTTCGTTCAGCGGAGTCCGGGGCGATGCTGTGGTCACGGCCGGGGTCAACGCATCGTCCAGGCTGGAGGCGCTCGTAAGATCCTCGCGCTCCACCCACCCCTGGAACCGTCCCCCCGCATCCACCGCCGCCATCCAGGACCGCTTGTGTTCGATCAGCCGCTGCATCGCCTGATCGACTCCTTCGTCCACGCAGAGGGTGTGCCGTGGAGGCTTCATCACGTCGGCCGCACGGAGAAGTCGCAACCCCTTGAGCACGCGGTCCGCGCCCACGAAGTCCCGCACGAAGCGTGTCTTCGGTTCAGCCAGCAACAAGGCAGGCTCAGCGTACTGCACCAGCTCTCCGTCCTTCATCAGGGCGATCGTGTCTCCCATCTTGATCGCCTCGTCGATGTCGTGTGTCACGAAGGCGATCGTTTTGCGTAGTCTCTCCTGAATCTTCAGAAACTCTCCCTGGAGCTTATGTCGGGTGATCGGATCGATCGCGCCGAACGGCTCATCCATGAGGAGAATCGGAGGATCCGCGCCGAGACAGCGAGCCACGCCGACGCGCTGCTGCTGCCCGCCGGATAGCTCGGACGGGTAGCGGTCGATGTAGGTATCGGCGGGCATCCCCACCAGATCCAGCAACTCCCGTGCACGTTGCCTGCGCTTCTCCCGCGGCCAATGCTTGAGCATGGGGACTGTGGCGATGTTCTGTCCCACCGTCAGGTGAGGGAACAGCCCGATGTTCTGAATCGCATAGCCGATGTCCCGTCGCAGAGAGTTCACGTTCCGCTTCTGGGAATCCTCTCCGTTGATGTAGATCGCCCCCGACGTGATCGGAATCAGCCGGTTGATCATCTTCAGGCTTGTCGTCTTGCCGCACCCCGAGGGGCCGAGAAAGACGCAGAACTCACCCTCCGCAATCTCCAGCGAGAGGTGTTTGACCGCCTCGGTTCCGTCGGGGAAGACCTTGTTAAGGTTCTCTAGTCGGATCACTGCTTCCTCCCAACCCGGATTCCACGTGGCGTCGAGACCCGTTCCACACCGGCCATCAGCAGATCCAGCAGGATGGCCAGCAGCGAGACGGAGATGGCACCGGCCAACACCAAGTCCCTTCGATAGTTTCCCAGTCCGCGGAAGATGGCCTGTCCCAGTCCTCCCGCCCCCAGATACGACCCGATCGCGGCGATCCCCACGTTCATCACCGTGGCCTGACGCAATCCCGCCATGATCACGGGAACGGCCAGCGGCATCTTCACTCGCAGGAGAAGCTGTCGTCCGCTCATGCCCATGCCTCGACCCGCCTCGAGGATCGCCGGGTCGACCTCGCGCAATGCGGTATACGTGTTGCGCACGATGGGGAGAAGCCCATAGAGTGCGAGGGCGATCACGACCGGGAGAAACCCGATCGAAGGAAGCCCGACCGCATACAGGATGCTCATGAGGATGCCGAACAATGCCAGCGACGGAATCGTCATCAGAATGCTCGCTGCGTAGATCACGGCATCGGCCACCGCTTCACGTCCCTTTCCGGAGACCCAGATTCCCAGAGCAATCCCCACCAGCACGGCAATGCCGTTGGCCACAAGCACGATCTGCAGATGCTGACCTGTCCACTCCAGCAATCGGTCCGGGTGTGTCATTGCATACCGCCACGCCTGTTGTAGCATCCCGATTCGTCCTCCGTCAGTAGAAATCTTCTATATCAATACCCGCAACGTTCGATCAATAGGAAGTCAATAATAAAGTCTGGGAAAGACTTTTGCAATCTGAACCGTTCTTTCTTCTGTTCATTTGTCGCCATGGATCACGTGGCACGCGCGAGGGCCCGCGAGCTCTGTCCGGAGGGCCGGGAGGTGTGTCTGCGCGCACCGTGAAGTCTCTTCGGGTCAACAGAGCCTGGCTCGTCCGGATGCGTCGGACGGAGGGAGCTGCACGTTTGTTGTCACGGATCGGATTCCGTTACTCTACGGATCAAGAACCCTGGAGAACGAAACGGTGTGTGGCGTGGCTCAGCGCACGGACAAGCCATAGCACCCGCCAAAGGAGCGCGCGTATGAAGCAAACGTATTGGCTCGCCATCGCACTCGGCCTGGTCGTGGGGCTGGTGTTGCTCCTCACGGACGGCACACCGGCCCCGGAAACCGCGGCAATTCACGGCCCCGATACCGCGTACTCCGCCGTTCGGTTCGCAGATCCTGCATTAGAGAGGGCGATCCGCCAGGCGCTCTCGAAACCGGAGGGTCAACTGACGCGGGAGGACCTACGGGAGCTGACGATTCTTCGTGCACGGGATCAGGAGATCTCATCGCTGGAAGGGATTGAGCAGTGCACCGAGCTGTACCGGCTCGATCTGCGCAGCAACCGGATCAAGGATCTCCGCCCGCTCTCCGTCCTACCCGGGTTGGGCTCCCTCTCTCTCTCCGGCAATCCGGTTGTGGATATCTCCCCCCTCACAGGGATCGAGTCTTTGGAACTGCTGTTTCTCTCGAAGACGCAGATCCAGGACTTCACTCCGTTGGCCCGGATGCCTCAACTGGAGCTCCTCTCCCTCGAGGAGACAGGGATCTATGATCTCTCTGCCCTATCGGGTCTGATCCATCTTGAGGATCTCTACCTGTCGGCCAACCGGATTCAAGATATCCGACCGCTCGCACAGCTGGTGAACCTGAAGTCTCTCTCCCTCGACCACAATCAGATCGTGGACCTCTCGCCGCTCGCCGGGCTGACGAATCTCTCTGAGCTCTGGCTGCACAGCAACGAGATTAGCGACATCTCCCCGCTTTGGGGGCTCACGAACCTGCGTGAACTCTTGCTGCAGCAGAATCGCCTCGACCTCAGCCCCGGCTCCCCGACACACCAGCTGATCCTGGCGTTCCGGGAGCGTGAAGTGGAGGTGCTGTACGAGCCCCAAAGGTGACGGCTCTGATCGCTCGACAGCCGCCTCCCCTGAGTGTCCGCACTCTGTGTGTGGGAAGATCACCGGGCATCTCCTTATGAGAAACAAGAACGCGGCCTGCCCCCCTGGGCAGGCCGCGCAGTCGGTTGGATGGGGTCGGAGCCTAGCCTTCGATCTCCTCCAGGATCACAGGACTCTCATCGACGACCTCAAGCTCCGCATCACAGGAAGGACAGACGACTCGCTCATAGAGGTACGCCTGATCCTCGCCAATCCGGATGTTCCTTCCACAAACCGGGCATACAGCAGATGGCATAGACCCTCCATCAAGACCCACTTGAGCCTAGTTACTTCTTCTTCTTTCCTCCGCTTGGAGCCTTCTTCTTTGCAGGCATGGAGTCACCCCCTCCCGGCGTTGATCGCCAGAAGCATGGCGCAGCATAGCATCGATGTTCGGTAGATGGAACACCCTAGCCGTGGCCATTCGCGACACGGTTCATGACGCACTTTGACAGCGCAGGATTCGAGACATTCCACGCTCTCAGATGACGACAAGAAGAGGGTTCTTGGACCCATGGAATGTATAGGGATCAAAGCGCGTACACTAGATCCAGTCTTGAACCCGTCAAACATCCACCTATCCTTTTCGCCCAGAAGACACAGATTGACGGAGGACAGGAGAATGTGCTCAAGAGAGGCCAACTCTCACGTCCAATCCGGGCCGTGCACGCGAAGCCGGAGGGTACAGGACACCATGCGCCGACTAGGACTCGCTCGACTTGCACAGCGTCGACCGTGATCGCTATGCTCGTGGCACGGGGGGAGCCGACGCATGCCACGACGAGGGATCAGCATCGGCTATCAGGGGCTGCTTGATCAGATACCCTCGGTCGGAGCATCGGACCCGATCGATCATCTCACGCAAACCCTTCCCCCGCTTTGGCAGAAGGCGTATCGCAAGATGGCGCAGTCTCCTACACGCATCCACACTTTCACCCATCACGGCCATCGCGTCTTGTTCGACCGCCCTTCGGAGCTGGTAGCCAACGGCACTCTCCCCATGGAGAGGGCCCCTGAGGATCGTATCCTCGTCGCATACGGACGATCCCAGGAGCCCCCATCGAAGATCCTTCCCGCCCAGAAGAAGAGCCTGCTCGGAAAGGCAGGCAGCCAGTTCGGCGCACCACGCGCCCGCCCGTACTTCCCTGGGGCGGCACTCGGCGAGACGTTCGACATCAGTCTTTATCCTCTCTACCGCGATCTCGATCGTGAACGAACATCGGACGGCCGGGCGTATCGCGCCATGCAGCGGTATTGTTCCAGTGTTCCGGGAACGTTCTGCTTCACACGTCTCATCTACACATCACGATCCTGGTGTCCTTCCGTGATTGAGCACGGACTCCTCCAGAGAAGCGGACAGTTCTGGGTTCGTCGGTTTCGGAATGCACAACTGCAACCTCGCCTGCGTGTCGCCGCAAGGTATGGGCGAAGACAGGCGCCTCAGCCTTCTTCCGTGGAGTAGGATCCGCAAACTGGCCCCTCACACCGCTCTGGGCAGCGGCGGGCGTGCGAAGTCAGCCCTGCATACGTAGAATGTCACCACCCCCACCACGCGGAGGAATCGGATGAACTTCTGCACAGTCATCGACTGCATGGACGGCCGAGTTCAGCGGTCGGTTCTCGACTTCATGACCGAACGGTTCGGCGTTCCCTACGTGGACACAATCACGGCTCCGGGCCCGAATGGAGTCCTCAGTCGTCAGGCCGACGAGCAGGCACTGCACTCCATTCTACGATGCATCGAAGTCTCCGTTCAAAAGCACCGTACCGTGGGCATCGCCGTGGTCGGGCACCACGATTGTGCCGGAAATCCGGGCGATCGAAAACACCAGGATGGAGACACGCGCGCTGCGGTGCGATACCTTCGCGATCGGTTTCCCCACACAACCGTCATCGGCCTCTGGGTGGATGAGACACAGTCCGTCGAGGAGATCGACGTCCCGTCCATGACGGCGACGGGATAGCGCGCAGCGCGATCGTCCGCATCGCCTCTTCTATAGCTATTCTTTGCTTCTCCGTGCCCGGGCAAGATCCGGCCAGGCACGAAGGATCTCTTCTTGCAACACCACCGATCTTCCGGTCAGGGCCTCGACCAGAACCACGGCCACCTCCGCGGAGCAGACTCGCTTGCTGGACTCGGACAGGGAAACCTCCTGATGCATCACGATCTTACGGCGCCCCGTCTCCACGAGCCTGGTGGATACGATCAGGGTGTCTCCGCTCACGGCAGGCCGTCGGTACGAGATGGACAGATGGACGACGACCGGGAAGACGCCAAGGGCAGCAAACCCACCTTCAGGACCCCGCGCTTCCAGGTACGTCCAACGACCTTCCTCCAAAAACTCCAGATAACGCGTGTTGTTGACGTGTCCGAATCGATCCTCATGGTATCCGCGCACGCGGATCGAGGCGGAGACGACACGCCCCTCGGTCCTTTCCGCGTTCGACGGACTCTCACCTTCTCTTCGACTCACGTCCATCGCTGGGCAGTTCACCTACACATCTCCTTCAACAGCCCCCCACAGTTCGTCCACGCGGGGAGGGTACAGTGCCACCATACGAGAGCAACCTCCTTACGGGGCCCGAGGCGAGACAAGCGGTTCGGGCCCCGTGGCCTTTCCACGGACCATCCTCTCTCGCTTACGCGGCACCACGGTGAAGACTCCTACGTACAAAGCACGCTCCCGAGGATCGTCGTCCTCTCGCGTCGGCCATCGTTCGACCTCGAACCCCGCCTGCGTCAGCTCCTCAATCCACGTCGCTTGCGAGAATAGGCCGATGGTATGCCGGTCCAGCTCGACCCGGATCTCCCCGTCCTCGCGGATCAGAGAGAGCATGAGGGACTCCAGGGTCGTATCGGATGGATCGGGATCAAAGTCGATCTCTACATGCGTGAGACAGATCGAAGGACCGCTCGTTGTCCGGCTGTAGACCGCCCCATCCTCAAAGGTCTCCTTCGTGTAGTCCGGCGCTACGATGAGCACACCGTTCGGTCGGAGGTGCGCCGCCGCCGTGGCGAACACCGCCCGAAGGTCCTTGAGCGATACCATGTAGTCAATGGCATCGTGAACCAGCACAGCATCGAACGTGCGGTGCAGACGCAGCGTCCGCATATCTCCGACCAGGTGCTCGACACCCGGGTTCAAGCGTTGGGACTGCTCCAACATGCGGGCAGAGAGGTCGACGGCCGTGGCCGCGAACTCCTGGGCAAAGTGAGACAGGTTGTGTCCACCGCCGACACCCAGTTCGAGGAGGCGATGGCGTCCCGGCCCCAGCTTGGCTCGAAGAGCCGCCCGCCAGAACTGCGACTCCTCTTCGTAGTCTTCCGGCGGGCTGATCCACGGCCACAGCCGTGCAAGATCGTCGTACATCCGGTTCCGCGAGATCTCATCGTATCGCATGCTTCCCCCCCCTCCCGACGTGGACGTTGGATCGCCTCGCGCCGGCGGTCACGCCCTCGGCTACGCCATGCGGCGAATGCGGACCTCTACGTCCGGCAGATCACGCAACAACTCCGTGAGACGTGACGTGTCCGTCTCCCCAAAATGATACGGATAGAGCACGTGGGGGCGTATGGCGCGGGCCGCGTCCGCGAGCATCTCTGGTGACATCGTGTACGGCAG
>CAZQHD010000077.1:0-9796 GCA_964593295.1 uncultured Thermotogae bacterium | reverse complement strand
CCCGTGTGGGACTGCTGGCCACCACCGGAACCGTCCACACCCGGATCTATCATACGGCGTGCTCCCGGCGAGAGATCGATCTGGCAGTTCCGGATGGGGAGGATCAGGAGCTGATCATGGACATCATCCGGCGGCTGAAAGCCGGAGGCAGCCCGGCCAGCGTCTACGCCCATGCCGTCACTGTCGTCGGACACCTCATCGAACGTGGGGCGGAAGCAATCATCGCCGGATGCACCGAGATCTCTCTGATCCCGGGGCAGAACATGCCCATCCCGTGGATCGATGCGTTGGATTGTCTTGTTGAGGCGACGCTTCGGTCGGCTTGGAGCCAAGCGCAATCGGGGGCCAAGGAGGAACGATGAAGGATATGCAGGATCGCGTCTGCAGTGCAGTCGACGAGAACGAGGCGCTGCTTCGCCGTGTGAGTCGCGAGATCTTCGACCACCCGGAGGTCAAGGATGAGGAGGTCTTCGCCTCACGGCTGCTGGCCTCTGAGTTGAAGAAGGCGGGCTTCCATGTGTCTCTCGGGATCGCAGAGATGCCCACAGCGATCCAGGCCGAGCATCCGGCCTCATCGGATGGCCCAACGATTGCGTTGCTGGCGGAGTACGATGCGCTGCCCGAGATCGGGCACGCATGTGGGCACAACCTGATCGCCGCCGGTGCGCTGGGTGCAGCACTCGCCGTCTCCGCTGTGAAGTCGGAGATACCCGGGACACTTCTCCTGCTGGGAACCCCGGCCGAGGAGGGCGGCGGAGGCAAGGTCCGCATGGTCGCAGCCGGTGTCTTCGATGGCGTCGATGCGGCCATGATGTTCCATCCCTACTGTCACACGATGGTCGGCCGCGGAAGCCTGGCGATCACCGAGGTGCGGATCGAGTTTCACGGCAAGCCGTCTCACGCCTCCGGCAGCCCGGAGAAGGGAGTCAACGCGCTGGACGCCATTATCCAGACGTTCAACGGAATCAACGCGATGCGACAACACATCAAGGACGGGGCCCGCATCCACGGGATCATCCGCCACGGTGGGGTCAAGCCCAACATCGTGCCCGAGTACGCATGTGCGGAGTTCTACGTACGAGCCCAAGAGAACGAGTACCGCGATGAACTGCTGCGAAGACTCGAGAACTGCGCCCGAGGAGCGGCCCTTGCAACCGGAGCGCAGCTTACGTTCGCGCAAGTCGGGCACTCCTACCAGGCGATGAACCCCAACAGGGTGCTGGGAGAACGGTTCCTGACCCACATCGTCTCGCTGGGCATCCCCCACAATCCGCCCCATCATGATGCAATGGGCTCCACGGACATGGGCGACGTGACCCAAGTCGTCCCCGGAATCCATCCATACGTTCAGATCGCCGATGAGGGTGTGGCCGCCCACTCACGGGAGTTCGCCCAGGCCGCCATCTCCGAGCGGGGACAGATTGCGATGCTGGCCGCCGCAAAGGCGATGGCACTGACCACGGTGGATCTGTTGACGGACACAGAGTTCCTTTCAAGGGTACAGGAGGCATTCCGCGTGGGCTGATGCCAGTTGGGGAGAGTCTTTCGTCCGTGTGAAGCCGTTAGGTAAACGAGATCCCTAGATCATCGAGGAAGCCCCGGACTCCCCGAAGGATTTCGTCCTTGTTGACGTGGTAGTAGCGCGTCTGGGCGTCTTGCGCGAAACCCACCAGATCATTCAAACGCAGGAGCTGAAGATGTCGTGATACGGTCGGAACACTCAGTTCCAGTCTTGTTGCCAGATCATCCACGGTGAGATCATCCTCATGAAGAAGCAACCGCAAAATCTGGATGCGTGTCCGCGCCGACAGCATCTTGAAGAACCCTGAGTGTGATTTCGGCATGATGTGCTCCCTCCCTTGAACCCCCTTGACACCCGAGGGAGCATGAGCATAATGCTCCTTGTGTATTTCGTCAACAGCGCAACTAGCAATTTGCGCAATCAAAGGCGCATGAAGGAGGTGGCTCAGATGACAACCAGGAAAAGCACAACCAAGGGACCGCGCAAGCCGGGGACCTCTCCCAAGAAGTAGCCTGCGATGACTCCATGAGAACCCGCCCGAGCGGCTGCCCGTCCCTGCCAACGGCTGCTCGGCGGTTCCATGCTCTCTCTGCTCCCAAGGCACTAGAACCACTTGCGACGTCGGAAGTAGAGCAACATACCGACCACCATCGTCCCCATCACGCCGAGCACAAGATAGTAACCATATCTCCACTCCAGCTCGGGCATGTGCACGAAGTTCATCCCATACAGCCCCGCCACGAATGACAGCGGGATGAATATCGTTGCGATGAAGGTTAAGACCTTCATCACCTCGTTCGTTCGATGGCTCAGGGTGGACATGTACAGATCCAACAGCCCGGAGACCATGTCCCGATACGTCTCCACGGTGTCGATGATCTGAATCGTGTGATCGTACAGGTCCCGAAGATAGGGCAAGGTAGACGGGGAGATCAGCTCGGACCGATCCCGTTGAAGCGCACTCACCACCTCCCGCAACGGCCACACAGACTTTCGCAGGAATAACAGCTCTCTCTTGAGTTGCCGGATCAAGTTCACTTTCTCCCTGTCGAGTTGCTCTGCCAGGTCTTCCCCCACGCATTCGATTCGATCCCCGACGGCTTCCAGTATGGAGAAGTACTGATCGACCATGGCATCCACCAGGGCGTAGGCAAGGTAGTCAGGTCCTTGGGCTCGAATGCGCCCCTTTCCGGAGACGATCCGCTCCCGGATCGGATCGAATGCATCGCCGGATTGCTCCTGGAACGAGAGCACCCACGACGCGCCGATCACCAGGCTGACCTGTTCGTCCTCGACCGTGATCGTCTCTTCGTCCCAACGCAGCATCCTCAGCACGAGGAACAGTTGATCCTCGTACTCCTCGACCTTGGGGCGCTGCCCGGTGTGCGCGATGTCCTCCAGCGCCAATGGGTGAAGGGAAAACGCTTCCCCCAGCAACTGCACCCCAGACACATCATGAACTCCGTTGACGTTGATCCACGTCGTGGTCCCTTCGTCGTTGGGACCCAGTTGATCAAGCGGTAGCCCTGTCTCGTGACGCACCTGCTCACCGTTGAACACGAAGCGCTCGGCAGAGACAACATGGCTCTTCTCCGCGCCAACATAGACTGTCGTGCCCGGAACGAGCCCCGTCTTGGCCGCCCCCCCACGCAGGAATCGTCGGATCATCCGATCCCTCCCTTTCGATTCCTCTCCGTACACAGATCAACCTACGCCGTGTACGCCTGCCGTCTCATGCTGAGGATGCTCAGCAAGAGCGCTCCCAAAGCGATACCCCCCAGGACGATCAACTCGAACCGCACATCAGGCAGACCACTCCCGGTCAGCATCACCCGACGAAGCGCCGTGTTGGCATAGGTCAACGGCATCGCGTACGACAACGGACGGATGGCGGATGGCATCGCCTCCAGAGGCCAGAACACACCGCTGAGCATGATCGAAGGAATCACCAAGAACAACACGAACTGCATGGCGTGCGCCTCGTTCCTCGCGACCGTCGACATCAGCGTCGCGATTCCCTGCAGCCCCATCGCGAACACGATGACGATCCAGGCAACCAACAGCGGTGATCCGACGAACCGAAGGTCAAAGAGGAAGAACGAGGCCGCGAACAGCTCCGCGGCCTGGATCAACGCAATGAGAGTGAACGCCACCGTGTACGCGAGCGCCACCTGCCAAGCCCCTACTGGAGCGATCAGTACCCGTGTCAGTGTTCCACTCAGCCGTTCCCGAACCACGGCCATGGCCGTGAGAAGCACAGTGATCAGGGTCATCGCGAATCCGATGATCCCAGGCGCAGTGAAGTCGAGGGTTCGGATCTGACCTTCGTACAGCGACTCAACCTGCAACAGCTCATCGGTCGTCAGCGCAGACTGTTGGGTGTTGAGCACAGCGGTCATCGCCGCGTCAAGCTCCGCCAGGATTGCACCCGCCACCATTGGGTTCCCGTCATCCAGGAACAGTTGCGTCCGTGGCCCATCGATCGGATCTCCGGGCAGCAAGGTGATCGCCGTTCCTTCATATTGGATCCGCCGCTCCCCACTCGCGCGCACGGCCTGATTGGCCACGGCATTCGAGAACGAAATGGGAAAGATGAGCGCGGCACGAACACCGGAGCGCCCCACTCGTGCTGAAGCCATCTCAGGGTCTGATGCTTGGATCACCTCGAAGGTCTCCGGGTCCAGCGCGTCCATGAACCGTGCGGCAAGGTCTAGCTCCAACGTGACGCGGCCCAGTTCCTCCGTGCGGATCGAGGCAAGTCCATTGTCCTGGTTCACGATCACGATCTTCATCCCGGAGTAGGAGCCGGTGAACGAGTGTCCGTACAACAGCACGAAGAACAGCGGGAGGATCACGATCAGCGCCAGGGTGCGTACGTCCCGTGTGATACGTCGAAGGATGTTCCCGACGATCGACAGTGTGGTCAACGGCGTTCCCTCCCTCGTTCCTGAAGCTCGATGAACGCATCATCGAGGGTCTCGCGCCCCGTCTGTTCGAGGATCTCCTCGGGGGTTCCTTCGGTCATCAGTTGCCCTGCTCGCAGAAACCCTACCCGATGGCATCGCAAGGCCTCCTCGACCAGATGCGTGGTCACCACCAATGTGACGTCTTGCGTCGTCAGCGCGTTGAAGTACTCCCAGAGCGATCGCCGAAGCTTAGGGTCGACACCGGCAGTCGGTTCATCGAGGAAGGCGATTCGCGGCTTGTGCAGAAGGCTCACCGCCAACGATACGCGACGACGCATCCCGCCCGAGAGCGTCCCCACACGCTGTCGCATCCGTTCCTTCAGCTCGACCAGCGCCAGCAGTTCCTGGGAACGTTCACGCACTTGGCGACGACTCAGTCCGTACAGCGACCCGAAGTACATCAGGTTCTGCAGAACACTCAAGTCATCGTACACTGCGGTCTCCTGAGGCATGTACCCCAGCTGTGATCGCACCCGCGCACTCGGCATTCTCCAACCCAGCAACCGCGCCTCCCCGCTGTCCGGTCGCAACAGGCCACAGAGTATACGGATCAGGGTCGTCTTGCCCGATCCGTTGGGTCCGGCCAATCCGTACAACTGCCCCTGCGGAACCGACAGAGAGAGCCCATCCAATGCAGTGCGCCCGCCGAACTGCCTGTGTAGATCCTTGGCGATGACCACGGACTCGGGAGCCATTACAGGAGATCCGCCTCCAAGCGGAGCGAGAGAGAGACCGTCAGCTTGGCGTCCCCTGTCTGATGCCCAACCTCCCCCACAAGACTGAGTCCAATGTTCCCGAGCACCCTCGTGCTCAGCCGTGCGGATAGTTCGTGTCGCACCCAGGATGTGTCGCCGTCACGCCAATGGCGGTCTACCTCCACACGATACCCGACGCGGGTTGCCCACCCCTCGGGAATCCTTCGCGCGTAGAAGACTTCCCCTCGCAGACTCATCTGCCCTGGCCTGGCCACACGGAACCGAATCTCCACATCGCCGGCCCACTGGGACACAGGATCCGGCACGGCCGCATACCGACCCAGGAGCAGCCCAGTCGCTGAAAGGGATGCGCCCGACCCCAGGACCGCGGTGGCCCCCAAACGCGCCTGCACATCGCGACCACAGAGCCGTGAGGGTTCGGTGGACGAGAGCGCAGCTTTCATGGCCAGCCAACCGCGGACACTCAGGTCGTTCTCCAAAAGCAGCCCGGTCTCCTGGAGTAGGTCGGCCACCCGCGTGAGCTTGTCGTCATCGGTGGGCCCCACTTCGCCGAGAATCTGCGCCATCTCGCCTAACCGCGCCTGACCGACCGGGGCCAGGAGCTGCCCCGCATCGAGAAGCGCATTCTGCATACGAATGGCGCGCGCCATGGGGGTCACATCTCGGAACCGTCCGGTGCCAATGCCCGCGGTCAGATCGATCTCGGTACCACGAACCGTGTCCGTGCTGAGTCCGAGTGCGGCGATTCCGAAGAGTTCCTCATCCAAGTAGGTAGTGAAGCTGCCCGCACCGTCGACCGCAACAGTCCAAGAGGTGTCGCTGCCCCGAGACTCGACTCTCGCCTCGGCTTGCTGCGCGTTCGTGGCCGAGGAGCGGAGCGCATGAAACTCGGCCAGGAAGGAGGCCGAGAAGGTACGGTCCTCAGGCATCACGGAAGGAGCATCGTACCACTCGAAAGATCCCTGGACCATCAAGTCGAGAACGCGACTCTCCGGCGGGTCATACGCACAGATGCTGGAAGGGGACTGCTGTGCCCACACTCCAACGACGCAGAGCGCCGATATCCCCCATCCAATCCTGCGCACGTGTCGGTTCATCATCCCTCTCTCCTTGAGATCCAGACGGTCCCTTCTTCCACAACGTACAACCCAGCCCCCAGACCGGTCAAGCCGGAGCAGCAACCGTACCGCCCTAGAAACAGACATCCCCAATGCAGCTCGATCCTTCCGATCCATCGCGTCGTGGCAACCGAGACAGCTCACCCCATTCGTAGATCACGCTCGCCTCGTAGACAACCCGCCCATCTTCCGTAGCGATCATTGACCCCCACAGTCCGAACCCGGACGTCGGCCAATGAACCGCTGCTCGTGCCCAGGAAAACCGCTCGAACAACCCATCCCATCGGACTGTTCCCGTCCACTGGATCCGACCTCCGCTGATTGTGGTGGCCGCGACAACGCCCGTCAGGCTGATTCGCGGCACATCCGTGGTCCACCCGACCTCGTACTGCACTGACGGGTTCACCAACAGCTCTCCTAGCAGTCCGGCCGCGCGAACCCGAGGATGGATGGCAAAACGTGACTCCGGCAGAGTCTGCAGGCGATCCCACGCCACAGCCGCTTCGGCCTCTAGGTCGACCAGCAACCCCAACGCGCCTTCATGAAGCCAAAGGCTCGGCGGTTCTGCCACCGCGATTACGGAGCCTGCTCCCGTCGGCCCGCTGAGCGCAGCGCGCAGAGAGAGCCACTGTCGGGTCAGGCGGATCTCTCCGCCACCGCCCACCGCGCATGGGCTCCCCAAAGACGCATCGAGCCATCCCCCCACCGAAAGGTCCCCTGCCGCGATCGACGCCTCGAGGGCGATCGATCCGGCGGAGAGGGGAGGAACGACCACGCCCCCTCGCGCGCGGCCACCGAACTCAAGGCCGCCCCCCCCCGCAGACAAGGCCGCCAGGAAAGTCAGACCCAGCGCAACGACGGACACGATCTTCGTCTTTCTCATGTGAGACCCCCTCTTCGTTCCGATCGGCCACGAACGGATCCTTTTGAGACCCAACGCGAACCCTTCTTCAGGGCACGGGGTCGTACCCTCCCGGGTGCAGTGGATGACACCTGAGTATCCGACGCAAGGCAAGCCACAGTCCGCGGATTGGACCATGCCGCGCCACGGCGTCCACGGCATACTGCGAACACGTGGGATAGAAGCGGCAGCAATGGGGAAGCAGGGGAGAGATCAGAATCTGGTATGCCCGGATCGGAAGGGTCACTGCCTTGCGAATCATGCATGGATTCTACGCCGTTCGTGTACCTCTTGACAAATAGCAGTTGACCTGATAGACTGCTAATTGGCAGTTCGCATAATTGATTGCTAGTTAAAAGAGAACAAAGAGGAGGTCCCAAGATGATGAGAAAGCTTCCTGCAGTGCGAAGGGGTCCGTTCCTTCTCGAGAGCAACCTATCCCGGCTGATGGACGAGGTCTTCTCCGACTTCCACCGGATCGGATTCGATGTGTCGCCGAGCTTCGGACGAACCGACGTCTACGAAAAGGATCAGGCACTGGTCTTCGAGACCGAGCTTCCGGGCGTGAAGAAAGACGAGATCTCCATCAAGATGGAGGACGATCAGCTGATCATCAGCGGTGAGGTGAAGCGCAACGAGGAGATCAATCGGGAGAGCTACTTCCGCGTCGGACGTCAGTACGGACGGTTCCAACGATGCTTCCCGCTGCCCGCGGATCTGATCCAGAAGGACGGCATCAAAGCGAGATTTGAGGACGGCATCCTCCGCGTCACGGCTCCGATGCGCGAGTCGATCAAGGAGAGAGAGAAGCCGATCGAGATCTCCGTGGAGTAGCCCGCCCCGCACTCACGACATGACGAGACCGACGTTCCTGGTTTACCGGGGACGTCGGTCTATCCTTTGTACGCGTGAGTCCGCGGGAACCATCGGCCCGCTCCGAAGGCATGACGAGAAATCCGGATCCCGGGGGGAAGCTGGGCGCGTTTGTACTCGCTCTGACGGATCCGCCGCGCCACATCCTCGACCATGTGTTCGTCATACCCACGGGCCTGAAGCTCTGCAATGGTTGCACCCGCTTCAAGGATCTCACGGAGCACCGGATCCAACACCTTGTACGCCGGCAGATCGTCCTCGTCCCGTTGCCCCGGCCTCAGTTCGGCGGACGGCGGCTTGGAGCGCACACGCACCGGGACCAGATCACCATACAACGCCGCCACTGAGTAGACCTGATCCTTGTACAGGTCAGCGATCGGAGCCAGCCCGCCCACGGTATCTCCATAGAGGGTGTTGTATCCCATCGCGATCTCGGACTTGTTCCCGGGGCAGAGGACGAGCGCGCCGCTCTGGTTGCTGAGGGCCATCAGCACGGTCGCCCGGATGCGCGGTTGCAGGTTCTCGTCCACCACGCCTTCGGGCGACTCCGGAAGCGAGTGACGTAGCGCCTCATGGATCCGCGAGATCGAGATCTCCTCGAATGCCACGCCGAGTGCGTTCGCCGTGGCCCGTGCATCCTCTCGGCTTTCCTGGGACGAGAACTCGGACGGTAGGTACACACACCGCACGTTGTCAGCGCCGACCGCATCGGCCGCCAGCGCCGCAACCACAGCGGAGTCGATCCCGCCGGACAGTCCCAAGAGCAGGCGGCAGAACCCGTTCTTCCTCGCGTAGTCGCGAACCCCCAGCACAAGCGCGTCCCGGACATCCTGAATCTCTGAGGTCACGGGCGCATGCACAGGGCTCGCGTGGTCGACGTCCACCATGTACAGTCCTTCGACAAACCGTGGCGCGCGGAAGACACACTGTCCGTCCGCGTTGTAGATCGTGCTCCCTCCGTCGAACACGACCTCGTCCTGCCCCCCTACAAGGTTCACTCGTACGAGCCCCACGCCGTTCTCCCGGGTCCGACGAACCGCGATCCGATGATCGGCCGCCCGTCCTCCCACGACGAACGCAGCGGCACATGGGTTGACGATCCACTCAGCGCCCAGACTGGCCTGAAGTTCGGTCGGGCCGTCCTCGATCCACGGATCCTCTCCCAACTCAAGCCCCAGTGCATGACTGCGGAACGCGTGCACCGTGCTGCCCTCGCCCGGAGCGAAATAGCGGGTCTCGCAAGGCATATCTTCAGCCGAAAGCGTTTGTTTGTCCGCCGTACCAATCAAGGTTCCGTTCGAGAAGAAGAACGCCCGGTTGGACAGCGCTCCCACAGAGGGAAGTGGATCATCTCTCCCGGGCGCACCGACCACAACCCCGATGTCGCAAGATAATCGACCGATCCGCGCCACGGCTTGCTCACAGGCGATCAGGAATCCCCGCTGTCGAAGGAGATCGCCTGCGCCGGGGCCACAGATCGCCATCTCCGGAAACACCACGAGGTCACATCCGCGCGCACGCGCTTCCTCGATCCGGCGGAGGATCTTCTCGGTGTTCTCCTCGATGGCGCCGACGTGGACGTTGATCTGAGCGATTCCAATGCGCATGAGGACATGATACGTTCAGCCGGTCCTGTGGATCAATCGCTGGAAGAACGCGACGTTCTTTCCTCACGGGAGATCTGACCGCGAAGCCTCTCC
>CAZQHD010000076.1:0-9959 GCA_964593295.1 uncultured Thermotogae bacterium | reverse complement strand
CCGATGGCAACAGAATGTTCTCGAGATTGCTGCGAAGCATCCGTCACTTGAGAGATATCTTGGTGCGTCGCCGGAGTTCCCTGGACAGGAGAAGCCCCATTTCCGAGTGCTGATGGCGGAAATCGTCTCGGATGCGATATGTACGCAAGCGGTTCGCCAAAACGAGAAGAACCATCCGGAAGAATACGAAGATGTTGACTGGGACATCTACTACGCTGTCTATTGCAGACACATGACGAATTTCCTGCCCGTGGCACACAAGATAGTTCTCAGTAGTATCTAGGTAGCGACGTAGTGAGTCACTAGTTTGGAGAACCGCAAGCGGGGCGATGAGGATGGCATTGCGCACATCGCAGTAGAGGATGGGTAAGATGGGAACCGCATTGCTCTCCCATTGGGTAGTGAGCGGGTTCTCTTTCAATTGGAGCATTGCCTGTTCGACCTTTGAGTCGTAGACATGGGTGTAGATCATCGTTGTCGATAAATCAGCATGTCCGAGGGCTCTCTGCGAGTCTGCTTGTGATTGGGCTTCCCTGTCTCGGGAACCTTCTCAGTCATCGATACCCTCCGCAACTTGACGCCATGATCACTCTGCTCCGACTGGTGGATCGAACACGTGACGCATGACCATAGGTTCTTAGCCATTGTAGACCCGTTCTCTGGACACACTGCAGATCCACTGTTGCGCTTCGCGTAGAGATTACAGAGAGACCGCACGGAGAGCAAAGGGAAAGCGACAAGGAAGAAGACAGGATTCTTGTGTATCTGAATACACAGGCATTGCAGAAGGCGCATGCATCATCTTGACCCAAGTTGCCACGGAACGTAGGATTCTGGAACGGCAGTTCGATGGTCTTTGACCGAAGCGAGATGGCTGTAGTTCCCTTTAATTGGGGAGTTGAGGACTCGAACCTACAACCAACGGATTAAGAGTCCGCTGCTCTACCATTGAGCTAACGACCCGAGCGTGTGGGATATGGTACGGAAGGGCATTTTCGGTGTCAAGGATTGCCGTTCCGGTCGAGGTTCTCCTCGGGGACCGAGACCCCAGGACCCCGAGGTGAGCGAGCCCGCGAGCCTCTTGTACACCCCTAACATGGCAGGGGATGTGCGTAGACCCACTCTCTCCCGATGTTGACGGGGAATCGTCCGCCTCCCTCCGTTTGCGAGCACACAAGCTGGCGGAGGTGGTATCTATCCGCTGAGGATCTCCGCCAGATCCTGCTGAGGTGTGGTGATCGGTTGGAGACCGAACGTATCGACCAGCGTGCGCAGAACCGCCGGTGAGACGAACGCAGGCAGCGAAGGTCCCAGACGGATGTTCTTCACGCCGAGGCTAAGGAGCGTCAGAAGGATCACCACAGCCTTCTGCTCATACCACGAGAGAACCAGCGAGAGAGGCAGGTCATTGATCTCCGTCCCGAAGGCGTCCGCCAGGGCGGACGCGATGCGAAGAGCCGAGTAGGCATCGTTGCACTGGCCGACATCCAGCAACCGTGGGATGCCTGCGATCTCTCCGAACTCCCGTTTGTTGAAGCGGTACTTGCCGCAGGCCAAGGTAAGGATCACGCAGTCATCCGGGACGGCCTGAGCCAGATCGGTGTAGTAGTTGCGCCCCGACTTGGCCCCGTCACATCCACCGATGAGAAAGAAGTGGCGAAGGGCGCCCGTCTTGATCGCTTCGATCACCCGATCTGCGATTCCAACGACAGCATGGTGACCGAACCCAACGGTGATGCTTCGGTCGGGGCCGTCCTCGGCAAATCCAGGCTCGGCGAGCGCCGCCTCGATCACCCGGGCGAAGTCGGGACCCTGCACATGCTCCACCCCGGGCCAGGCCACCAGGCTTGTGGTGAAGATGCGACCCTTGTACGTGTCGCGGGGCTTCTGGATGCAGTTCGTGGTCATCAGGATCGACCCCGGGAAGGCGTCGAACTCCTTCTGCTGATCCTGCCACGCGCCACCGTAGTTTCCTGCCAGATGAGGAAAGCTCCTCAGCTTCGGATACCCGTGGGCAGGAAGCATCTCTCCGTGGGTATAGACGTTGATGCCGGTTCCTTCGGTCTGGACAAGAAGATCGTGCAGATCCTTCAGATCGTGGCCTGAGACAAGGATCGCCTTTCCGGCCTTCGGCTCGATGCGAACCGATGTGGGAACAGGAGATCCGTACGCGCCCGTGTTCGCCTGATCCAACCGTTCCATCACAAGGTAGTTCACCTGGCCGCAGCGCAGACACATCGCCGTGAGGGTGTTCACGTCCGTGGGAGCGTCGGCGAGGAAACTCATCGCCTCGTGGAAGAACGCCCACACCTCTTCATCCTCCACCCCGAGGATGAGAGCATGGTCTGCGTACGCGGCGGCACCCTTCAGTCCGTAAGTGAGCAGTTCCTGCAGCCCGACGACGTCTTCTCCCTGCGCGTTGCGTCGCGAGAGCACGCCGAGGGTCTCCTGTTGTTTGAGCAGCCCTTCTCGGGAGGAAGCCGGCGTCCAAACGGCCGGTCCATGAAGCACCTCGGGGGGTTCCCCGGCGTCGGCGCACGCGGCCTCGTATAACGCACGGGCTGTCTCTCGTAGGGAGAGTCCCTGCCACAAGATCGCCTCTAGACGGTCTGGGTCGAAGTTGACGTTGGTCACAGTGGTGAACAGCGCTTCGATCACGAAACGATCCACGTGAGGATCGCGCGCTCCCAGCCGGCGAGCACGGTGTGCCCACATCGAGACACCCTTGGTTATGTAGACGATCAGATCCTGTAGCGCCGCGGAGATCGGGTCCTTTCCGCAGACACCGAACGCCGTACATCCTGTTCCATTCTTCGTCTGTTCGCATTGATAGCAGAACAACGGTTACCTCCCTTCTCTTGTTCTTACATCGTGCAGCGTGGTGTGCGCCATGTGTGAGTGAACATCGTGTCGGACCTTCTCCACCAGTCCTCCCAGGACACACTGCACTTGTCGGCAGATCGGTTGGTCGAACAGACAGCCATCCAGTCGCAGCGGACCCTGAAGTGCCTCGTAGATCTGAAGCATCGTGACCTGGGACGCGGGCAGGGCCAACGAGTATCCGCCGTCTGGGCCGCGCTTGGAGAGAAGGAGTCCTGAATCGGCGAGAGCTTTCAGCACCTTGGAGAGGTGTGCCTTGGAGGCGTGGAGGGAAGCGGCAAGTTCCTCTGAGGAGACCCGGTGCTCCGACCGGGCAATCTGTGCCATGGCGTGAAACCCCAGAGCGGTTGCATGGGACATCTCAAGAAACCCAGCCATCCCCAGCCTCCTTTATGGATAATCGTATTATTGTACTCTTTTACGATATATCTCGTCAAGAGACGCTTCTCGGAGAGGAGTCTCCGACAGAGGACCACCGCAGAGCAGAAGGGCCCTGCTTGTCGAAGATCAGCACCGAGGTGTACACTGAGCTTTGGGATCGAGGTGCTGTTTGGAGCTTCGGATGGGCAGGATGAGACGAGACAACACCATGGATGAGCGATCGGGGCATCATGTAGATGGAGAAGAGGCATCGTGCGCCCGCAACGACATGGACACAGGGCTTCACCGAGAGATCGTGGAGAACGCCGTGGTTGGCATCTACATCACTCGAATCGATGGGCGCATCATCTATGCCAACGAGACGATGTGGCGCATGTTCGGGTGCGACAGCCGAGAGCAGTTCATCGCTGAGGGCGCCGAGAGGTTCTATCGATACCCCCATGTCCGGCAGGAGCTGCTGAATCGCATTCGAGCCCACGGCAACATCACCGCCGAGGACATTGAGATCATCACGAAGAAGGGACAAGCCCGTCATCTCTCCATCAGCGTCTCTCTTCTTGAAGACCGGATGATCGGCCTGGCGCTGGATATCACCGAGCAGAGACTGGCGGAAGAGGCGTTGCGGCAGAGCGAAGCCCGCTACGCTCAGTTGGCGGAGCAATCGAGGACTGTCGTCTGGGAGGTCAGCCTCGACGGCCTGTATACCTACATGAGCCCCTCGTCGTTCACGTTGCTGGGCTATCGCCCGGAGGAGATCGTAGGAAAGAAGCACTTCTACGATCTCTGTCCCGACGAGGATCGAGAGAGAGTGAAGCACTTCGGCATGGTCGACTGCATGGGAAAGGGGATGTCATTCTCCAACTACGAGAATCGACTGCAGGCCAAGTCGGGACAGATCCTCTGGGTGATGTCCAGTGGGCTGCCGTTACGTGATGCCACCGGCAAGATCGTGGGATATCGGGGTATCGACATGGACATCACCGTGCGTAAACGCGCCGAAGATCGTCTTCAGTACCTGAGCACTCACGATGCCTTAACTCAGGCGAGCAACCGTGCTTCGTTTGAAGAGGAGGTCGAACGGCTGAGCCGAGGGAGACGATACCCCGTGAGCGTGATTGTCGCCGATATCAACAACCTCAAGGCAGTGAACGATAACCACGGGCACGCCGCCGGGGACCAGATGTTGAAGTGTGCTTGCCAAGTGTTGCGCGAGGCGGTGCGTGCAGAAGACAGGGTGGCCAGGATCGGAGGCGATGAGTTCGCTGTGCTGTTGCCGCTGACGGATGAGCGGACCGTCTGTCAGATGATCGATCGAGTCCGCCGGCAGCTCGACCAACATAACCGACGGAACGGACACTTTCCGCTGGGGATGGCTCTCGGAGCGGCCACGGCGCAGAAAGGCGCCCGCTTGCAGGATGCCGTTCGATCAGCCGACGAGCAGATGTACGTGGAGAAGCGCCGGGAGCTGGGACGTACGACGGGCAGTGAATGTCGTTCGTAGGGTGCTGTCTTCCGCGTGATGAGGCCACACAACGATGACACCAGGAGGTATCCATGGACGAGTGTCTACAAAGGATCATGAAGCGCCGGTCGATTCGCGCGTTTACCGGAGACCCCGTTGACAAGGAGAAGATTGAGATCGCGCTGAAGGCCGCGATGGCGGCGCCCTCGGGGATGAACCATCAGCCGTGGCAGTTCGTGGTGGTCACGGAGAAGAAGACCATCGCCGCGTTGTGTGACGCACACGGCTACGCTTCCTTTGGCGTGAACGCCGGAGCGGTCATCCTGCCGTTCGGGAAGAAACAGGGACAGAAGTGGTTCGCCCAGGACATGGCGGCAGCGACCGAGAATCTCTTGATCCAGATCGCCAATCTCGGGTTGGGTGCCACATGGTGTGGGATGGATGATGCCCGTCAGGAAGCGATCCGCGCGATGGTGGCGCTGCCGGAGGACCAGTTCATCTTCGCGCTCATCCCGGTCGGAGTTCCCGCCGAGGAGAAACCGGCGCGTACCCAGTACGAAGAAGGACGAGTGCATTGGGGTGTCTATCGAGGGTGACGCACATGCTGAGAGAGGCAGGCGGGTCCAACGTGTTGGCTGCGCTTGATGGCACCGTGCGGAGACCTGCACGATGGAACACCGGGGGTAGACACGGCAGCACCTTGTCTTGTAGGGTAGAACACGAACGTTTCACTTCGTGAAACGTCGACTCGGGGGTGATGTCGCAGTGGACGTCATGGGAAACGCGGTTCTGGAACACGCACAGCTTCAGGTGAGGTACTGGAAGGAGGCCCAGCGGGGAACAGCCATGTCGGTCCATCAACGCTACCGACAGGCGCTGGACCGCTCGAGGGAGGAGGCGCGATCTGTCCGGCTTGCTCGGCCGATGGGCATGCGGTTGGTGGAGATGGGGTTCGTGTCCACCGAAGAGGTAGAAAGTGCGCTTGAGCAGCAGAGACAGACCTCGCCACAGTTGCTCCTCGGCGAGATCCTCGTGCAGCGAGGGTCTGTTCAGCCGGAAGACCTTCTCACGGTGCTCCATGGAGCGTTCGAGCCGGTGCAATAGAGCAGCAAGCACGTTGCGTACGGCGGGAGACAGACCTCTGTCGTTTGTTCGGTCAAACTGAAGCCCATTGTCCCTTGAGACAACCGTGAGGCACCGTATGCTGAGACATTGCGGCCGGTGTTCTCTTCGAGGGGGCGGCCGCATGAGATCGACCTTGCAGGCTACATGAGCACACTCCTTGCAATCCGGACGAGGACGACCGTGCCGGCTGAGATCATGCCGATGATGCCCGGGGACATGTTCGTGGCTACGCCTAAGGCTACCCCCACGATGCCGCCGATGGCCAGCGAAAGAAGCCAGCCCCCAGCCCTCTTCTTCTGGTCTTCAGGGACAGTCTGTTGGGTGTCTGGATGAGGATCGGGACTCTGATCGGGGGTTGCTTTCTTCGTGAGCGGCTCGGACGGTTTGCCCTCTGTCTTCTCTGTCTTTCTTGAAGCGATGGAACCCCACCTCCTTAAGGTCTGCAGACTCTTCCCCATCATACCATGCTTCGTGAGGGGGTACGGTTCGCCATAGGAAAGGGCAGAGAGGCAGGTTGGAATGAACCTCTCGTGCTCCGGCAGCAGAGGTTCCGTGACGGAAGATCTTCTCGAACCATCGAGGATGCGGCAGGGAGGTCTTTGGCAGGACGGCTTGTGGTCGCGCCCACCGATAGCCTACGATGAAGAATGGACCCTCTCCCGTTTGCTGATCCATCAACCTCTCCCCTCGCGGAGCGCATGCGGCCGGTCTCCCTGGACCAAGTCATCGGGCAGGAGGCGCTGTTGGGACCCTCGTCACCGCTTCGATCGATCGTGGAGCGTGACGCCTACCGGGCGTTGCTCTTCTGGGGGCCGCCGGGATCGGGGAAGACGACCGTCGGGCGCATCATCGCCCATCGCGCCGCGGCGCGATTCGTGCACTGCTCGGCGGCGCTCACCGGGGTACGTGAGGTGCGCGCCGTCTTGGAGGAGTCCCAATCCCGCTATCAGATGGAAGGCAAACGCGATCTGCTGTTTCTCGACGAGATCCACAGGTTCTCCAAGTCGCAACAGGATGTTCTCCTATCCTTCCTCGAGGAGGGAAGCGTCATCTTCATCGGAGCGACCACCGAGAATCCGTCCTTCGTGCTCAACAACGCGTTGCTCTCTCGATGTCAGCTGTTCTGCTTCGCTCCGCTCGATACAGAGGCCCTTCGCCGCTTGATCGAGCGTGCGGTAGACGACAGACGGGGTCTCCACGGAACGGTGGATCTGACAGAAGACGCGATCGATGCGCTGATCGCCTTCTCTGATGGAGACGGCCGCCGCGCTCTCTCTACGCTGGAGACGGCCGCCTCGTTGACCGAGAACCGGCTCATCGACGGGCAGCTGATCGAGAAGACGGTCCAGCGAAAGGGACTTCGCTACGACCGCGCCGGAGATGAGCACTACAACGTGATCTCGGCGCTGCATAAATCGGTGCGCAACTCGGATCCCGACGCCGCCTTGTACTGGCTGGCGAGGATGATCGATGGCGGAGAAGATCCCCGCTTCATCGCCAGGCGCCTGATCCGCATGGCCTCGGAAGACATCGGGCTGGCCGATCCGTGGGCCATCCTGCAGGCGATGGCGGCGTGGGATGCGGCGGAGAAGGTCGGATATCCGGAGTGCGACCTGGCGCTGGCGCAAGCCACGGTCTACCTGGCATGTGCCGAGAAGAGCAACGCCTTGTACACCGGCTTGGCGTCCGCCAAGCGGGATGTGCGAGATCGTCCTGCGGCAGAAGTCCCGCTACACCTACGCAATGCCCCGACACGGCTCATGAAGGATCTTGAGTATGGAAAGGGGTATCAGTACGCGCATGATCTACCGGAGAAGACGGCACGGATGAGCTGTCTGCCTGAAGGACTGGCTGACCGAACCTACTATCGTCCCACGGGCTCGGGGATCGAGAAGCGGATCGCCGAACGGCTGGAACGATGGAAAGCGTTACGAGGGGACGAGGGAGCCGGATCGTAGGAAGGCCCTTCTCTACGTGAGGAGAAGGGCCTTCCTTGTGGCGAAGACTACTCTGCCTGATGAAGATGCCTCTTGATGTCGAGCTTGCCCGACTTTTCGAACGGCTGGTCGACCAGAGTGATCGACTCCTTGTGCTTGATCCGCTTGAACGACGCCAGGTTCTCGTTGCGCTCCTTCACCGCTTCCCAGACATGCTCTAGCGCGGCGCTGGCATCCGTGACGCCCTGCTCTTTCAGATACGTCCAGTTCGGGTACACCTGAGCACAGACCGCAGGAATCCCCTGACGCTGCCCCTCGTGAACCATCACCTCTTCGATGGCGGGAACGCTCACCAGCTCCCACTCGATCTCTTCAGGATAGACGTTCTTCCCTGTGTCGAGAACGATGACATTCTTGGCGCGTCCGGAGATCAACAGCCGCCCGTCTTTGTAGGTCCCGATATCCCCGGTGTGGAACCATCCATCCGAGTCGATGACCTGCTCCGTGGCCGTGGGGTTCTTGTAGTAGCCGGCCATGATGTTGGGGCCGTAGGCGAGGATCTCCCCGACACCGTTTGGGTCGGGGTGGTCGATGCGAACCGACACGCCATCGATCGCCGTCATCCCCGGCTGGTCCGCGAACGCTTCACACATGCTCAGCAACGGAGATGTCTCAGTGAGACCGTACCCCTCCATGATCCCGATCCCCATCCGTCGGAAACCCGCCGCCACCTCGGGGCTGAGCGGTGCGCCTCCGGAGGTGAAGAAGCGGAACTGCTTGCCGAACAGCTTCTTCACCACGAGCTTCCCCATCAACGTCGGAGAGGAGCGGTCGATCATCCGTTTGAGGAGGGACTTCTCGATCGACGATCGAATGCGCCCGTACAGGACGTTGAACAGCTTGGGGACCCCCAGGATGATGGTCGGCTTGGCCTTGCTCATCACCTCGGCCAGGTTTCGGTCCACCGGCGTGTACGTGCACGTGCCGCCCACCAGCATGGGGGTCACCAAGGTGATCGTCAGCCCGTAGATATGGTTCCAAGGAACGATGGACAGGAAGTTATCCTCAGCCGTCATCTGCACCACCTTCACGGAGGTAAGCGCGTTGGAGCTGATGTTGGCGTGCGTCAGCATCGCGCCCTTGGCGTTCCCTGTGGTCCCCGAGGTGTACATGAGGATGGCCAGCGATGTGGGATCCACCTCGGTACGGGGACGCGGCGTCTTACCCAGGATGAGCGCGTCCAGGAAGTGAACCCGCTCGTCCTTCACCGGATCCATCGAGACAATGAACGGTTTGGTGGGCAGCTGATCCCTGACCTGGAGAATGTCGTCGGTTTTCCCGCCGGAGAAGACGATGCCTCTGACCTCCGCTTCGCGGAGAATCCGTTCGATCTCTCCTCTTTGAAGCTCGGGGTCCAGCGGCACCACGATCGCTCCGCAACGTAGGATGGAGAAGAACGTTGTCGCCCACGCAGCGCGTGGCTTGGAGATCAACGCCACCCGGTCCCCCGGTTTGGTTCCTAGTTCGGTCAGTGCAGCGCTGAACCGACCGACCATCTCTCCGAGCCGCTCGTACGTGATCTCGTTGAGCACCAGGCGAACGCCGCGTCCGCGCTTTCTCTCCTTCGGAATCGGCATCCGCAGCGCGACTCGCTGTCCGTGTTCTGCGACCGCATCATCAAACAGCTTGGAAATCGTAGGATACATGACCCTCCTTTGCCTTGCTGGGATGGAAGCTTCGGGGCAAAGAAGCCCCCGATCCGATCCCTTTGCTATCCCCCGGCCGAGCTACGCGGCCAAATACCTGTCTGCCTCGATGGCAGCCATCGCTCCTTCGCCTGCCGCCACAATGGCTTGGGCGTATTGGTTGGCGTTTGCGCGGGCATCTCCGGCGGAAAAGATGCCGGGAACGTTCGTATGGAGGCGACTATCGGTGTGGATGTAGCCGTGCTCATCCAGGTCGATCAACCCTCGAAGGAAGTCGGTCTGTGGTTGGTGCCCGATGTTGACGAACACTCCGTCCGTGGGATGGATCTCTTCGGCGCCGGTGCCGAGATTGCGGAGACGAACGCCAACGACATGTTGTTCTCCTTCCACGGCCACCACCTCGCGGTTCCAGAGAAAGCGGATCTTCGGGTGTTCTTGGGCTCTCTTCTGAAGAATGGCGGAGGCCCG
>CAZQHD010000075.1:286-10316 GCA_964593295.1 uncultured Thermotogae bacterium | reverse complement strand
CACCGGCCTGTTCCTGGACGCACAGGTGGCGAAAGACGCTTTCGGGCGGATCATTTGGACAAGCAGGGTTCGTCACAGACGTGTCGCTCCATGGACTCGGCCCGTCGGAGGGCCTCCCGATCGTGCTCTTCGCGCCAGGATCTGGAGTACTGGAGGACTCTCGCAGATCGTTCTTCGTCGGAGATCTGGGGATTCAGACAGTCCGTGACGGCTCGATGCACGTCGGGAGGCACCCCAACGGCCTGGTGGTGAAGGTGCCAGGTGATGGCGTGAATCCTTATCCGGCCGGCAGTTTCGTAGCAAGCGTCGATCTGAACATACGGCGGGACATGATCCAGACGGCTTCCCCAAGAGACGTGCTCGATGATGCCGAACCCCCAGTCGGGATGGATCGGCTCGACGCGGCAGCCCACGAGGCGTCGCCAGCAATCCACATTCTCCTCGGCAAAGCGGGCGAATGCCTCGGCCGCCATCTGGAGGGTGGCGCACGGAGGGTCTTGTGCGCCGTTGAGCGTTCTACGAGGCGATCGGTCAGAAGGCGCAGGCAGGACAACCTCCTTTCACCAGATCACGGGGCACAACTCGGTTGATCTACGCATGCAGTCCCTCGGGTATCTCGGCGGTGCGCTTGCCCAAACAGGCGGCATACACCACGAACTGCTCGATGCCGTCGAGTTGGAGTAGACTGTTCATCTCGTCGTCGTTGAACGCGCCGATCGCACAGGCTCCGGCGGAGATGGATTCAGCCGCCAGATGCAGGTTCTGACACACATGGCCAGCATCCAGGAACAAGTATCGGATTCCGCGCTCTCCGTATCGCCACGTCATGCGCGGTCGATCCGCGACCCATGCGAATGTGACCGCGCTGGTTCGCACCATCGGTTGGTTGAAGCAAGCCGATACCCATCGTTCGACTGTGTCCTCTTCGCAGTCCCATGCGATGAGTCCGTGATGCTCGGCATCATACTGGTACATCCCCGGGTCGAGTCCGGCTACCCGATTGACCAGCAGGACCGTCTCCAACGCATGACGGGCGCCGGCAGAGGGTACGGTGCGAAGCGTGTACGCGCGGGTCGACTCCGGCTTGACCCCCTGGGTACTCCAGAGGAGAAACGTGAGCTCATCGATGGATAGTGGATTGTCTGCGTAGCTGCGTAGGCTTCGCCGGGTGTTGATGACATGACGGAGCGATTGCGCTCCAAGTGTGTCGGTCGGGCCGGTCAAAGGGATGCTGCGTCCTGAGCGAAGCCGACGATGGAGGGGAGGTTGTGCGATCCCTTTCTGCTGATCCGGGGGCGGGAGATGCTGGTACTTCGTGCCTTCCAGAAAGGCCTGGCTGATGCTCGGGTTCATGGGTTCCTCCTCAGTCGCTGTGTGGCCTGTGCATGACTTCAGCCAGTGCATGCTACCCGCTCGCACAGGCAAGCGCATGGTGTTGGCTTGCTCGGCGAACCGTTCTATACTGAGATGGAACGTGAGTGAAGGCGCCTTGGATCTGCTCTGCGACGTCCTTTGTCTCATGCCGGATTTGAAGGAGATGATTGCCATGAGAAGCTTCGCGTTCATTCTGGTCCTCCTGGCTATGGTCAGTCTACCCCTGACAGCAGAGGAAGAGTCGCTTCCCGGATTGATCCTCACGGATCTGCAGCTGATCTCCCAGGAGAGCCTCTCGCACTGGACGCCTGGGTGGACAGGACCGATTCAGGCGGCCACTGTAGCGGCCTGGTTTGCCGAACACGGGTATCCTGCGTTGATGCGGGACTTCAACCGAGATGGAGAGATCGACGAACTCGACACGATCGAGCTGGCGGACATCTTCGGACGCGGCCTGATGCGCACGGAGAGCTCCAGAGGGACCACCGACGTTCGTCTGGTGATGGGGTTGGGTACATACGTTGCGGAGCATTACCCAGACCAGTTCGTGATCAAGATCTACGATCCCGGCTTCCCGCGAGAGTTCACGGCGCAAGGCTACGGAACCTTTTCGCCGGACGTCATCCCAGGGATCGTGCTTGAACTCATGCCCGAACCCTCGATTGCCGCGTTCATCGAGGAGCTTCGATCGGGAGAGGGCGTGATCCTTGGCATGGAGGAAGAACAGGACAGGAACCGGTACTTGACCGGACGATCCTTCCTGTTCGAGCGTACTCGGGAAGGGTACACGCCACTGGACTTCGCATGGGCGGCCGAGGACCGCTGGACGGCTGGGCATCAGGGGCAGGTGCTGGAGACGGTGGGGAAGATGGACGACCGGTTCTACCTGGAGTATCTGGCGGAGTGGGTACTGGTCGAGTTCATGCTCGCTCTATCCCCCATTGTGGATCCAGATGCGGGGTCCGAGGAACACGTCTGTCCTGAGAACGCGATTGGATATCACGTCAACACGTCGTCTCTCGGATCGGCAGGCCAAGTTGAGATCATCGAGTGCGTCCTTCGAGACGGCGATGTCGACATCTACATCTGGACGGTGACCAACATCGATTTCATGCAAGCCGGATGCGGCCTCTGCCTGTTCCAGATCCCCAATCCAGGTTTGCCCACGGTGGGGCATGAACAGGCGCCTCCATGGACGTTTACCGATGCATGGGGATGGTGGACCTGGTGGCTGCCGCATGGCCACTGCGGCCTGATGCCAGGAGAGTCTGCTGTGTTCACGGTCGTCGTTCCCGGCCCGACTGTCGATGTGTGGCTCTCTGCCAACCTTGCTGCATGCCAGGTGCCGTTGGCCGCGTTTGCGCCGAGGTTCTACCCTGTCCGGACTACGGGACCCGGGATTCCGGAGGACGACATCCCTGAGAACGGGGACGAAGGATGCCCGGATCTCACCGTTGAAATCCGTGACGTGGACTGCGAGATGGATCGTGTGAAGGGAGTCTACGTCATCTCCATCGACGCATACGTCTCGAACGTCGGGACCGAAGGGTACACCGGTGTTGTGTGGGTGGAGGCCGATAGTGATCGCGCAAGCGATAGCAGCACGACCCATATCACGCTCCTTCCGGGGGGAGGGTTTAGCGTCGCGTTGGAGATCGAGTTCTCGGTCAACCTGCCCGGTTGCCCGATTCCGGTTACGGTGACTGTGGACCCCCACAACTTCATCGAGGAGTGTGACGAGACGAACAACACCGATACCGGGAGCGCGTGCTGCAAGTAGTCTCTTTGGCGCCCCGCGACCTTTGGCCGCGGGGCGCGTTCTCCTTTTGGGTCCGTCGGCCGTATACTCATGGACCATACGATGCCTACTGGCGTGCCAGGGAACGCTGTTAGGGATGGGGTTCGGGGGCAGCACACCGACGCCTGTTTGTGCCTGGAGACGGCGGGAATGCAGCTCCTTGGTCTCCAAGGAGTTCGAGCTTGGGGGCCCCGTCGCAACGCGCAACCCTCGCGACGCAGGCCACGTGGTGATCGACCCAGAACCGCCCATTGGGGACTGATGCGCCTTGCAAGGAGGGGGGGGACGTGACTGACTCGACAGACAGATCGGATCGCCGTTTGGATTCCAGATCGTGGATCCTCGTGATCTGCCTTGGTCTTGCGACCGTGCTGCTTGGCTCCGTGCTGTTCTCTCTCGTGTCCATAAGCACTCGAGGTTTGACTGTCCACGTCACTGGCACGGTCAATCTGGCGGATGTCGATCGTCCGATCGAGGTTCAGCTGGTCTTGGATACCCCGATTTCCCTTGTCCTCTCCGACCAACCCGTTCGGCTCGTGGCCTCCGGATTGGAGGGGGATGCAATCGAGACGGCCTTCTCGGTGGCCAGGTGTTCTGCCTGTGGAGAGGGGATGATCCCCGTGCGCTGGAACCTGTGGAACGGGACGATCGAATGGGCATGCCCGAGTTGTGACGAGACGGAGTCTCGGGCACCGTAACGAAGAAGGGCGCTTGCTCACAGGGCGAGCGCTCGACCCTCCGACCAGAGCTGGTTGAAGAAGCGCTCGAATGGGTGTGCCACTTCTGGGATGTTAAGAAACGCGATCGCGGTCTCGCAGTTTCTCTCCAGCGCATAGTAGTTCCAGTTGGTGGATCCGAGAACAGTACTCCGGCCGTCCACGATGATCAGTTTCGCGTGTGTTGTGACCTCGGCAGCATCCAGTCGGACTTCGATCCCGTGTTGAGCGAGACGAATTGCGGCCGCCAGGTTCGCGTCCGCTGAGTCAGGGTAGAACGCGCAGTCGTCGATAAGCACCTTCACGTCGAGACCGCGGGCTGCCGCGCGGATCAGGGCGTCCATCAGCTGATTGGAGAGGCTCTCCGCGTATCCGGGGTAGTAGGTCATCCGGTACATCGCTACGTGGACGGACTGTGTCGCAGAGTGCAGGAGGTTCAGGACGACGCGGGCATACGTGACAGAGCCCGGAAGGTCAGCCAGCGGGAGGATCGTCTGCGGGCCTTCGAGCGAGCGAGAGGGATCGAGTTCAATCGAACGGGCATCAAGGCGTCCACTCCACACGATCTCGAAGTACTCCCCGTAGAAGGCAGCGGTTTGGGGACAAGTGACCAGGATGTCCGACTGTCGGTGTTCGGTGAACGCGTAATGATTCCAGTTGGAGGATCCCAGGATCACCGTCTCTTGATCCACGATGACCAGCTTCGCGTGCAACGTAACTTCGGGGCTGTCAAATCGTACGTCGACTCCCTGTGAACGCAGGTACTCAAGCGCCGGCATGTTGCGTGCGGTGATTTCCGGAGCCCAGTCGGACGCATCAATCAATGCGCGTACGCGAACACCACGTGAAACGGCGTCGGCCAACGCAGGCAGTAGAGGGTTCTCTTCCACAGAGACACTGGAGAGCATGACCTCAACGCTTTCGTCGGCTTCGGACAGCGCCGCGAGCACACTTTCGCGGTAGACAGCGCTCTCGGCGGAACCCACCAGAGGGAGCACGGTGATCTGATCCGACGCGCTCGTCAGACACCCCGCAGCAGCAAGCAGTGCGAGCACCATCCATACTCTGCACGTCCGTTGTGACCAGTTGCTCATCTGCGATAGAATCGTACGTCAAGGAGGAGACCATGGTCAACAGACTCGATGCACGCCAACTCCGCTACACGTGCGATCCGTCTTCCTTTCCCTTTGAGTCCACGGCCGAATTGGAACCGCTGGATCGCATCATCGGCCAGGGGCGAGCAATCGAGGCCCTGAAGCTGGGCTTGGGGATCAAGGATGCGAAGAATCGCTACAACATTTACGTGGCAGGAGACCCAGGCACCGGGAAGATGTCTGCTGTGGAGCTCTTCTTGAGCCAGGCTTCGGCGGATGAGGCACAACCCCCGGACCTCTGTTATGTGCATAACTTCCAGAACCCATACAGCCCACAGAGCCTCGAGATGCCTGCAGGTCGCGGATGCCGGCTGAGGGGAGATCTCGAGCAGCTGATCAAACGCCTGAAACGGGAGATCCCTTCGGTGTTCGAGTCGGATGAGTTCAAGAGCCGAAGCAAGAAGATCGCCGAGCGCTACAATCAGAAGCGCGCTTCTCTTCTGGAGGGTATGGAGACCAAGGCGCGCGAACTGGGGTTCTCTATCCAGCGGACCCCAATTGGCATCAATACGCTGCCGTTGGACTCGTCAGGAGAACCGCTGAGTCAGGAAGACTACGCTGCACTGTCCGAGGAGCAGCAAGAGTCGATCCGTCAGCGGCAGAGCGAAGTCCAGACCGTGATCCAGGAGCGCATGCAGGATGTGGCTCGGCTGGACGAAGAGCGAGAGGGAGAGATCAAGGAGCTGGCGCGGGAGGCGGTTCTGTTCATGGTGGAGCCGCACTTCAGGGCGTTGCGATCCAGCCATGAAGGCCTTCCTAAGGTGCTCTCGTTCTTGGATGGCGTCAAGGCGGACATCATCGAGAACATCGACGCATTTCGTAACGGGGGCAACCAGGCGCGCAAGATGCCCATGCCCATGCCGTTCCCGATGCCCCAAAGCGATCCCTTCAAGAAGTACACCGTCAACGTGTTGGTCGATCATGCGAAGACGAAGGGGGCCCCGGTGGTGGTGGAGCAGAACGCGACCTATCCGAACCTGTTTGGATCGATCGATCGGCGCGTCCAGATGGGGGTCGCGGTGACGGATTTCACCATGATCAAGCCCGGGTCCTTGCACCGGGCAAACGGCGGGTATCTCGTGCTGAACGCCAACAACCTGTTTCGATTGGGGATCAGCTGGGAGGCGTTGAAGATCGCGCTCAAGCGCGGAGAGATTCATATCGAGGATCCCTGGCAGATGCTGGGGTACTCCACCGCTGAGGGGTTGCGGCCCGAACCTGTGTCGTTTCGGATGAAGCTGGTGATCATCGGAAGCCCGTATATCTATGAACTCCTGTATCAGTACGACGAGGACTTCCGGAAGCTGTTCAGCGTCAAGGCCGACTTCGGGATGGAGATGGAACGGTCTCCGGAGAACGAACAGGCCATGGCACGGTTCTTGGGGGCCTGCTGTCGTCAAGAACCGAACGTGCTTCCGTTCAGTCCGAGCGGTGTGGCTCAGATGGTGGAGCATGCGGCCGAGCTTGCCGGGGATCAGAGCAAGCTGTCGTGCCAGTTCGGCAGTCTGGCGTCCGTGGTCAAGGAGGCCTCGTTCTGGGCCCGCGAGCAGGGTTCCGAGTTGGTCGAGGCGGATGACGTCCAGCGGGCCCTGGATCAACGCGATCACCGACACAACCGGATCGATGAGAAGATCCAGGAGATGATCGAACAGGGAACGATCATCGTAGACACGGAAGGTGCGCGTGCAGGACAGGTCAACGGACTGGCCGTTCTCCAGTTAGGAAACTACGCCTTCGGCAAGCCGTCGCGCATCACGGCCTCGGTCTTTGCGGGCAAGGGCGGGATCGTAGACATTGAGCGGGAGGCCAAGCTCGGAGGCAAGACGCATACCAAAGGGATTATGCTCCTCAAAGGGTACCTGGGGCAGAAGCTTGCGAAAGATCGTCCCCTCTCCTTCGCTGCGAGTGTGGCGTTCGAGCAGTCGTACTCGATGATCGACGGAGACAGCGCCTCGAGTACGGAGCTGTACGCACTTCTCTCGGCGCTGGCTGACCTGCCGATTCGGCAGGGGCTGGCGGTCACCGGATCGGTGAACCAGATGGGAGAGGTTCAGGCGATCGGGGGCGTCAACGAGAAGATCGAGGGCTTCTACCGGGTCTGCAAGGCCAAGGGGCTGACGGGGGAGCAAGGTGTGCTCGTTCCGGTGGCCAACATCAAGAACCTGATGCTGCATCGGGAGGTTGTCCGCGCTGTTGAGGCTGGTGAATTCCATATCTACGCTGTTTCGACGGTGGAGGAGGGAATCGAGCTCTTAACCGGGGTCGGGGCCGGAGCACTGGACGCCGAGGGTGTATACCCGGAGGACAGCGTGTTCGGCCGGGTGATCCGACGCCTTGAATCGATCGAGAAGGCCATGAAGGAGTCCGGAAAGGACGAGGGGAATCACGACGAGGCGAAGTCGACGGAGGAAGACGCATGAACGTGGCCATCTCCGGTCACGGCATGGTACGAGGTGAGAACTGATGACGAAGAGAGCAGGTTTGATCCTCGGCGTCTTTCTGGTGCTGGGGATGACGGGATGTGTGCAGCCGGTGAGCCCTGTTGCGCGGTTTGCCGCATCGCCGGCGTTTGACTTCCCTCCGTTGCACGTGACGTTCGATGCGTCGGCATCGAGCAGCCCCAACGGCGCGATCGTGGAGTACGAGTGGAGTTTCGGAGACGGCGATCACGGAGACGGCGCTGTGGTGAGCCACACCTTTCACGAGAAGGGGGTCTACGCCGTCACGCTGGTGGTCACCGACACCAGCGGCCAGGTGGGGGCACGAACAGATACCGTCGAGGCGCTGAACCGACATCCGGTGGCCGTGTTCTCCGCCAACAAGTACTGGGTCGGCCTGAACGACCCAATTCGGTTCGACGCTTCCGAGTCCTACGACCCGGACGGGGAGATTGTCCAGTACATCTGGTCGTTTGGGGACGGGACCACGGGAGAGGGCATGGTGGTTGAACATGCCTACGCCGCACGAGCCGGCGGAGGATGGAAGCCGATCGTGACTCTGACGGTGATCGATGAGGATGGAGGCGCGGGCACGACGACGCGCCAGGTGAACGTCGTGGGCTGTGCAAGCTGCGGCTGATGCCGCTACGTCAAGCGGTGTCGTCTTCTTTGTGAGACCGCCTCTTTCCGATCCTAGAGCTTCCGTCCTTTTCCCGAGTCGAGGACCTCGACAAGCTCGAGCGGGTAGGGCTCGAAGTAGACCTGATCCGCCAAGTAGTCGATGTCGAATCGGAGGATCCACGACCGCAACACGCTTGCGGGTACGCTGAGCGGGACCTGTTGGTTGCGGTACTGCGTGAGGACATCGAGGAAGAAGGCCCGTTCCTTTGGGGAGAGCTGCTCGCTCACGTATCCAAGGCCGTGCTGCAGAACGTTGATCGCCGACGTTCTCCTCGGTGCCCGGCAAAGCGCGCGTGTGAGCCCCTGCTCGTACGCCTGGTAGGCTGTGGACACGCCCAGCGACTTGGCGTTGGCGACCGTCCGTCCGAGGGAACGCATCTGTTCCTGATGGTATGCCATGAGAAGCAGCTTGTGCGCGGCGTGAAAGGCGACAAGCGCTCCGACCGTTCCCTGGTGCTTGGTCATCCGGAAGCGGGCGTGCGTGAAGGTCCGGGTGAGAAAGTGGTGCCGAAGATCGAAGTTCGAGAGCCGCCCTTCGTCTTCGATGGGGAACTGCGGGTATCTCTCCACGATCGTCCCCCCGAACATACCGGCCCCCTTTCGGTGTCCTGCCTGCGGGTGCATGCTGTTGTACACTTTGACCTGATTGGGTCCACAGGAGGGAGAGCGGTACTTCAACACGAAAGCGTCGACCTCCGGCAGGGTAGAGAGGAAGTCAACTGTGAAGGTCCGCATCGACTCCGTACAGTCCAGCCCGGTCTCCGGTTGGACCAACCGCAGATCATCCTTGGACTCCACCAGCCGAATGGGGTGTCTGGGTACGCCCAGACCGATGGCTACCTCAGGGCAGACTGTGATCGTATCCACAAAGGGTTTCAGAAGCTCAACCACCTTGTCGACGATGGCCTGCCCATTGTACCGACAGGCCTCAAAGCCTAAGCATCGACTGAACACGACGACGGGTTTGGGTTGCTGGGACATGGTGCCTCCTCATGAACTACACTCTAGATCGGCAACGCGTCTTTTGGCAACAAGATCTTTGGGGAACGGAAGAAAGAAGGAGCGAGGTAGAGATGAGAGACAAGATGAGGAAAGCGCTCGATTTTGCCATCGCCAAGGAGCGGGAAGCCGAGGCGTTCTACAAGGAGTGGGCGCAGAAGGTCAACGATCCGGGGGTTCATGCGCTGTTTGCGGAGCTGGCAGGCGTGGAGTATGGACACCTTCAGATGCTGCTGCGTGTGACCCCGGAGGAGATGGTGGAACGGGATCCATCGGCAGAGTCCTCGCTTGACCTCTCTGAGTTCCTCGTGGACGTCGAGGCGGCCCCGTCCCTCAACCTACAGGAGGCGATGATCATCGCGATGAAGCGCGAAGAGATCGCAGTTAGACTCTACTCGCAGCTTGCAGAGTTCGGAGGAGAGGCCCGTCCGCTGTTCGAGGCCTTGGCGCGAGAGGAGCAACGACACAAGGGCAAGCTTGAGCAGCAGTACGACGAACAGATGTTGACGGAGAACTAGCGACAGCGTCCTCCTCCTCCTCAGCTCTCTCGGCACACAGTCCCTGGCGAGACCTATCGGGTTTCCATGGCGATGTGGTCGAATGATCCTGGTATGCGACACGAAGTCTCGTGTATGGTGTCTCGCGTCACGTCTCGTATGGTGTCCGTTGTCGAGATTCGGCGGGCGGCACTCGTATCGTTCGAGAGGAACGATCGTCAAGAGAAGAACCGACGACTGTCGTGTTCTTTGGGATCCTCCTACGGGTATACTCAGGGCGTAACGGAAGGGACCAAGAGCCTCCTTGACTCCAGAGGGGGAAGGAACGAAGCGAGAGCCGTTCCTTCTCCCTCGCCTCTTTGTGTTTCCCCCC
>CAZQHD010000075.1:0-276 GCA_964593295.1 uncultured Thermotogae bacterium | reverse complement strand
GGCAATCCATCAAGTGATCCTTATGTTGAGGCTGGGGGGGGGGGGGGGGTGGAGATCCCTCCGGGAAGACAGCCACGTCGGAAGATTCTCGACTTGACAAGCGCGGAACAAGTGGCCTAGATTGGTCTGCTGTATCCCGTCGTCTGGGCAACCAGAGTGGGGTGCAAACTCCGAAAAGGGTAAACCTGGTGCGAGCCAGGGGCACAAAGCGTTGAGACCCACGGGGTCAGTCGAGCTGCCGGAGGAAGGGAGATCCGGTGGCTTGTTTCTTGTCAA
>CAZQHD010000074.1:0-10527 GCA_964593295.1 uncultured Thermotogae bacterium | reverse complement strand
ACCGTCGACGGCATTGAGCTTGCTTCTTCCGCTTATCCGATCGGCCGCGCGCTGTTCATCTCCACGAACGGCCTGCCGACGGGCGACGTTGCTACGGTTGTTGACGCGTTCATGGGACGCGTGGGTGGCTGCGCCACATTGGCTGAGAAGTTCATCCCCGTCTGGCCTTGCGACTGCGACTGCTCGGACATGGGCTTCTAGCTCAAATCCAAATCAAGTAGCGAAACCACTAGATCGGCTGGCCGGGTCAGGGGACTCGGCCAGCCACGCCTACCTATAGCAAGAAAGGGAAGTTGATATTTGCGCGCTAATGTCTATGCTTATCGCGACCATCCATAACGAGAGACATTTGAATGGAGATGGAGGCACAAGTTGGCTGGGAATCAGCAGGGTCACCCGGATCTGAGGATCCGCATGAAGAACCGGAACATCGATCGTTACATCTTCTTCGCCTTGGCTCTGATCTCACTGGTGGCGCTCGGCACGATCCTCTACTTCATCGTCACGCAGGCGGCGCCATTCGTCGGGAAGCTCAAGATTGTGCCCGAGGAACTAGGGACGATCTCCAAGTGGGGCGAGAATTACACACCGACGACATTCTGGGATCTCTTCTCGTCGCGCTGGAGCCCGGGAAGCTACAAGCACCAGTTCTTCGGCATGGTGCCGATGATCGTTGCCACTATGCTGATTACGCTTTCCGCCATTGGGATGGCGGTTCCATTTGGCTTGAGCGCGGCCGTTTTCGTGGGCGAAGTGGGCCCCAGGTGGATCAAGGACATCTTCAAGACGGTGCTTGAACTCTTGGCGGCCGTTCCCTCGATTGTCTACGGCTTCTTCGGCTTGATTGTCGTCGCACCATGGGTGCGCGAGAGCTTCAATGTAGTCAGCGGTCAGAACGGGTTCACGGCTGCGTTGATCCTGAGCATCATGGCCCTTCCGACGATCGCTAGCCTGGCTGAGGACGCGTTACACGCGGTGCCAAACACGTACCGCGAGGCGTCGTTGGCCCTTGGCGCCACCAAGTGGCAGACGATCTGGCGAACGCTCATTCCCTCAGCCTCGTCGGGCCTTATCGGTGCAACGATTCTCGGCATGGGGCGCGCGGTCGGCGAGACGATGGCCGTGTTGTTGGTCGCGGGAAACAGCGCGTTCCTGTCTTGGAATCTGTTTGACTCGATCCGGCCACTGACCGCCGGCATCGCCCTCGACATGGCGGAATCCGTTCACTACTCAGCGCACTATCACGCGCTGTTCGCGCTGGGCACGATGCTCCTCGCGATCGCGCTCATCATGAACTGGACAGCCGAGTGGCTCCACGTGCGCCTGCTCCGGCGCCAAGGGATTCGGGAGGGCTAGATGACCAACGACCAACGTGAGGTCAGGGAAGAACAGGACCTGATCCAGGGGCGGAAGAAGCGGTCTGCGGCCCAGTGGACGGCGTTCACGCTTCTGGGGATTGGCTCGCTATTCGGGTTCTTCTTCCTGGCGCTCATCCTTTACTGGGTCATTAGCCAGGGCGCCCCGGCCATCAACTGGGAGTTCTTGACAACGGCGCCGAAGAACATGGCCCGAGAGGGCGGCATTGCGCCGATGATCCTTGGATCGGTCTACATGACCGGCGGCGCGCTGTTGGTCGCCATGCCGTTCGCACTCGGATCGGCCATCTGGCTTTCCGAGTACGCGTGGAAAGGGTGGTGGCTGCGCGCCATTCGCGTCGGTGTGAACACACTGGCTGGCGTTCCCTCTATTGTCTTCGGCCTCGTGGGCCTTGGTCTTTTCGTGGTTGCCTTGGACTTTGGTGTATCGCTCCTTGCGGGCATGTGCACGCTGGCGATGCTGTCGTTGCCGATCCTGATCCGCGCATCCGAAGAGGCGTTGCGAGCTGTTCCGCGCTCGTTTCGAGAGGGGTCTCTCGCTTTGGGCGCGACGCGCTGGTACATGATCCGCACTGTCGTTCTGCCGACGGCGATTCCCGGAATTCTGACTGGCACGGTCCTTGGCATGGCGCGCGCCATCGGTGAGACCGCGCCGATCATGTTCACGGCGACCGCCTTCATGATGAGCAATCCCTGGCCGCACTCCCTGTTTGAGAAGGTGGGGACGCTCCCCTATCACCTGTACGGCTTGATCAAGATCAGTCAGCACTACAACGAGACGAGACCCATCCAGTACGGCACCGTATTCGTTCTGATGGTGGTCGTAACGCTCTTGAACCTGACCGCCATCATCTGGCGCACACGCACAAGGAGGAAGAAGGTATGGTAGAAGAACGCAGTGAGGTCCGCAACCTCCAACAGGTGCAATCCGACGAAGCTGAGATTGATTCAATGGCGGTAACGAAGGAGTGGGTCAAACGGCAGTTCTACGGCGAAACCGTCATTGATGTTGAGAACCTGGATTTCTACTACTCAAAGCAACAAGCACTGCGAGATGTTACGATTGGAATTCCAAAAGATGGGGTCACCGCATTCATGGGGCCTTCAGGTTGTGGCAAAAGCACGTTCCTTCGCACACTCAACCGGATGTATGAGAGCATCCCTGGCGCAAAGGCCACGGGCAGGATTCAGTTTGAGGGCGAAAACCTGCTCGAGACCGATCCAGTCGTTCTTCGACACAAGATTGGCATGGTCTTCCAGCGACCGAATCCCTTTCCGAAGTCTATCTTCGATAACGTCGCCTATGGTCCCCGAATCCACGGCCTCCGCAACAAGAAGAAACTCAAGGACATCGTTGAGGAGTCACTCCAAAGAGCGGCGCTTTGGGACGAAGTCAAGGATCGCCTTAAGAATAGCGCGTTTGCGTTGTCTGGCGGACAGCAGCAACGTTTGTGCATTGCACGAGCTTTGGCTGTCTATCCAAGAATTCTGCTCATGGATGAGCCATGCTCTTCTCTGGATCCAAAGGCAAGCGATCGCATCGAGCATACAGCGCGTGAGCTGGTCGAGGATCTTACCGTTCTAATCGTAACGCACAATCTACAACAAGCCCAGCGTGTCTCGGACAGCGTAGCCGTATTCCTTGCAGACGGTGAACTGGCGGAATTCGGGCCCACTCGATCTGTCTTCGAGAACCCGGAGGATGAGCGGGTCTGTGACTACCTGTGCGGGCGCTTCGGATAGCGGGGGATCCTCTGGGAGGGCGGAGAGCGCATGGGCGCACTATTGAATGCCCTGGTTCGAGATCGCGAGCGCAGCGCCTTCCCCGTCGGTCTATCGGAACGAGCGCGGGTGAAACGTGGCTTGGATCCAGCGATCGATCTGATCCCGAATCCTGCGGAATGCGTGTAGAACCTCCTCCTGGGAGCCGTCCACCCGCGAGGGATCCTCGAAGGCGTGATGGATCGTCCGGAGAGCGCCGGGGAAGACGGGACAGGATCGCTGCGCCCCATCGCAGGTGGTGATCACGGCGTCGAATGGCTGATCGACATACATAGAGAGGGATTCGGAGATCAGCGTGGATGTATCGATCGCCAACTCCTGCAACACCTGGACGGCGAAGGGATGGACCTGTGACGGGCTTGTTCCCGCACTGAAGACCTCATAGGTACCCCCATACCGGTGTCGAAGTAGGGCTTCCGCCATCTGTGATCGACAGGCGTTGTGCGTGCATAGGAACAGGATGCGAAGCTTCATCGACTCCCCCTGATCATCGAGGTATTACTTACGATAAGAAGTATATACGAGAAGCTGTGTATATCAATATCTGTATAGGGCAGCACAGGGGGATTTGCCCCCTACAGTTGGCGGGTGACCGGCGTATCGAGGGCGTTCTCAGCGATATTGAATCCATACTCGGCGATGCGCAGCAGGCTGTCCAAGACGATGCTGATGGCGGCTGCCTCTGAGGACTGTCGTTCCGTGGTCAGACTGCGCGCGGCGGAGAAGAGGCTGCTCTGGTCGGCGCGTTGCTCCAGCGCCTGATTGGCGCGATCGGTGTCCCGTTCGGTGAACGCGCCAACGGCTTCGTTGAGGATACGGTCCGAGCTCTCGAAGCGAGTTCGGATCTCCTGAGCGACCTCGGGAAGGATGGAACCGCCCAGCAGCAACGTGGCGCCGGAGATCTTGGCCGCATGGTCGGCCACGCGTTCCATCTGATCGGCGACCTCGTGATGGTGCATGAACTGGAGTCTCGACATACCGCAGTCGTCTTCGGTCATCAGGTCGCGAAGCAACAGGCTGAACTGCCGTGCGACCAGCATGACCAGCCGGTCGATGTCTCGATCGCGTTCGATCACGTCGTGCGCGAGCTCCTCATCCCAATCGCAGAAGGCGGTGACGGAGTCACGCAGCATGGCTTGGGTGATGTCGAACACTCGGTCCACTGTTTTGGCCACGGGAAAGTCCTTGATGTTGACCAGGGAGTGAAGAACGATCAGCTGGTGGGTCTCCTCAAAGATCTCCAATCCGAGGAGCCGCTGAGAGATCTCACGGACCATGCGCCGCTGATCGGGACGGATCCGAGCTCCGCGGACGGTGATGGTGCCGTATCCTCCGTTGTACCGAGAGATGATCTCGCGTTGGAGCCGGTCAAACGTCCAGTCATGGAGATCGATGATGCACCGATTGCGCTCGGCGACGCTGGGAGGAACAGCAAGCAGCGCCCCGGAGTCGTTGGGAATCAGATCGATCTCTGATCCGGTGGTCACGGCGGCGGCTTCCGCCCACGGTTTGGGGAGGGTCACGAAGTACGTTGATCCCCCCGTTTTCTGGACCTTGCGTGTATACACGGTGCCTCCCATGATCCGAACGATCCTAGGTATTCTATGGGGATCTACGAATATTTACAATCCCAGCGGAGAGGAAAGGCCTGACGGGAAGACAAGCCCCCGCGCCGCCGGCGAGTCGTTCCGCCAGGGGCGCGGGGGCGCATGAACCATGGGACCGGGGCTAAGCGGTTGCCTCCGGGGGGGCGGGCGCGATGATGCCGGCCTTCATCAAGGCCTCGGTCTCCGCTTGGGCACGGTGAATCTTGGTCTCGGCCTCTCGGCGCAACTGTTCCTCGGTGAGCACCCTTCGCGCGAGTCCCTGTTCGATCGCCTTCATCCCCACGGCGACAGCTTCGTTGATGAAGACGTCGGTCTCCATCATCGTGGGGACAATGTACTCCTCGTGCAGTCCCTTGTCCTCCGCGGTCTTGGCGATCGAGTACGCGGCGGCGATCGCCATCTCATCGGTGATCGTCTTGGCGAACACGTCGAGTGTCCCGCGGAAGATCCCAGGGAATCCAATCGAGTTGTTGATCTGATTGGGAAAGTCGGATCGCCCTGTTCCCACGACACGAACGCCGGCTTCGGCGGCCTCCCACGGCCACAGCTCAGGAATGGGATTGGCCATGACGAAGGCAATGGCGTCCTGGTTCATCGTCCTCAGCCAGTCCTTCTGGATCGTATCCGGACCCGGCTTCGACGCAGCGATGAGGACGTCGGTTCCGGCGATCGCCTCGGCCATGCCTCCGGTTCGCTTCTCTGCGTTGGTCTCCAGCGCATACTGCCACTTGTACGGGTTGGCGGCTCGATCGGCCTCCAGGTCCTCACGACCCGGGTGCAGGATGCCTTTGGAGTCGACCAAGATGATGTTGCCGGCGGGGACTCCGGCGTGGATTAGGATCCGAACGAACGCGATGTTGGCAGCCCCCGATCCGATGACGCTGTAGGTGACCTTGTCCAGGTCCTTGCCCACCAGCTTGACGGCGTTGATCACGCCGGCCAGGGTGATGGCGGCGGTTCCCTGTTGGTCGTCATGCCACACGGGGATGTCCAGCTCTTCGCGCAGGCGATCCAAGATGTAGAAGCACTTGGGGTTGGAGAAGTCCTCCAGGTTGATGCCTCCGAACCCGGGAGCGATCCACTTCACGGCCTGGATGATCTCGTCGGGGTCCTGCGTGTCGAGCACGATGGGGAACGCGCCGACTCCTCCCAGGTACTTGAACAGGAGGGACTTGCCCTCCATGACCGGGAGGCCGGCCATCGGTCCGATGTTGCCCAGGCCGAGCACGCGGGATCCGTCCGAGATCACGGCGATCGCGTTGGCCTTGTTGGTGTACTCGAACGCCTTCGCCGGGTCGTCATGGATCTCCCGACACGGGGCGGCGACGCCTGGGGTGTACCAGATGCCGAAGTCGTCGAAGCTGTTGATGGAGCACTTCAGTGCGGTCTCCACCTTGCCGCGGTAGAAGGCGTGCAGTGCAGGGGCTTTCTTCCCGGGAAGCTTCGCCTTGGCAATTCGCTCCTCCACGGAGAGATGCTTGTCCGATACCATGTGAGTTGCTCCTTTCGTCGATCCCGACGATCATCCGGCGCGTTCGATCTGCGCCAGAATCTCCTTCACGTTCTGCGCTACGGTCGGTTCCAGGTCCTTGTACAGGTTGCCGCCGGCGGAGTCCATCGTGACCAGGAGGGGGCCGAAGTCTCGGACTTCGAACAGCCAGGCCGCCTCGGGCATGCCCAAACGCTCCAGCCATTCAACGCCGCGGACGCGTTCGATTCGTTTGGCGGCCAGGGCGCCGGCGCCCCCGGTGTAGTGCGTATACACGGCACCGACCTCCTCCAGCGCGGCCTGGGTCCGCAGGCCCATGCCGCCCTTTCCGATGATGATGGGTGTGCGAAAGGTCCGAAGGAACTCGTCCTCAAACAGCTCCATGCGCACGGAGGTCGTGGGACCTGCGGCGATGACGTCCCAGCCATGCTCGCGCTGTGTCACGACCGGTCCGCAGTGAAAGAGGGCCATCTGCGAGGGGTCGAACGGCATCGTCCTTCCGGCCTTGTGGTGCTCAAGCATGTGCAGATGCGCCTCGTCTCGGGCGGTGAAGACCGTGCCGGTGAGGAAAAGGATCTCTCCGACACGAAGGTGACGCACGTCATCTGTGGAGACGGGCAGGGTCAGATGATGGGGCATGGATGGATCACCTCCGCGGTGCCGTCGGCGGACAGTCGAACCTGGGCACGCCGATCGGCCCAGCACTGAACCAGGATGCCCAGCGGCAACGAGGCAGGGTGTCGATGGGCGAACTCTACGTGAACGGCCAGACAGGTCGTGCGGCCGCCGACCCCCATCGGCCCGACGCCGGTCCGGTTCACCAGCTCAAGCAGCTCGCGCTCCAGCGCGGCCGCCTGGGGGACAGGGTGCTGGGTCCCGATCCTCCGCAGAACGGCCTTCTTCCCGAGTTTCATCGCCACATCAGCACCGCCGCCGATGCCCACACCGACGATGGTGGGCGGACACGGTTTGCCTCCGCAGGACACGATATGCTCGATTACGGACCGCTTGATCCCCTTGAGCCCGACGCCGGGCGGCAGCATCTTCAGCGCAGACATGTTCTCGCTGCCTCCGCCCTTGGGCAGGAGCGTGATCAGCACATCCTCTCCGTCCACGAGGTCCCATGTGATTAGAGGCATCATGAAGCCGGAGTTGTCTCCGGGATTGGCGCCAGTGAACGGGTCCACCGTGTTCGGTCGCAGGGGGATCGCCGTGGTGGCCTCTCGAACGGCGGTCTCCATCCATCCCTTGAGGTCCGCCAGGAACGGACTGCGTACGCCGGCCTCCACGAAGAACGTCTGAACCCCTGTGTCTTGGCACATAGGAATCGCTCCGTCTCCAGCGACCTCGATGTTCTCCAGGATCGCATCCAGCTGCGCGGCGCCCAGGGATGAGGTCTCCCGTTCACGTGCCGCTCGAAGTGCGGCCTGGACGTCGGGAGGAAGCTCAGTGGCTGCTTGCTGGAGCGCCTGCATGAGCGCTTGGATCATCGACATCGTGCTTCCCCTCCTTAGGGTGGGACTAGGTTTGGGTCTTCTGGAGCCTGTGCTTCTCGAGGACCCAGGTGTTGTACAGCTCGAGATACGTGGGACGCGGCGTGTCGACGAAGCGGCCGACGACGATCTCTTTTCCGGGCCCAAGGTCTGCTTCCTTCGGGTCCGATCCGTGGCGGATCACGGTGTGTTCTTGATAGTATTTCAGCTCGTCCAGTCCGTCCCCGATGCGGTTGCGGCGCCCGTAGTTCGTCGGGCAGGGCGAGACGACCTCGACGAACGAGAAGCCGGGACGCTGCAACGCCTCCACAAACGACTCTTTCACGCGGCGTGCATCGAGACTTGTCCAACGGGCCACGTAGATGGCACCGCTCGACGCCGCAAGGTACGGCAGGTTGAACGGACTCTCGAAGTTCCCATACGGAGCGGTGGTTCCGCGCTGTCCGATCGGGGTGGTTGGACCGAACTGCCCACCCGTCATCCCGTAGTTGAAGTTGTTCACACACAACACCGTCATGTCGATGTTGCGTCGGGCGGCGTGGATGAAGTGATTGCCGCCGATCGCGAACAGATCCCCGTCGCCGGAGATGACCACGACCTTCTTCTCCGGGCGGATCAGCGCGAGTCCGGTGGCGAAGGCGATCGCCCGTCCGTGGGTCGTGTGGTACGAATCGAGGTTCAAGTACCCGGCGGCTCGACCGGTACAGCCGATCCCGGAGACGATCCCGACGTCGGCGTCGGTGAGTTGAAGCGCATCCAGTGCATAGGTGAAGCACGACAGTGTCGTGCCGAGTCCGCATCCTGAGCACCAGATGTGCGGTAGGCGATCGGTACGCAGGTACTTCTCCATCGGATGATGGACGTCGTGTAGGAGTTCCGGCGACGGCAACGTCTTGGTCCTACCCGGCATGGCTGAGCACCTCCTCGATGGCTTGGACGATGACGTCCGGGTCGTGGATATCCCCTCCGGCGTGCGGGACGGACCGTACGAGGGCGTCTTTGCACGCGATCCGCTCGACTTCCAGGACGATCTGCCCTAGGTTGATCTCCGGGACCACGAACCCGGCCACGCGCTGGGCGAGGGTCCGTACGATCGACTCCGGGAACGGCCAGACCGTGATCAACCGCAGCATGCCGACCTTGAGGCCTTTATCTCTCGCGCGACGCAGGGCCCCGAGGGATGTGCGGGCCGAGATGCCGTACGTGACGATGACGACGTCCGCGTCGTCTGTTTCGGTCTCCTCCACGCGGACGATCTGTTCCGTGTTTCGGGTGATCTTCTCCTTCAGCCGTACCACATTCTGGTGCTGCGTAGCGGCATCGATGACCGGATAGCCGCGCTCGTCGTGCGTCAGACCGGTGACGTGCACACGGTACCCGTCGCCGAACGACGGCATCCCTTGAGGGACCAGGCGTTCATCGGGTTGGTAGAGCAAGAACTCACCGGGTGGGGTCGATGGCTTCTTGCGCTCCACGATCTCGATCCGCTTGGGATCGATCTCCACCCGCTCGTACATGTGGCCCACGACTTCATCGGACATGACCAACACGGGGAGACGGTACGTCTCTGCCAGGTTGAACGCGTCGATCGTTAGATAGAAGGATTCCTCCGGAGAGGACGGGCACAGCGCGATGATCCCGTAATCACCATGGGATCCCCAGCGCGCCTGCATCATGTCGGCTTGACCGACCAGCGTGGGCAGGCCGGTGCTGGGGCCACCGCGTTGGATGTTGATCAACACGCAGGGGGTCTCTGTCATCAACCCCAAGCCGAGGTTCTCCATCATCAGTGAGAATCCCGGTCCCGAGGTGGCTGTCATCGTTTTCGCGCCGCCCCACGCACCCCCGAGCACGGCGGCCATGGAGGAAATCTCGTCTTCCATCTGGATGAAGACGCCGCCCACTTGCGGTAGACGCAGCGAGATCCGTTCAGCGATCTCGGACTGGGGCGTGATCGGATACCCGGCAAACAGGCTGCACCCGGCGGCGACGGCGCCCTCGGCACAGGCATCGTCGCCGTTCATGAAGTGCGTTCCTTCGAGAATCCGCTTACCCATGGCTCCCCTTTTCGATCGGTGTTTCGGGCTCACTCGTCTCGCTCCAGATGGCGAAATCCGGACAGATCAGCTCGCAGAACGTGCAGTTCACGCAGCCTTCCGGATCGGCCACCACGGGAGGATAGTACCCCTTGGCATTGAACTGCTCGGAGCGTACGAGCACCTGCTTGGGACAGAACTCGATGCAGAAGTTGCACCCTTTGCATTCGTCTTCCTGAACGAAGAGATGGCCGTGTTTCGTCTTCCATCGCTTGGTGACACCCGTGGTCATCTCGCCTCCTACGACAGGATCTTCATCCGACGCGCCAGCATGGCCTCCCGGCGGTAGTCCGGGAGAAGAATCGGCGCAGTTCGATCCTCGGGGACTCCGGCCTCCTTCAACGAGGCGGCATAGGTGACGGCATGCTTGAGGGTCGGTGTCTTGGATTTGTTCTCCTTCGCCCATCGTGCCGCCGCGAGGCCGGCGCGTCGACCGAAGACGTTGCAGTCGAGCAAGGAGTTTCCCATCAGTCGATTCTTGCCGTGCACGCCGCCGGCCACTTCTCCACCGGCGAACAGCCCGGGCACGCAGGTACATCCGTCGGCGTCGATCTCTATGCCCCCGTTCTGATAGTGAAGGGCGGGGAAGACCAACGCCGGATCGACGGTGATGTCGATTCCGTGCCGGTTCCACATCATCCACATGGCGGCCAGCCTGCGCTTGATCGTGCCCTTTCCGTGCAG